>NZ_CALMGQ010000062.1 GCF_937863595.1 uncultured Cytophaga sp.
GTATTGTAAAATTATCAATTTTATTTTAAATTTCCTTAACTAAACGACATTGATTTTTATGTACATATTGTTGTTTATATTCAGAATAACCTAGCTTTTTATATAACAACAGATTCTTTTCACTTTTGTAACCAGTAAATAATTCGAAGCGTTTTGTCTTTTCAAAATGTGCTTCAATACTTTTCATAAGGATTTTTCCTAATCCTTGATTTTGAAATTCTTTATGTACAAATAGCTTACCAATTATACATGTATCTGATTCAACGTGTCCTCTAACAGAACCTATAATTTTCCCATCGAATTCCATTTTAAAAAATACTTCTTTTTGAAAATCTAGCTGAATGGATGCAAAAGTTTGTGTTAATGGAGTAATTGTAAAATCATTGTATAAAATGGCTTCTTCTAAATAACATGCTTTTTGCAGTTCTAATAGTTGCTCAAGATCTGATTCTACGGCTATTGATATGTTCATTCTTAATTAATAATAAGCTACTCTTTAAATATCAATTCTTTCAGTAGTAAAAACAATAGCTGGTAATAAATTTAACATTGTCTGCTTTTTAAATAAAACCTTGAATGTTTGTTATAACGAAAAGAGGGTGGTGTGTTATTTATGATAATGGATAATGATCCTCTCTCACTCAACAATCACTGCACTCTGAGATAAAATTTCTACCTCATTTTTAAGTACACTTAAATCAGCGGGTGATGTATCACTTCCTCTTAGGCGCCAAATAAAACATTGATAGGTATAGATTCCGTTTTTAAATTCAAAATGATGATTGCCACCACTGCCATCCATAAATACTTCGCCATTGGTTAAAATCAAATCGGGTTTTTCGCTCATCGGTTTGGAAATAGGCCAAGAGGCATACCGGTATTTGCCATTGTTTAATTGATCAATACGTATTCTGAATTTTGCAGTTTCTAATACATACTCTGGATTTTTAAATTCGGTTAAAGTAGGATATAACTTCTTTTTATCTGCTTTGATGATATTTTTTTGTTTTGTTTTTTCAAGGCTAGATTGATAGTTGATCGCAATTATTTTCCCTTCGGTATCCATCCAAACCTCACCACGATTCAACATAATCCCTCTCCAGCCCATTTCTGACCAATCTGTTGCAGCATCCGAATCTATGATTAAATTTTTCAACGAGTCATCAAAGATTTCATCATATCTTAAAATGAAATCTTCTTTGGTTTTAATATCGGGAATTGGGTAATCTCGTTTTAATGGATAAGAAATCATTTTCGCAATCTCTTTGCTATTGTTATTAATCACATGCCCAATGAATATGTTGATTTTGGTTTGGTATTCTTGTCTTAGTTTTTGACCGAAACTAGTATGAAATGCGCTTGCAATAAATAATAAAAAGGGGAATAAAAATTTCATAGATAAAAGTTTAATTTGGTTGAAGGGTATAATGTACAAAAAACATTCAACTAACTTAACGTGTAATTATATGTTTTTTATGAAAAATTTGAGCGTATTTTAAATAGCTTACATTTTAACAAAATCTCCTGTCTTACCCATTCAATCCAATAAATCCCAGTTCAGAAAAAGGGCGAAAATGTATACTCATTGTCTGAACCCTTATTTATATTGGTTTCAGGGACACACAGGAAATTACACCAATTCTAAATTGAAAATAGTCCAAAATATATTTTATATCGTTGACCAGAAAAGACCCAACAGCATTTAGATTCGGGTTTAGATTACGTCCCAAACTAATTTAAAGTCCTTTATGATTTAATAAGAGAAGTTTATTTGATGCATCAATGGTAATGCATTTTTTTGTGTTAAACGATAGTAAAGCCTATTTGTGCTAAGTTTTATTTTTATAAGACAATTACTGCGTATTGATTTTTTCAAGAAAAACTAAACTGAGTTCTTCGTGTATATATTGTTTTTTATATTCAGAATACCCCAATTTTTTGTAGAGTAATATGTTTTTTGTGCTCTTGAAACCCGTAAATAATTCAAAGCGGTTTGGACTATTAAAATGTGATTCAATACCGTTCATTAAGGCTTTTCCGAGTCCTTGATTTCTAAAATCTTTGTGAACTAGAAGCCTTCCAATTTTACACGTGTTTGATTCTACATATCCTCGAACAGAGCCTATGATATTTCTATCGAATTCGATTTTTAGAAATACTTCCTTCCGAAAATCAAGTTTAATGGACGCCAAGGTTTGTGTTACAGGAGGAATTGTAAAATCATTATATAAAATGGCTTCCTCTAAATAACAGGATGTTTGCAGTTCTAATAGTTGCTCAAGATCTGTTTCTACGACTATTGATATTAAGCTACGAGTTAACTATCCAGTCTATTGATGTTAAAAACAACATATTAAAACTAATTTTATGAAGACAGCAACTTGGTATACACCAATATTATTAATGGATACTTATTACGAATTTAATTCTAATATCAATATCAAAACAACAATTAAAAGACATAAGGGCGAATAATATTTCGTGTCTTGCTGACCAAATGTTGTATGTTTAATTTTCTTGAAAAAACCAGCATATTTAAAATCACCGATTGCTCGTATTGTGAAGATTGCTGCAAGGATCCATAATCCGTAACTGCTAATCCATAAAGGTATTGAAACAGCTATAAATCCTGCTTTTAATAAAATAAAAAGACCCATAAATAGTAATCCAACTGCTACAATTAAGGTAGGAACAACTCCCGGCATTTTTGGTTTAATCCCATCGTCCATGGTTGGGTAAACCGCTTCGCTTCCCCAGCGCCCACCTATCGCCCAATAGAAATGAATGCTTGATAAAAAAAGAAAAATTACAAACAATAAAATTGATATTAGGGGTATCATTATTTAATAAGTTGGTACGGTTCAATATTAATGCTTTAACGTGTAATAACCATATGTAGGTATCACTAATTACATTTTGGTCTTTTAAGCTCGGTCGTTGGAACAAAGATTGCAAAGATGGACTGTGTGTCACATTCTATGGGTAGGGTTGACGGCTAGTGTGTACCACTATAGCCGTGAACTTAAGTGATTTGCATTTCATACTTTAGTGGTTGGTAGTTTAAGTGTAATAATTAGTAGTGGTTAAACATAGAGAACAAACACTTAAACGTACCGAACCACGGCTTATTTTCAATAGACTCTAAACATGCCGTGGTTTGGTACGTTTACGCAGCAGTATTATAGATAATGCGAAATTGTTCTTTTGCGTAAACTACCAACCACCTTTCATCGGTGTTGACAATTTTCTTATGTTGACGGCTATGGTGTGCTCCAGGTCAGGGCTAACACAGTCAATAAATGCTGTCCATCAACTTCTATCTCTTCAATCCTGTTCAATAAAAAAAGTCCCGCTAACAAGCGGGACTTTTTACTATACAATACTCTTAAAAGAGGAAACTATTTTTTTGGAGACGACAACTTCGCACCGAAAAATTCTCTGTTCATACGCGCAATGTGATGCTGTCCGATTTCTTTTGGACATACTGCAGAACACGCTTCCGTGTTGGTACAGTTACCAAAACCTTCTTCTTCCATTTGATCAATCATTGCTTCTACACGTATTTGTCTTTCAGCTTGTCCTTGTGGTAACAATGCTAATTGAGAAACTTTTGCAGATAAGAAAAGGGTAGCAGAGGCATTTTTACAAGCAGCTACACAGGCACCGCAACCAATACACGCTGCAGCATCCATTGCATCGTCTGCAATTTCTTTTTCAATAGGAATGGAGTTTGCATCAATCGTTACACCTGTGTTTACAGAAACATAACCACCTGCTTGTATGATACGGTCAAATGCAGAACGATCTACTACTAAATCTTTAATTACAGGGAAGGCATTTGCTCTCCATGGTTCGATTGTAATGGTTTCGCCATCGTGGAAGCTACGCATGTGCAATTGGCACGTAGTGATTGCTCTCTTCGGTCCGTGCGCTTCACCATTGATGTACATACTACATGCACCACAAATACCTTCGCGGCAATCGTGATCAAATGCAATCGGTTCTACACCTTTTTTGATTAAACTCTCATTTACAACATCAATCATTTCAAGAAATGACATGTCTGGAGAAATATCTTTAGCTTCGTAATTTTCAAGCTTTCCAGTAGATTTCGCATCTTTCTGACGCCAAACCTTTAACGTTAAATTCATGTGACCTGACATATTACTTATAACTTCTTTGAGTTAATTTAACATTTTCAAAATTCAATTCTTCTTTGTGTAATACTTCAGGCTGGTTTTCGCCTGTGTATTGCCAAGCAGAAACGTAGCAGTATTCATCATCTTTACGTAATGCTTCGCCTTCTTCTGTTTGAGATTCTTCACGGAAGTGACCTCCACAAGATTCTGCACGTGCCAATGCATCTACAACCATCAATTCACCTAACTCAAGGAAATCAGCTACACGACCTGCGCGTTCTAATTGTTGGTTTAGTTCTTCGTTTGTTCCCGTTACATTCACATTTTTCCAGAAATCTACACGTAATTCTTGAATCAATACTTGTGCTTTTCTCAAGCCAGCATCGTTACGAGCCATTCCGCAGTATTCCCACATGATAAGACCTAATTCACGGTGGTATTCAGCAACCGTTTTAGTTCCTTTTATGCTTAGTAATTTTTTTGTTTGTGCTTCCACTTTTGCTTTTGCTTCTGCAAATGCGGGGTGGTTTTTATCAATAGGTTTCGGTCCAATCGTTGCTAAGTAATCACTTACTGTGCTTGGGATAACGTAGTACCCATCTGCTAAGCCTTGCATTAAAGCCGAAGCTCCTAAACGGTTTGCACCGTGATCCGAGAAGTTGGCTTCACCTAATGCATACAAACCAGGTATTGTTGTCGATAAGTTGTAATCAACCCAAAGTCCACCCATGGTATAATGTACCGCTGGGTAAATACGCATGGGTTCTGCATACGGATTTTCACCTGTGATTTGTGCATACATATCAAACAAGTTGCCGTATCTAGCGCGAACTGTATCTTCACCCAAACGTTTGATTGCATCTGCAAAATCTAGGAATACAGCTAAGCCACTTGTACCTACACCAAAGCCTGCATCGCATTGTTCTTTTGCGTTACGAGATGCCACATCACGTGGAACCAAGTTACCAAAAGAAGGATATTTACGTTCTAAGAAGTAGTCTCTTTCGTTTTCAGGAATTTGACTTGCCTTGCGTTTATCTGCTTTTTGTTTTGGAACCCATACACGACCATCGTTACGGAGAGACTCAGACATCAATGTTAATTTAGACTGATGGTCTCCGGATACTGGAATACAAGTAGGGTGAATTTGTGTAAAGCATGGGTTTGCAAACAAAGCACCATGTTTATGCGCTCTCCAAGCTGCAGTTACATTTGAACCTTGTGCATTGGTAGATAAAAAGAATACGTTACCGTAGCCACCTGTACAAAGAAGAACTGCATGTGCAGAATGCGTATCAATTGTACCCGTTTCTAAATTACGTGTAACAATACCTTTCGCTTGACCGTCGATCATAACAAGATCCAACATTTCTTCACGCGTGTGCATTTTTACTGTGCCTTTGTGAATCTGGCGGCTAAGTGCGCTATACGCACCTAATAACAATTGTTGTCCCGTTTGGCCACGTGCGTAGAACGTACGAGAAACTTGTGCACCACCAAAAGAACGGTTATCAAGTAAGCCACCATATTCGCGTGCGAAGGGAACACCTTGCGCAACACATTGGTCAATAATATTTACTGAAACTTCCGCTAAGCGGTGTACGTTTGCTTCACGGGAACGATAATCACCACCTTTAATTGTATCGTAGAATAAACGGTAAACAGAATCACCATCATTTGGATAATTTTTTGCAGCGTTGATACCACCTTGTGCAGCAATAGAGTGCGCACGACGAGGACTATCTTGAAAACAAAACGATTGTACATTGTAACCCAATTCTGCTAACGAAGCAGCAGCAGAGGCACCTGCTAGACCAGTACCAACAACAATAATGTTGTACTTTCTTTTATTTGCAGGGTTAACCAACTTAAGATTAAACTTATGTTTCGTCCACTTATCTGCTAATGGCCCGTCTGGTATTTTTGAATCTAATTTCATAGTGCTATATCAGAAGGTTTAAATTATCTAAAGAAGATTATTAAAGGAATAATGGCAAATCCAAAGGGAATTAAGCCCCAAAATACAAAACCTACGGTTTTGATTATGGGCGTGTATTTAGGGTGTCTTAAACCCAAGGATTGGAATGCACTTTGAAAACCATGGAATAAGTGAAAGCCTAAAGCAATCATACCGATTACATAAATTCCAACAACAATCGGTTCGTGAAATTCAAGATTTACTTCAGAAAACATATCTTTTACAATTACTTTTTCATCGTTTTCCAATGTGTAGGTAACCATAGGTAAATCTTTCGTGATACCTAAGTAGGCCATTTTGAAGTCTTTTAAGTGAATTACCAAAAAGATCAAAATCATGGTACCCAAAACACCCATCCAACGAGAGGAGAATGAACTTGTTTTACCTGGATTGTTTACTGCGTATCCGACAGAACGCGCAGATTTGTTTTTGTAGGTGATGTAAGCTCCCCAAACAACGTGTGCTAAGATGAAGGCGAAGTTAACATAGGAAATAGCCTTAATTAATGGATTCGAAGTCATAAACTTGGTGTACAAGTTAAATGCTTCACCACCATCCTGATGCAGTAATTGAAAATTACCTGCCAAATGCACCGCTAAAAACGTGCATAAGAACAAGCCTGTTAAGGCCATTATTACTTTTCTACCAACACTTGTTGAGAAAACTGTTTTTGTAAACCAACTCATCTTTTATCCTTTTATTTTTGCCTGTTCGATAAATGTTTTTTATTAACTTGCCAAAGTTAACTTCAGACTTGAATTGTTGCAACCTAAATTATTATTTGGATGTATTCTAAATTGAGTTAACTTCGTTATATTAATAACAACAAACTGTCCTTCATTGTTTTATAATAGTATGAACTATTTTAATTATATAAGAAATTTCACGTACGTAGTTTTGCTTGTACTTACTTTTAGTTTTTCGAGCCATGCTACACACATAAAAGCAGGTGAATTTTCAGCAAAAAGATTGTCTGGTTCTGCTTTAGCATATGAAATTACCTTAACACTTTACTATAATACGAGTGGTACGAATGTCGATCCGGACGTTGTTACTATAGATTTTGGTGATGGCTCCTCTCAGCTTGTTAATAGACAGCCTAAAATTAATATTGGTAATAATACCTCTCAGAATACCTTTATTGTGAACCATACCTACAATGGAGCCAGTACATATATTATAGGTATGAGAGATGAAAATCGCAATGATAATATAAAAAACATTCCAGGTTCATCCAATGTAGCCTTCTATGTTGAAATGCAATTAAAAATCAATCCAATTACGGGCTTGAATAGCAGTCCAATCATGACCGTACCTCCTATAGATTTTGGGGCCGTAGGTAAAATATTTACACATAATGCAGGTGCGTATGATCCAGACGGAGACAGTCTTTCGTATGAATTAATATCAGCTAAAAGTGCTTTGAATAAGCCTATCGTTGGGTATAATGTTCCTGGATCTCCAATTTTTGGTGGACAAAGTACCTTAGGTGGACCTGCCTTTTTAACGCTGAATCCTGTTACGGGTGATATTGTTTGGAATGCTCCAAGTAATTATGGCAGTGATCCAAGGTTTTATAATATAGCTATAAAAATAACCGAATGGCGTTATGGTCGACCTATTGGTTACATCGTGCGCGATATGCAGGTTGAAATTAAAGAAACGCAAAACAACCCTCCTAAACTTGTAATGCCCAAGGATACTTGTATTGAGGCTGGATCCTTGTTGAAAGGTTTCGTGAAAGCAAGTGATCCGGATGGGGATATTGTTCGATTGGAAACGTATGGACAGCCATATAATGTACCTTCTAGTCCTGCATCTATAAATTTTATTGGACAAAATACGCAAAACCCTTCAGGAAATTTTTCTTGGCAAACCAATTGTTCGCATGTTCGAAATCAACCCTATCAAGTAGTTTTTAAGGCAATCGATGAATTTCAAGTGCCCATTTTGGTGGATATTCGTACCTGGTTGGTTTCTGTTAAAGGGCCAAGAGTGAAAGGTATTATTGCTACACCAGGCGTTAAATCTGTAACACTTAACTGGCCTTTGTATACATGTAGTTCCAATGCAGATTTTATTAACATATATAGAAGAGATTGTGATTCTGTTGCACCAAATACTGATCCTTGTAAAACGGGTCCGCTTACAGGTTATACACTTATAGGTTCAGTACCTGCAACAGCTACAAGTTACTTAGATGATAATAATACAAAAGGATTAAATAAAGGGAAATCCTACTGTTATATTTTAGTAGCAACATATCCTGCACCAGGTTACGGTGAAAGCTATCCATCCAATCAAGTATGTGCAGAACTCAATAGAGATGTTGCTGTATTTTCTTCTGTTGATGTGATAGAAACATCTTCAACAACGGGTAAGGTGTTTTTAAAATGGTATAATCCATCGGCAAGCTCTGTAGTGGGGCCATATGCGTATGAAATTGAAAGAGGGGAAGGACTTAATCCCATTAGCTATACAACCATCATACCTACGATATCTACAGATACAATATTCACAGATGATAATTTAAACACTAAAAATAAAATTTATAGTTACCGAATTAAATTAGTGAATAATGGTTTTTATTCTTCTGTGGTTCCAACGTTCGATTTAGAAACAGTGGCAGGTAATGCATCGGCTTCTTTATCTTGGACCTACACGACTCCTTGGATTACCGATTCCGTAGAAGTATATCGTAAAATAAACTCGGGTTCATTTATTAAAATTAAAACCCTTGCATCAACTGCAACTAAATACAAAGACAACACTGTTGTCAATTGTGATACGGTATATTATTATATCAAGCAATATGGTGTGTATTGTGATAAAGCACTCACAAAAATTGCTACACAAACTTCTGCAATTGATTCGGTAAGACCCTTAAATGACAATCCTCCTAAAGCACCGAAACTAACAGTGGAAGGCTGTAATGGAGATTTGAGTGTGTTTCAGAATGTGTTGAATTGGTCTAATTTATCAGATCCCAACTGCAATACCATTGACCATTACTCAGTTTATTTTGCAAAACATAATACAGATTATCTTAGTGTTATTCAAAAAACAAAAGACACCACGTATATCTACAAAAATAAATTTACCACTGCTGGTTGTTATCAAATATCAGCAACAAATCTTGCAGGTGTAGAAGGTGCACGCAGTGAAAAAATTTGTGTAGATGATTGTATCTATTACGATTTGCCAAATTTGCTTACTCTAAATAATGATGGAAAAAATGATATAATTGAACCATTTCCTGTTCCTCGTGGTGCAGCATTTGTGAAATATTATGTATACAACCGTTGGGGTTCATTGGTATATTATAAAGATACAGACCCCAATATCAATTGGGATGGAAGAATAGATAGTGGAGAATCCTTGTCGGATGGTATCTATTATTTCTTAGCAGAAGTTCATTTTTATGGACGTGTAAATGCAGATGATGAAATCAAAAATATAAAAGGATGGTTGCAGATTCTGACAACAAAATAATAAAGGATAGTTCTTTGGTTTTGTTTGATGGCGTGTGTCATTTCTGTAACAATTCAGTAAATTTTATTATCGATCACGATCCGAAAAATAAATTTGTATTTGCTCCATTGCAATCTGAAATGGCAACAAATATTTTGAAACAATTGGGTGAAAAAAATATCCTTATAGATTCTATTATCTTAGTTCAAAATAATAGAATCTATAAACGCTCTAGAGCATCGCTAGAAATTGCGAAAAGATTGAATGGCTTATGGCCGCTATGCTATGTATTTATTGTTGTACCTGGTTTTATACGCGATTTTGTATACAATATTATTGCAAATAATAGATACAAATGGTTTGGTAAAATGGAAGCCTGCCGTTTCCCAACTGCGGAGGAAAGAGAACGATTTCTTTGAGAATTACAGTGTATTGAGAACGGAGTACAAAGTACAAATCTAAATTAGTAATTCAACTCAAGCATTGTAGATGTATAATTATTTGTGTGCCTACTTATTAATATAGTGATTTTTTATATTTTAAAATTCTCTCTTCAATTTTATATTTAGTACTTAGTACTCAGTACTCTGTATTCTATACTTGCATATCAATAAATAAAGGAATAGTTTTACTATTCAAATCTGTTTTACATTTTAAAAAAATAATATGAAAGCATACGTTTTCCCTGGCCAAGGGTCTCAATTTTCTGGAATGGGTAAAGAACTTTTTGAAAACTCTGCCAAAGCAAAAGGATTGTTTCTTCAAGCGAATGACATTTTGGGTTTTGATATTACAAAAATCATGTTTACAGGTACAGATGAGGAATTAAGACAAACGAATGTAACTCAACCTGCCATTTTTATTCACTCTGTAATTCTTGCTAAAATCAGCGAGACTTTTGCACCTGAAATGGTTGCAGGTCATTCATTAGGAGAATTCTCTGCATTGGTTGCAAACGGTACCTTATCTTTTGAAGATGGATTAAAATTGGTTTCTAAAAGGGCCATGGCAATGCAAAAGGCATGTGAATTAGTGCCTGGCACAATGGCGGCTGTATTGGCTTTAGCAGATGATAAAGTGGAAGAAATTTGTGCATCTATTTCGGATGAAGTTGTTGTAGCTGCAAATTATAACTGTCCCGGACAATTGGTTATTTCTGGTTCAGTAAAAGGAATTGAAAAGGCATGTGAGTTGATGAAAGCAGCTGGCGCTAAACGTGCATTGGTATTGCCTGTTGGTGGTGCGTTCCACTCACCTTTGATGGAACCTGCACGTATTGAATTGGAAGATGCTATAAAAAACACCTTGTTCAGTAAACCAACGTGTGCGGTATACCAAAATGTGAATGCTAAGCCATCTACCGATGTGGAAGCAATTAAATTAAACTTAATAGCACAACTAACTGCACCTGTACGTTGGACACAGTCCGTGCAAAATATGGTGAAAGATGGCGCTACGCAATTTATAGAATGTGGCCCAGGTAAAGTATTGCAAGGCTTGGTTAAAAAGATTGAACCAGGAGTGGAAGTAGTGTCGATTTAAAAAATCTAAAATGATCAAATAACAAAAAGCAAATTCCAAACAGAGAAAATATCCTCCGTTTGGAATTTGTTTTTTGTTATTTGGAATTTAATTTGGTGACTTCCAGCCCATCTCCACACCGCTCCAACAACTCCTTATTTGTAACATTAAAAACGGGATGTACAAAATCTGGAAGTACCTCAACAAGTGGTACCAATGTAAACCTCCGCTCATGCAAATAGGGATGTGGTATTTTTAATTTATTGGTTGCACAAATTTCTGAATCGTAATATAAAATGTCTATGTCAATGGTTCGGTTGCCCCATTTTTCTTTCCGATTTCTACCTAATTTTTTCTCAATCGATAAACACAATACCAATACTTCAATTGGTGTATGGCTTGTAGTACATACCAGTACTTGATTTAAAAAATCTGCTTGGTCTTCATTTCCCCACGCCTTGGTTTCATAATAATTGGAAGTTGCATTGATTTGACCTATTTCATCTGAGATATGACTTGTTGCCTGTTGCATCCAATCTTGACGCGCACCTATATTGCTTCCTAATAAAATGACTACGGTATGTTTGTTTTGATCCATGTGGAGACAAAGATAGGTAATCAATTATAAATTATAAGTCAATGTCGTTTAGTTAACGATTGTTGTAACCTGCGAGAGGTACTATGTATACGCAAACAGTTTTGGTTTTATACCGAACATATACGCTTTCTATTTCAGCACTGACCCCAGTCGGGGTCATATCTTTATAGCACAAACAACACAATAAACATATACGCGCTCCCGAAGGGAGCATGTTATTCAAGGTATAAAAGCGATCAATCCCTTCGGGATTCCGCGTATCTATCTATTGGATATTATTTTACTATAAATATTCGACCCCGACTGGGGGCGGTCTTAACTAAACGGCATTGAATTATAAGTTATGAATGGGAAATGACTCACGATGTTCTTTGCTGTGGTAGATTGCCGTTTTCTTTCATAGTGACGCTATTTCTATTTTTTAAATCCCATAAATCCCAATTCAGTCAATTTAAAATGAGTTGCATTCCGATCAAATAATTGCACCCATACAATAAACTAAAGGATTATTCGACTTTAATAGTATACCAAACGAATTAAAAAATTGAGGGGTATTTTACTACCTACTAGTTTTGTATATTTAATCTCTTAAACCGTTTTCATATGAGTTTTATAAAAAATGTATTTGCCGTTATTGTTGGTTTTATTTTATTAACCATTATCGGAATTGTTATTGTTGTGGCAATGGTTTCATCTGGCAAAGAAGATGAAACATCTTCGTTAAAGGATAATTCTGTATTGAAAATTACCTTGGACAATGAAATTGTTGAACGCGAATCGGATAAATTGTTTAGTGGTCTTTTAGATCCAAGAGGAGCTTCTTCTAAAATTGGCTTGTTGGAATTGAAAAAGGCAATTCAAGAAGCTACAACAAATGATAAAATTAAAGGAATTTACATTGAATTTAAATTCGCAACGGCTGGGATTGCTACTTGGAAAGAATTACGTGACGAATTAGTGGAATTTAAAAAATCAGGAAAATTTGTTGTTACCTATGGTGAAATGTATACCGAAGCGGCGTATTATTTGGCATCGGTAGCAGACGAAATTTATTTGCCTGAATCTGGCATGCTAGAGTTTAACGGAATTGGTGTAAATATGATGTACTTCAAAAATTTGTTAAGTAAAATTGGCGTTAAAACAGAAGTATTCAGAGTTGGTAAATATAAAAGTGCTATTGAGCCTTTGGTCAACGATCACATGAGTGATGCAGATCGCGAGCAGGTTCATTTATACATCAATTCTTTGTATTCGGTGATGTTAGAAGATATTGCTGTAAGTAGAAATATTCCCTTGGAAACGTTAAAAAACATCTCGGATTCTATGTTGGTGCGTAATGCTAGAGATGCCAGAGAACTTGGTTTAATTTCACACGAAGCATATTTTGATCAACTTATTCTTTCTATTAAATCAAAATTGAAATTGGAAGACGAGACGGAAATAAACTTTATTTCATATAAAAAACTGATACAATTTAATAAAGATAAAATTGCTGTTTCAACAGAACCACACATTGCGGTTTTATTTGCGAATGGTGAAATTCAATCTGGTAAAGGCGATGGCGAAGTAATTGGTTCAGAAACCATCTGTGCAGATTTAAGAAAATTGCGAGAAGATGAGAATGTGAAAGCAATTGTATTGCGTATTAATTCTCCAGGTGGTAGTGCATTGGCTTCAGACATTATTTGGAGAGAAATAATATTAACAAGAGAAGTAAAACCTGTTATCGCGTCTATGGCTAACGTAGCAGCTTCTGGTGGATATTATATTGCCATGGCTTGTGATACCATCGTTGCTTCACCTGCAACAATTACCGGTTCTATTGGCGTGTTTGGATTATTGATGAATACAGAAGATTTATTGAATAATAAATTAGGAATCAATACGGATTCTGAAAAGACAGGTTTATATTCCGATATCGGTTCCTTAACGCGCCCAGTTACGGATGGCGAACGAGCAATCATTCAAAATGAAGTAAATTCAATTTATGCAACGTTTATTCAAAAAGCAGCTTTAGGAAGACATACTACGGTAGAAGAGATTGAAGAAAAGGCTTCAGGTCGAGTATGGGCGGGTAAAGATGCGAAAGTAAATAATTTGATAGATGTTTTTGGCGGAATGAATACAGCCATCGGTATTGCTGCTAAAAGAGCTAAGCTTGCTGATGGGTATAAATTGGTGTATTACCCAGAACAAAAAAACCAGGCATGGATTGAGTTTTTTAATTCTTTTTCTGGAGAAGAAGATGCTAAAATGAAAACCTTTGGAGCATATTATGCGCAGTTCAAAACGCTGCAATCTTTGCCTAAATATCAAGGTGTACAAGCTCGTATTCCGTATTTTATGGACATAAAATAGAAAATATCTACGCCTTAGAAGTTCATATTGAATTACTTATCATGTAAAATGCATGTGGCATCGTTGGTTTAGTACTTCAAAACTCAAATATTCGTATATTTGGCGCTTAGTTTATTAAGAAAAGAAATGACAGAAATTCGCAATAACTGGACAAAAGAAGAGATTTCAGAAATCTATAATAGTCCTATTTTGGATTTAATGTATCGTGGTGCAACTGTGCATCGTGAATTTCATGATTCGCAAGAAGTACAAGTGTGTACCTTATTGTCGATTAAAACTGGCGGTTGTCCAGAAGATTGTTCGTATTGTCCGCAAGCAGCGCGCTACCACACAGATGTGAAGGTAGAAAAGTTGATGGATGTAGACGAAGTGTTAAAGTCTGCTTTAGAAGCCAAAGAATCTGGTAGTACACGTTTTTGTATGGGTGCTGCTTGGAGAGAAGTGCGCGATAACAAAGACTTCGATAAAGTAATTGATATGGTTAAAGGAGTAAGTACAATGGGTATGGAAGTATGCTGTACACTTGGTATGTTAACTCCTACACAAGCTGAAAAATTAAAAGATGCGGGTTTGTATGCATACAATCACAACTTAGATACCAGCGAAGAGCACTACGATAAAGTAATTACGACTAGAACCTACGATGACCGTTTAGAAACATTAGATAATGTGCGTAAAGCAAACATATCTGTGTGCTCTGGTGGTATTATTGGTATGGGCGAAAGTCATGGCGATCGAATAGGAATGTTGCATACCTTAGTAAACATGGAAGCGCATCCAGAATCGGTTCCTGTAAATGCATTGGTACCTGTTGAAGGAACGCCATTAGCGGATCAACCCCGTGTTTCTGTTTGGGAAATGGTTCGAATGATTGCAACAGCTCGTATTATAATGCCTAAAGCGATGGTACGTTTGTCTGCAGGTCGGGTGCGTATGAATACTGAAGAGCAGGCATTGTGCTTTCTTGCAGGTGCAAACTCTATTTTTGCAGGGGATAAATTATTGACGACTCCAAATCCGGAAGTAAATGCTGATAAAGAAATGTTTCAAATATTAAACTTAAAACCTCGTGCATCATTTAAAAATGGTGATGGTGTGAAGGTTAAATTTGAGCAGATACCAAGTGCGATATAATAAAGCTTAACGTTGAAGGCTTAAAGCCTAATGCTGAAAATATATAATATAAAGAGTCCTATCAATGTTGTTGGTAGGACTCTTTTTTATTTGATAAGCCTTTCAAAGTATAAATTGGGTTATAGTATTCAGAAAACTTATATGATAGTGTCTGAAGAATCAAAACACAATAATTTGTAAATAATTTATTTTGAAGGAAATTTATTTCAGATGGAAAAATACCTTAGATTGATATCCGTATTGTTCGTTTTAAAAAAATGAAAAGAATGAAGCATGTTACTATTTTAAGAGATATGAAGAGAATACTTTATATGAGTTTTATAGTTTTGATTGTGGTTGGATGCACGGATTCAAAACCAGACACCATATCCAATGCAATTTATGTATGGAATGAACGGTCTTCGTATAATTATTTTTCAACGGAAGAGTTGAGTTTTCTCAAAGAAAATAACATAAAACAAATTTATTGCAAACTGACAGATGTAAGTTGGGACGAAGTGAATCATGCCTATCCCAATGATACAAAAGAATTGCCCGGAGATGATGTGTTAAAAACATTTTTAACAATTATTCCATGTGTTTTTATTGAAAATAGTGTGATGCTAAAAAGTACGAAGCCGGAATTGGAATATATGGCAAAAAAAATAGCTTCACGAGTAAAAAAATACGATTCAAAAACAAAATCATGTCAAATAGATTGTGATTGGTCGGCTACTAGCAAGGATCAGTATTTTTATTTTTTAACACAATTGAAAAAACAATTAGATTCAATAAGTCTAACTGCGACCCTTCGATTGTATCAATATAAGTATCCTGAAAAGACAGGAGTGCCACCAGTAGATAGAGCAATGCTCATGTTGTATAACTTCAATTCCCCTGTTGTTTATAGAGCTGAAAATAGCATCTTCGACGAAGGAGAAGCACGTAAGTATATAACAGATGCGAAGTATGCATTACCGCTTGATTTTGCTTTGCCTGCATTTTCATGGAATGTAGTCTACAATGAAGAAAATAAATTTGTTGGCTTTCTTAAAACTGAAGAACTAAATGAAAAAACGACCTATCTCAAATCGGTGTCAGACAATACCTACGAAATAATTGCAGACACAAGCATTGATCCCTATTATTTACGAAAAGGGTATAAGATTAAAATAGAAACAATAAATCAGGAAGGTTTAAAAGACGCCTACGGTTTAATTAAATCATTTAAAAATACCGATTCCTATACGGTTGCATTGTTTGATCTAAATGCAAAACTATTAAATACACAAACCAAAGAAAATAATCAACCGCTATATGAATCGATTTTTATTAAGTAGCATTATTATTCTGCTTCCGCTGATTTCAGCAAAACCATGTGGAGATTATTACAATGCAGAGCAAGTGCGTGTGACTAACTTTATGGGTAATGCCATCGGCTTTAATGAACTTGCCAAGTATACGTTTTCAACTAATTTTTATGAATATGATGAAATTCCTACAAATGAATCGTATACAGAAAATATAGACCAATGGTTTAGGTATTGTAAGAATACGAATGTGGATCGAAAAGATATTTATAATTTTTTGTATGTAGTATCAAATGAGGATGTCATAAAAAATAAAAACATGCTCTTGTTAGAAAATCCATTTTTAAAGGTATTTAAGGACAATCAAGAAGTTCTGGACTATTTATTTTTAATAAAACGAAATCCAACATACGATTTCAAAACTGTTTGGGACAATTTTGAAGGGGATGTTTATACCTCTTATTTTTTCAATGAAGGTACACGAATATATCCAACACAGATTTATAAAGGATTACTCACACAAACAAAAAATACATTTTTAAAACGTAGATACGCTTATCAGTATTTGGTGTCATTATATTATGAAGAAAGAATCGATAAAGTGCAACTGTTAAACGTGTTTGATACGTACTTTAAGCATGCCGATAAGGATTGGATGTATTACTCTGCATTGCATTATGCTGCCTACTTTATGTCCAATCAAAATGACATCCGTTTAGATTGTATCATGAATGGCAGTGATAAGCAAGCACGTAATATTGAATTGTTATATGCTTCTCCTACATTTAAAAATAATCTGGCTACTGAAAAAGATTCAATTAAAAAATCTTATTTATTGGCTATACGCGCTATGCGTACGATGGGACCTTGTTTATCAGATCTGAAAGCAATATATCAGTTGAATCCTAAAAACATCTATTTTAATTTTTTATTGAATCGAGAAATTAATAAAATTGAAGATTGGGTTTTAACGCCTGAGTTTACCGATTTTGAGCCCTACACTGGATCGGAACAGACACTTCGTAACCATAGCAAGGATGTTGCTTACGCAAATGATGTGCTCAATTTTACTAGTCAGCTAAGCGGAACAAACAATGCCGTATTTTTAACACTTGTAAACTCGTATCTCAATTATGTATTAGGTAAACCTGAAGAAGCCTTTAACATGTTGAAAAATACAAGCTCGTATTCAAACCCACTATTACAAATTCAAGCGAGAACTATTTCCTTATTAATAAGGCTCTCAACACAAAAGGTCGATAGAGAGGTAGAGAATGAAATAGTTGCACTTATTAAATTATCTCCCAATCTTGTATTTCGTAATCAACTTATACGTAGTTGTGCAAGCTTATTATTTAGAATACCTAGCTGTAAAGCAAAGGCATTTTTGTTGTTAAGTCAGAGTAGTTATCCAAGAGAAAATTTTGGAAATGATTTATACGATAATCTTCATACACATGCAAGTGTGCGTGAAGTGTACGAAGTATTAAAGATTATCCGTTCGCCTAATAATCTTCCATTAGAAATGTATATATCTAGGAAGAATGAAAATAGATATTCATGGAAACATACAATGAAAGAAGAATGGACTTTTTATGATACATTGAAAATTAAAAATTTGATTGCAATGAAACATATGAATACCGATGAGTTGGAAAAGGCACTGGCTGTTTACAATACGTTTCCGGATTCCTATTGGCTGAATTCGTATTTTGATGATCCCTTTACATTTAGCATTTTTGATGGTCATAATCATGGCAAGTCAGATAAAATTGGATATACAAAAAAGCAATTCCTCGAAAAATTAATATCTTATAAAAAGGCGTTGGCTTTAAAACCCAACGATGCGCTATTAAACTATTATGTTGGAAATGCCTATTTATCGCTTACTTGGTATGGTAAGAATTGGTATATGTCTGATACACGTTGGAGTAGTAGTGGTTATGAATATAGAACAAAAGGGAGTACTACTTTTGAAAATAATTATTATAAATGTGCCAGAGCCATACCATATATTAAAAAAGCAGCAGATAATTTATTGGATAAAAAAATACAAACACTCGCACAATTGAATCTAGCTTATTGTTATACTATACAGAAGGAGTTACCATTTAAGGCCTTACTTGATACCGACACACGTGCATATTATTCGGAAATTGAGTTGAATTGCGATGTATATGTGCAATATTTAAATCAATATAGATTGGTAGATCACAATTATACTTCTATGGGTAGATTAAAGATGTTTGAATCTTTTGATGATGACGGAAGGTATTATTAATGCAAGACTTAATGGGCACATACTAACACCTTATGCGTTTATTTATTGTTGTTGAAGTTATTTCATGACTAGAGATGATGCCTTCCGCCTTAGGCTTTATTAAATTTATTAAAATAATCCCAACTGACCTTTATTACTGCGCACAAATAAATCTGTACGTAGTTTTGGAAATACCCTGTCTGATAAATATTTTTTCTTCGATACCACAAACAAATCACGGATACTTTCTGCGATGTTTCCTTCTCCACGCATACGTGTGCCAGATCTACTGTCGTTCAGCGTACCACCGTGGCATTCTTTAATTTGATTCAATACTTTATCTGCTCTGTCTGGGTAGACTTTCCGAATCCAATCTTCGAACACAATACCAATGGAACCATTCAATCGGACGATTGTATAACCAGCAGAGGATGCACCTGCGTCGGAAACTTGTTTCATGATCTGAGGGATTTCATGATGATTGATTCCGGGGATGATAGGGGCAATCATAACATTTACAGGTATATTTGCCTTCGCTAAGGCTTCAACGGTCTTTAAACGTTGCGAGATGGCGGAAGCACGCGGTTCAAGTTTTTGTCTTATTTCATCGCGTGCAGAAGTAATGGAAATGCTTACATGAACTAAGTGTTGTTCGGCAAGTTCTTTAAAAATATCAATGTCGCGCGTGATTAAATGATTTTTTGTAATCATACTCACAGGATGTTTATATCGGGCAACTACTTGCAACATGTTTCGAGTGATTTGTAATTTTCTTTCTATGGGTTGATAGCAATCGGTATTGCCAG
Organism: uncultured Cytophaga sp.; assembly: GCF_937863595.1. Classification (GTDB taxonomy): domain Bacteria; phylum Bacteroidota; class Bacteroidia; order Cytophagales; family Cytophagaceae; genus Cytophaga. The sequence continues at coordinate 19,555 of NZ_CALMGQ010000062.1, forward strand.
AAAACATGATTGGCAATACTTCCCAGTTGGGCTTTTCAAATGTCTTGGCCAATAGACTCGCTGCATTTCTTTTGACTATAATTTTTTTCTCGAAATCCATTCCTGCATTGTATCCCCAAAATTCATGGGTGTTACGTGCATAACAATAAATGCAACCATGTTCACATCCTTGATACGGATTCATGGAATACGCTGCACCCACATCCACACTCGATACTTTATTTATGATTTGTTTTGCTGTTTCATAAAAATATTCTGTTGGAGAATTGATGTCTGTTGCTTCATCAATACCTTCGATGTGTTCGTGCACAATTTCTTGTGCATGAAATCTACTATGTGCTTGCATTTGCGCACCACGACCTTTTATGAAATCTGAATTTTCTTCCATAAGAATTTTCAATAGTTAATAGTGTGAAGGAAGAAAAAGGGGATGAACAACGACGATGTAAATCGTGTTGACTTTTATCTAATGATAAACTCAAGCTATTGTTGTGTGTTTCCGGATGAGCTAATTTTATTTAATGAGTACTAGATAACGCGGTGTACCAACAACTCTACCTTTTTATTAAATGATTCTTTTAACTGAATGCCAAAGCTATTTATATTCATAAAATTACTAAAAATAATAGTAATTACTAAAAATATTAGAAATATCTTTTCGCTTCCCGAATCCATTTGGGAGTAGCAAGAATCAAAAAAATTGATAAACTTAGAAAAGGAAGAAAAAGAAAAATGAACATGAAATGATATTGCCACATTATCCAAACGCAACTAAATAGTATTAAAATTGCAAACAGGTAGCTAAAAATTGGAGCAATATATAATAGTATTTTAGCAGATTTAAAATAATTGGATTGTTGAAATAATGCTCTTTTAGTTAAAAAAGCTTCGTGCGCTACGGCTTCTATTTCTTGTATCTTTCTGCGCTCAATTTCTTTCCATTGCGCATATGTTAATACTTGTTCTGAATTTGATATCAATGCCATGTCGTATACATGGCGCATATTTGCATCCATCAATGTTTCATAAGCCTGTTTCAAAAGTAAAAAATGCATATGTGAATTGAACGGTCCGTTTACATCTGGATGAAATTCTTTCGCTTTGGTCCGATATGCTTTACGAATCTGTTGTTTTGTTGCAGATTTAGGTATTCCTAATAAATCGTAATAATTGGACTTGGACATTCGTGGCTTATTTGTTATGTAAGTTCGGATAACCATTATTAAATTCCAAAAAACAAAAAACAAATTCCAAATGGCGAAAGGTGAAAAGTTTAGGTTGAAACGTGTATTCGCATAATTTAAAATGTATGCTTATACTAAATGGGATATGGTATTTACTATTTTTCTTTTTTGATTAACTGTTGTCGGAATATAAAGGATGAAATTATACAGAGATTTATAAAACGATTATTTTTTTCCTTTCAATTTGTTTAAGGGATTCATTCTGAATTTGAAAGTTTGTTAAAAATACATTTTATACCTTTCCGCCGTTTGGAATTTGTTTTTTGTTATTTGGAATTTATTTAAAACGTCCACCGTACCAACCAAGTGCCTGTATATATAGATTTCATTGATTGCAATGCATCATTTACACCATACTGATTCAGCGGTTTTGTGATTCCGACTTTAAACCAACAGTCTATGTTATTTACTAAATTATATTTGATAATGATAAAGGGGTGAATGGCTTTGCCTGTATAGGCTGGGATAGAGAAGCTATACGGAACATCTGGTTCGTAGGCGTATTGTCGGGCATTGTAATCTTGAACGTCATAAAACATCCATCGTAAGGTAAGTTGATACTTTCTTCTTTTGTATATAATGTCTTGAGAAATCAAACTTCCTGTAGTTATTATTCCATTTAATTCATAGCTGCCCCATTGAATGCGCGTTCTCAAGGTGATTGAAAATCCAATGGTATGTTGAAAATAAAGTATCGTTGTTTTTTTTGTTGCGGGTACTGTTAAAAAGGTTCCTGTAATATCCCAGTATTTTTGTTCGAACCGATGTTGAAAATAAATCGTTGTTTTTTTGTTTGGTTTGTATTCAATTTTAATAAAGTATTCTTCTCCATTACTTGGAGTGTGCACTCGATACTTCAACCATGGAAAAACAAACACATCTGCGTATGCATGAATATTCCATTCTTTCTTTGGACGAATTTTTAATCCTATGTAATATCCTTTTTCATTGTTAACAGTGCTTGATTCTCCAAACGCTTGCGCAAAAGGACTTACATATGTTTTTCCATAATTTCGATATAAAATAGATACATCTACTTTCCGATGCAGAGCAATCATACTACCAATTAATAGCGCTTTCCCTCCAGTAAATGTTACTGCGGCTTCGCTGAATAATAATATATTTTTGAATTGCCATTGAATATCTATGGAGCTTCCGACAAATTTGCGACCTCGATTGTAAAATTGATTGTAATAGGTTCTTTCAGGTTGCAAATCGGCTGATAGCAATCTATAAACACTTGTGTTTCCAATAGAAAAATTCCGTTTCTCAAACCGTACGTGATACCCTGCAGTCTGAACCAGTAGCATTTTGCGCTTTTCAATTTCTGAATCTGTGCGATGATAGCCTGTTTCTGAAATAGATTGAAAACCTTGATTGTAGGTACTTGTGTCTATGCGAGCGTCTTCTTTAGTACGGGAATAAAATCCTGTAATGGAAAGGCGCTTTGTTAATTGATACGTTGTACTTATACCAAAACGTTTGTTGTATTCAGTCGTACTTCCAATTGGTATAAGCGCTCTGCCACTTTTTCGAAGCGTTGTAATCGTTTCAGATCCTTTGCCCGCATAAAAACCTGCTCCCATTAAAACACCTTGACCAAACTGCCATGTTTGTGTGCCAATGGTTAATTGTTTCCATCTTTTAGATGGAATATAATCTATGTAAAAATTGATGTTATCAAATCCGTAGTAATTTTTTTTACTATCCCACTTTATTTGCTCGCCTGCATCTTTTTCAAGACTAAGTCCAAATCGCATTTTATTTGGTATGCTGGTTTGGAAACGTATGGACATTCGATCACCTGTTCCTCTCCAATTTTCAGGTACCACAGAAGGCGCAAATCCATAGCGTAATAACAACATACTATGGTCTTTCCCAAACATGTTTTTTAAGAGCTTTGATGTTTCATTTGTTTCAGAGACAGTAAAACAAAGTTGTAGGTATGAAAATGTTTGTTCCGAAAGGGAGGGCAATGTTTGTAATTCTAATATATGTAAGAGAGGGCCATAGGTAATTTTATATTCCATAATTTCCCTTATTTGATTTTCAGTTAGAAAACCGATGCTCAATAAAATGGAAGCATCTACTTTATTTATATTGTAGGGATTTTTAATCATTAAGGCCATGTTCTCTGCTACTTCCGAATTGGTTTCAATGATATCTTCATTTGCTGTAAAATTTTCAATAATACCAGATTCTTCAAATCCATTTTGGGCAAAAACGGTATGCATGAATAAAAGTAAAATAACTATACAAATAGGTTTCATTGTTATTTCTTAGTTAGTGAAATACGCAATGATAATTGATGTCTAAATCCAAGTGGAGATTGATACGTCATACTATAATCAATTGAACTACGCTTATTACAAAATCCAATACCGCCATTTAGGCGTATGGGATTTAATTGTACACCACTGCGTAAAAAAAAGTATTTATGTATTTTATATTCGATACCTGTTTGGAACATCATTCCACTGTTGAGTTGTTTTTTTAAATCTGTATACCAAACAATTTCTTTCGAAAGTATATACATAAAGCCTGCTTGAACGGAGACAGGTAAATTTTGTAAGTCATTCTGTGTATTAGTGCAATTACTAAAATGCAATCCCAGTTGAAGGTGTTTGTTTAAGGACATGGTGCCACCAATATTGAATAAAGGATGCGTTTGTCTGAACGTTTCGCCTGCTACGCGTTGCCATACTATAAAACTTGCCCCCAAACTATAAATGCCTATTTTTTGAGCAAGATGAACACCAATTTGTTGATCGTTAAACCAAGTATATCCTTGTTTTTGTAAGGTGCACCCAATGATAAATTTTTTCTTTATGGGAATGATGATTGCTGCTGAAAAACTTCTTATTTCTTGTAGATTATATACGTACTCATCACTTACTAATATGTTCGCTTTTTTTATTTGCGCTAAGCCTGCAGGATTCGTAAAAATAGTCCATGCATTCGTATCGGCAATGCATGCATTGCCGATAGAACGTGTTCGTGCACCAGCTGAAAAATCTTGTGCAAATAATAATTGTACAGGTAATATAAAGAGAAAGAATACTACCTGTATTCGTATAAAAAAATACATAGCTTTATTGTATTGACTACGAATAAACTTAATAAAAAGGAGTTGTTAAAATTTCGTCGTTTTATTTAACCTTTGTTAATAATCAAAAGCGGGCGGTATATCTTTTAAATCTGTCCCATTTTGCCTATTTCTAGCCTTTTCTCTATCATTAAACACTAATTTTGAGGTTTTTTTTGTATTTTACTTTATAATAATTCGGTTTTAACTGTATTTAATATGATGCGATTTAATAGTGTTGTTTTCTGTTTACTTTTTTCAGTGTGTGTGCAAGCACAACAAACAAAAGAATATTATGAGAATACAAAAGTTGTAAAGGCTGAAGGTACCTTAGTTAATGGCAAACATGAAGGCTTATGGAAAAGCTATTTTTATTCAGGTGCTATTGAAGCAGAAGAACATTTTACAAACAATCTTTTTAATGGCTCTGTAATACATTATCATCCAAATGGAAAAATTTCGTTACAAGGAAATTATGTCAATGGAAGAGAGGAAGGAGATTGGAAAGAATTTTATAACAATGGTCAACCTACGGTTCAAGCTATATTTAAAGATGGAAAACGAAATGGTGTATACAAAGAGTTTTATTCGAATGGAAAATTATCTATTGATGGGATTTATAAATTAGATGTAAAAGACGGGATCTGGAAAGAGTATTTCCCAAATGGACAAATCAAGATTGATGGTATCTATGATCTCGGCGCTCGTAAAGGTGCGTGGAAAGAATATTATGCGAATGGTACGCTATATCATTCTGCTAATTATGTTAATGGAAAGATTGAAGGTTCTGTGGTTTGGAATCATGTCACTGGAAAGCCAAGTATACAAGGGCAATACATCCATGGTAATATGGATGGAGAATGGAAAGATTTTTATACTTCAGGGAAAGTACAGTCTGTTTCGCATTATTCAGATAGTTTAGAAAATGGATTGTTTGAAGACTATTCAATCAAAGGAATTAAATTATTCTCAGGTAATTATGTATCTGGAAAAGCAGATGGTACATGGACTTATTTTTATGAGAATGAAACTGGAACGAAGAAGAGTGTAGAAGTTTGGAGTAAAGGTAAATTAATGGCTGCTCCAGAATTCTATTCTGAATTGGGTGTTTCATTAGATGCTGGAACATTAAAGGATGGAGCTGGTACACGCAATATTTACTATCCCAAAGGCGCATTGTTGATGGATATCCCTTTTGATAAAGGTTTAGAAAATGGTCTTGCCACAAGTTATTATGAAAATGGTGTTATCAAAGCAGAACTATATTATGTAAATGGTTTGCAAGATGGTATCATGCGTGAATATTATTCTACTGGTGCATTGGCATCCGTAACAACGTATGAAAATGATGTTGAAAATGGATCGTATAAGCAGTTTAATAAAGAAGGCATCTTATCAGCATATGGATTTTATAAGAAAGGCTTAGAAGATAGTCTGTGGTTTGAATATCATGCAAATGGAAAAATATTTAGCGAAGGATATTTTATCGATGGTAAGAAAGAAGGTCAATGGTTTGAGCATTACGATAACGATACGCTTGCTTCTATGGGAGTGTATGTAAATGGAAAACCAGATGGCTTGTGGACAGATTATTATCCTAATGGAAAGATAACGGCCCAGGGTTATTATGTAGATGGTATGAAAGATGGTTTGTGGAAAAGCTATCACGATAATGGAAAAGTTTCCATGGAAGGAAATTTTGTGCAAGGATATGAAGATGGTCCATGGAAAGTTTATTTCGAAACAGGTCGAATGAATTTAGAAGGGTCTTATGTAATGGGTGATGAAGAAGGTTTTTGGAAAGAATATCATCGCAATGGAAAGATAGAATCTGAAGGCGTATATGTAAAAGGATTGGAAGAAGGCGTTTGGAAAAACTATTGGTCTAATGGTATTTTAATGTCTGAAGAGACGTATGCTGCAGGAAAGTTGATGTCTATCAGTGATATTACTTCTATGCGTGGTTCTAAGTTGAATAAAGGATCTTTCAAAGACGGGAATGGAATATTAAAAAGTTACCACTCCAACGATAAACTTGCTTCTGAAGGTTCGTTTAAAAATGGATTGCCCGATGGTAAATGGAAGTATTATCACAGCAATGGTTTCTTATCAGGAGATGGATTATATGTAGAAGGCTTGCGCGAAGGACAATGGCGCTTTTATTCAGAGCTTGGTTTGCTTGAAGCAGAAGGAGAGTATACCAACGATGATATTTCTGGTATCTGGAAATATTACGAACAAGGAAAACTTGTACGTATTCAAAATGTGGATGTAGACGAAGAAGATAAAGAATAATAGGATGCAGAAATATTTAGTTGTTTTCTTTTGTATATGTATGCAGGCTTCTGTTGTTGCTCAAAACAACGATTCGCTAATTGAAACATACAAAACAGGTACACTTAAGTCCAAAGGAATTAAAAAAGAAGGATTGAGAGAAGGGGATTGGTTTTTTTATTACCCCAACGGATTGCTCTCTGCAAAAGAACACTATAAAGAAGACGCATTAGAGGGGATGTCATTTTACTATGATACACTTGGTCATCTTACAGCGAAAGAGCAGTGGAGGAATGGTTTAGAGCAAGATAGTGCGTGGTATTATCATACTAATGGAACTATAAAACGCAGAGGTATTTATTTTTATGGTATGTATAAAGGTATCTGGTATACGTATTATGAAAATGGAACAGTTAAAACAGTAGGTGGTTATACAAATGGAACACCGAATGGAATATGGAAATTTTACTCTGAAAATGGAATGCTTACCGAAGAGTATACCTATGTAAATGGGGAATTGAATGGACCAGCTAAACTATACAATAATAAAGGTTTTTTATCTTCTGGTGGAAATATGGAAAAGAATTTACCTGTTGGCTGTTGGATTTATTTTAATAAAAAAGGTAAGGTTATTAAAATGAAAAACTATTAACTCACATTGAATTTGTTATTATTATCAATTCGTAATCGTTTTATTTCAACCTTCCACTTTTACTTTTGCCGTGGTTGTATCTTTTCAAGTAACCACCGTGCGCTCTCACTATACCTCGGTTTATATCCTGTTTAATTTAATGTTCTCTTTAGATCAAGAACAAGTGTTTTAATTATCTCATTTTTTATAATCATTATAATCTACTTCGATTTTTTTAAATCGTACATCTTCTATTAATGTGTTATTTATTTTATCAATACACTGCTGGTTGTCGTCTGCAAAAATACTTGCACTTCCCCATGTGCTTTTTGAAAGTGTAAATTTTCCGTTTAGGGAATCGATGAGATAGATGGTGTCATCACTCATGCATGCTTCTGGATATCCAATAACGTTGGGTGTGATACTTTTTAATGCATCCAGTATGTCTGTTAAAAAAGAAGTATTATCAACACCGCTTATAAACTCTAAAAAAAGTTTTTCAGAGCCAAGCCATGGACGGTAGTGATATTTATATGGACCTGTCATGTTCACTGAAAATGTATGAATAAAGGTTACAAATTTTGTATCCAATCTGTTTTTTTTATTAAGTATTTATAATGTAATACTTTTTCACCATAATGGTCAAACTCAACTTCTCCTACTTTTTTTGCCCCTATAGATAATAGTGATTTTTGTGAACGAATATTGTCTTTAGAAACGTGAAAAAATACATTTTTAACAAATTTAAAGGCATAATCTAAAAGTAAATATTTAATTGTTTTATTATATTGTGTGCCCCAATAATTGCGACTCAAAAATGTACCACCAATACAAATGCGTGATTCTTCACGATTGTATTCGTTATAACGTGTGGAGCCAATTATTTTATTCGTTGTTTTATCAATGATTAAGAAAGCTGTCGGATTAGAAATTAAACTATCGAAGAATATTCTAAATGCAGTTTTAATGTATCTGTTTTTACTAGGATGTTGATCCCATATATGTGGATCTGAAGCAACTTCAAATAGTTTTTCAAAATCAGTTTCTTTAAGTGGTTGAAGGGTTACAATTGAATTTTGAAGATTATGCGGCTGCCAATTGGGATTGATTTTCTCAATAGGTTGTTTTTGCTTGAATAATAAAATAAATTTTTTAATCCAATTTATATGACTGATTTTTTTTATATTTTCCATCCAATTACGAATATACATATTGTTATTTTGTAGTTTTATAATCATCAAAATTTATTTCTATTTTTTTAAATCGTACATCTTCTAATAATAATAGATTTATAGTGCCAAGACAATCTTGATTATCTTCTGCATGAATGAATGCAAATCCCCAGGTATCTTTTGATAGTGTAAAATTTCCAGCAGTAGAATGTATCGTATAGGTGAATGTATCATTCATCCATATATCTGAATGGCCCATTATTTTAGGTTCTATGCTTTTTAAAGCATACAATAAATCGCTTGTGAATGATTCATCGTCAACACCACTTATAAACTCCAGCAAAAGTATTGCAGATCCATAGCCTGGTCGGTAGTGATACTTATATGGACCAATGTGTGTCATAAAAAATCTAACTCATACAATATATGTATACCTGACGATATATATATATTGTATGAGTACCATTCGTTAGTTGGATTCAAACGGATTATTCTTTATGTACATCTTTAAACTTCAACATATCTATTAAACGTTGTTCCTTTTCAGCATCAAACCCACATGTGGATGTGAATTCTTTGGGGTTATCATATGTTCCAAATAACATGTCCCACCATACAATATCACCATAATTGTTTGTGTGTTTATTATATTCATGATGGATTCGATGCATTTCTGGTCGTTGAAAAATGTATCCAATCCATTGGGGTGTTTTAACATTTGTGTGATAGAAAAATTCTCCAAGTGCTGTAAATAATGTATATGTAGCGCCTGCTTCAAGACTTAATCCAAGAAATGAATATACCAATAAAGCTCCAATCAATGAATTGACTGTCATCTCTAGTGGATGTTTGTAAAATGAAGTAATTACTTCTAAGCGTTGGGGACTGTGATGTATTTGATGAAAGTGAGTCCATAAAAAATCGATTTTATGTCTCCATCTGTGCCACCAATAAAATATAAATGTTGCAATGAAATAGGCTATCATTCCTCCAATAAAAGGATTTACCTCATTCGATAAATGAAAAAGAGAAAAGCTGGAAAACCATTTCTCCCAAGTATAACCCGCAAAAATTACAATGCCTAATTGTATAAAATTGACAGCCATTACTCGAATAGTCCATGTAGGCACTTCGGGTAATTTCCATCCTGGGATTAAACGCTCCAAAAGGAAGCAACATCCAAACACAACGAAAATAATTATTAAAGTCATGAGATAATTTTTTTTATCTTAACGTAGCAGTATGCGACTTGCCTAATACGTACACTTTCGGCTTAATAAGATATGGAATAACCCCAACCGCTAATATTCCTGCACCTATTCCAAGATAGGCTCCAGTTGAGCCACCGCTATTGTCTGCTAAAGCGCTAGAGCTAGCCATTGTATAAGCACCTGCAATAATAAACACGCCTCCAATTGCTCTTGTGATGTTGTGTAAAGTTGTAGCTTTTTGAATCGATTCAATATCGCTAACAAAAACTTCTTTAATGGGCTTTACTTCATCTTCATCCGGTAAATAAAAAACAATCCCAGATGCATTGATATTTTGAATTTTTACTTTTTCATAATCACTATCACCTACAGCCTTATACCGAAAGGTATCTCCAATTTTAAACACCTTTACTTTACCTGTAAGCGTATCTTTTAGTTCTAATTGCTTTTGACCAAAAACAGATATTGTTGCACTGCACAAAATGAGTGCGAAAATGAGTTGTAGTTTTTTCATAAATTTTGAAAAGTATGGAGGAAGTATGAAGTACGGAGTATCGAATGCTAAGTACCAAATGTGAATTATTTATTTGTATATCAATACATTAAATATGGTCTGTGCGTCACAGACCATATTTAATGTCATCTGCATGTGCCGTCTTTGTACTCTGTACTTCGTACTCAATACTATTTTGCATTTGGCAAAAATCAAACGGGCTGGTGCAATTGCATCATATAAATGTTCTTATAAATGCCATCCAGTTGAATCAGCTCATTGTGCGAACCACTTTGAACAATCTGTCCATCTTCTAATACGATAATTTTGTCGGCAAGTTTTACCGATGATACTCTATGAGAAATTATTATGGTACTGCGGTCGCCCAAAACCTCTTTTAAATTGGTTAAAATGGTGTCCTCAGTCTTAGTATCAACTGCTGATAAACAATCATCCAGAATAAATAAACGAGGGTTGCGAATAAATGCACGCGCCAACGATAAACGTTGTTTTTGTCCACCCGATAAGGTAATCCCACGTTCTCCTAAAATAGTATCCAATCCTAAAGGGAATTGTTGAATTGAAGTGTATAGGTCCGCAAAGGTAGCTGCTTCAATAATTTGCTCTTCGCTAACATTGTCAAAGCCGAAGGCAATATTATTACGAATGGTATCTGAAAATAAAAATACATCTTGTGGTACAAAGCCAATCTGACTTCTCAGGTATTGAAGATTATAATCCTTTATATTAATCCCATCAATGCTAATGGCGCCTGTAGTTGTATCGTATAATCGACATAACAAGGACGCAATGGTTGATTTACCCGAGCCAGTGTTTCCTATGATGGCTATCGTTTGTCCGGGTAATACATTGAAACTAATATTTCGAGCACCTTCAATCCCCGTGTCTGGGTATTTAAATGAAACGTCTTTAAATTCAATTGCACCAGTTATTGGAGTCGTTAATTCTTTCCCTTTAATAAGCGTATTCTTTTCATCTAAAAATTGATTGATACGTCCTTGAGATACCTCTGCGCGTTTAATCATCACCGTTATCCAGCCTAAGGATGTAACTGGCCAAGCCAATTTATTTAGATAGAAAATGAATTCAGCAATATTACCTGTAGTAATTCCATCTTTAGAAATTGCTTTTGTTCCTCCAATCCAAATAATAAAAATAATGGATGCACCAATCAATGAAACCATTAAAGGGAAAAACAGTGCATTGATTTGTGTTAAGCGGATAGACTTGTCTTTATAGCCGTTGCTTTGGTCATTGAACTGACTGCTCATAGCTGCTTCTCTGCCAAATGATTTTACAACACGTATACCTGAAAAAGTTTCTTGAACCAAGGATGACAAATTGGACATGCTGCGTTGTATCTGCTCCGAATGTTTGGTAATAATGCTTTGTACGGTATAAATACTGATTACTAAAAAGGGTAGGGGTATTAGTGTATATAAGGTTAGCTCCACATTCACCGAAATCATAAGCGGTATGGTTACACTAAATATTGCAAATAAGTTTATGCCATACATAATCGCAGGGCCTAGATAATTTCGAACTTGATTTACATCTTCAGAAATGCGATTCATGATATCGCCTGTGTTATTTCTTTTGTAGAAACTTACTGGTAAAACTTGATAATGATGATAGATTTCGTTCTTCAAATCATATTCAATTCTTCTTGAAGTTCCAATGATAATTTTTCGTTGGAAATACAGAAAAATGCCACTGAATATGGTTAATCCCAATATTTTTAATACCAAAAATGTTACTTCTTTTCCAAATTCAGTTTGTAAATGTTCTTTTTCTACACCTGTTGCACTTTTGAGGATTGGCAGTGATTGTTCTAAATAATCAATGGTTTCCCGAATAACTGGTCCTTGATAACTTCCAAAGAAGTTATTTAAGAAAACAAATAAGATACCTGTAAGTAGATAATATTTATATTGAACTAAGTATTTATTGAGATGACTTAATGCCCTTTTTTTCACAATTATGTATGTTTCTGTACTATTTTCAATTGGAATACTCTTGTAAAAGGAGTACCTTTGAAATTCAATACAAAGTAAGAAATTTCTGTTTGTTATGTTTCAAGAAACAAAAATACTTATATACTAATTCCCAGAAAATACTTTGTAAACCAAAAAAATGTTCTTTATACGTTATGCTGAATAGAAGAATTCTACGGATCAAGGTTATGCAATCTTTATATGCATTGTACCAAACAAAAGTTTCGAATTTTTACTTAGGATTGGATGAGATCTCAGAAGTATTTGCTCCTGATTTAATGTCTCCCGATGTTCAAGACATTCCATTTTTAGAATCTAGAAAAAAAGCAGCACATACGTTTTATGAATCGTTTTTTGAAAAAAACGATCTCTCCTATTTAGAGCAAGAACCCGATATACGCAAAGCCATTGTTGAAGCCATTAATCATTATGATAATGCGCATACCAAAGACATTACACATTTTAAAAACATGCTACTTGAAGATGTAGAGCGTGTTGAAAATATGTATAAATTGGTTTTATTTAGTGTTACACGTTTTATGTCTATTGCGGAAGCAGACGCTACAGAAGGTATACACTCTGTTGTGAAGAGTGAGATACCGGAATATTTTTATAAACTGAAGAAAAACCCTGTTTTATTAGCGATCGAAAGCAATAAATCCTTGAGAAGTTTTGTTGAAAAGCATAAATTAAATCCTCCTGTAGATCTCTTAAAAGTTGTTTACAAGAAAAAAATAAAACAAGATCCGTTATACATCGAATATCAAAAATTTCCAGAATCTTCATTTGAAAAAGATAAAGAAATTGTGTTGCACTTAATCAAAACGTATTTGTTCAAAAACGAACAACTCGATTCGTATTGGGAAGATTTGGATTATAATTGGACAGAAAATGATGAAGCGATCCGTAGTCTTACATTGAAGGCTGCAAAAGGTATACAAGAAACTACCGACGAGAATTACGAGCTGCCTTCCTTATCTCCAAACTGGGAAGATGACAAGGCATTTATGTTGGATTTATATAAAGAATCTGCTGCCTTTGACGCCGAAGCAGAAAAATTGATTACAGAAAAAGTTCAAAATTGGGACATCGAACGATTGGCCTTTACGGATCGTATTATCCTTAAAATGGCGCTTACAGAGATGGTTAAATTCCCGAATATACCTGTTAAAGTAACCATTAATGAGTATATTGAAGTATCAAAATCGTATAGTACTCCTAAAAGTAAACAGTTTGTAAATGGTTTGTTAGATACCATTTCTATTGACTTACAAAAATCAGGTGTGATTTTGAAAAGTGGTAGAGGTTTGATGGATAATAAGTAGGAAGTATAGAGTACTGATTATCGAGTAAAAGTACTATGTACTATGTGCAAAGTACTTTGTACATAGTACATAGTACAAAAAGACTTCTGCAACTCTTTCTATCGCATACAGAACGGAATTCAGAAACGGTTCAATCATTGACAATTGTAACATCCAAAAATAAACAGATACTTTGTACTCAGTACTCTATACTTCTTACCATGGCTTCAGACAACAACTACTCCACCTTAACTACCCTCATTATTGGCATAGCGGCTGGTGCTGTATTGGGTATTTTGTTTGCACCCGATAAGGGTTCAAATACGCGTGCGCGGTTGAAGTTTAAATTGGCTCGTTATAAAGAACAATTGAAAGATATATTGGAAGAGATAGAAACCAGCAAAGATGCAATTGTGGATTCAGAGACGTTTTCCGATACCAAAGAAACCGCAGAAGAATTGGTTTCTGAAATTGAAAGTTTAATTAAAAAAATACAATCAGGAAAAGCCTGAAATGAAAACAAACATATTTTTATATCCAGGAAATGGCATCGGTCCAGAGTTGTTTGAATCTCTTCAAACATTCTTTCATTTATTTGATGATATTATTGAATTACATTATTTAAATTCTTTTCAAGATTTATGGGGTTTAAATAAACCGTACTCTGTATTGTGTGGTCCATTTGAATCTCAAAACCAACAAACAGAAGCTTTTTTAGCATTAAAGCCCTTTTATGCACTAACACATATCCCTCATGAAGCAAGAGATGCTACACGTATTTTGGCTGTGCCCATTTTAGAGAATCAAATGCTTACAGGTGTATTAAAGGATAGTTCTGTAATGAAGTCTTGCTTTAAATTGGACGAGAGAATAGTGATGGTGCAGCAATATCAAGAGCAACCCCAAATATGGGAGAATACCATGAAGGCATGGACTAAACTAGCATTTACCAATTATCAATCGCGTTTTGAAGATGCCAATATCGTATCGTTCATTAAACACGGCAAGTATAAAAATAGCAATCAAATTGTTACCTCTTTTGAGGGGGCAAACGTATTAAATGCCCTGTATGCCTCGGTTTATAATGCCTTAAATCGTTCTCATACCAAAATACAAGTTGATGGCGGTAGTATTTACGTGCCCTTACATGGTCATGCACCCGATATCGTAGGCATGGGTATAGCAAATCCCTATGCCTTGCTTATGGCATTTTGCAATTTATTATCTGATATTGGTCATGTAAATTTGTCTCAACGTATTGAAAATCAAATAGTAAATGCCTATTATGAAAATCGGAGCCAAACAACACCAGATCAGCGTGGGGTATTAAATACCGAAAAGTATATGTCTATGTTAATAGATTATATAAATTTGTAAATAGGAGATAAGCAATTTTAATTAAATTCGTAAAATATAAAATAAATGAATCTATGAAACGTATTGTAATTTATGCTTTAATGATTTCGGGTGCATCTTTAGTATTTTCTTGTGATGGGAAAAAAGATGAAGAAGCTGCGGTAACTCAAACGGAAGGTACAACGGGCGTTCAAGAATTAAAGCAAACGACTTTAGCATTTGTTGAGTCTGAACATGAGTTTGGAGATATCAATGAAGGAGAATTTGGAAAACATGAATTCGTTTTCAAAAATACGGGTACAGAACCATTGTATGTTAGAGACGCAAAAGCTTCTTGTGGTTGTACAACTCCAGAATGGACAAAAGACACCATTCCTGTTGGTGGCGAAGGTAAAATTTTAGTGCAATTTAATAGCAGCGGCAGGCCGGGTGATTTCCATAAAACAGTTACTGTTTTAGCTAATACAGAACCTGAAGCAACTGTTATTACAATTACAGGACATGTAATTGCAAAAGAGAAAGATATCTCTGGTCCTTATATCAAAGATGCGAATTAATAGTATCATCAGTTTTAATTTATAATTCAATTTCTAAATAAAAATAAAAATGGCGAATGTTCAATTAATTTTATTACAAGCTCCAGGTGGTGCAGGTGGTGGTTACATGCAATTTGGTTTAATTGCTTTAATGATTGGGGTATTTTATTTCTTCATGATTCGCCCACAACAAAAGAAAGCAAAAGATCAAGAAAAATTTCGTGCAGATTTGAAACCTGGTGATCGTATTCAAACGATAGGTGGACTTCATGGAACAATTGCAAGTCTTGAAGATGATGGAACAATTATATTAATTGTAGATCGTATTCGTATGAAATTTGAAAAATCTGCTGTTCAAGGTATTTCTACTAAGGCAGAATAAGTTTAACACATATTCGTTAAAACCTCCATTGTTTGTATTACTACTTCATTGGAGGTTTTTATTTTAATATATCCCACAATGCACATTTTGAAAGCCATCATTAGATTATTTAAACGAAAGTATGATTGGAAGGTAATGTTTTTATGCCTAGTGGCTACGATTAGTATTTGGTTGTTAAATGCTATGAATAGATATCACTTGGCGGATGTGTATTACCCGATTGTTTTTAAATACGACCATCAAGAATTGATGTTGGATAGTGATGAGCAAAAAATGATTGAATTTCATGCCTATGGTTTGGGTTGGGATTTATTAAAGTTAAAGTTGAATTGGTTTGTAGATCCTATTGAGATAAATCTAAAATCTAAAAAGCGATATAAATACTTATTAACTTCGGATATTCGTCCGTACTTAGAAGATAAACTACCCGTAGTCGAAATTCGATATTTTTCATCCGATACCATTTTTACGGGTTTAGATAAAGTCAAAAAAGAACGATTTAAAATTTATGTAGATCGCGATTATTCCTTTTTAGATGAGGATTATAAAATTGATGGGAATATACGTATCAATCCAGAATACATTATAGCTACGGGACCAGCATCCATAATGGATACCATGTCCCATAAAATATTATTGAAGCTATCAGAAAAAAATATTTCTGATGCGTATAAGGAAACCATTTCAATTTCAAAATCTACGAATAGCCAAATAAAATACAACACAAATAAAGTGGAAGTATCTTTTAACGTAACCAAACATAAACGCCCTTTTACGGAATAATATATGTATAAAGTTGGTATCACAGGTGGCATTGGAACAGGGAAGTCTATTGTTTGTTCTATTTTTTCGGTACTTGGTATTCCTACTTACGATGCAGATGCTCGATCCAAATGGCTTACCGAACAAGATCCACAGATACGGAAAGAATTGATTGCAATATTTGGCTCTGAAGTATTTATTGGAGAATCTTTAAATAGGCCCTTTTTAGCAGCTGTTGCATTTGCAGATGCTACCAAAACACAGACATTAAATGCAATTATTCATCCCGCAGTTGCCAAAGATTTTGCTTCCTGGGTAATCACGCAAGAAGGTGCACCATACGTTGTAAAAGAGGCTGCTTTATTGTTTGAATCTGGTTCAGCTAAAGAATTAGACAGTATGATTGTTGTATCCGCTCCTTTGGAATTGCGTATCAATCGGGTGATGAAGCGTGATCCACAGCGAACTGAAAAACAAATACGTGACATCATTTCTAGGCAATGGTCCGAAGAAGAAAAAAAAGCATTGGCAGATCATATTGTTGTTAATGATGATCTACAATTGGTCGTACCGCAAGTTTTGGGGTTACACCAACAATTTCTTTCAAACGCTCTTTCATACACCAACTTTTCTTAGTAGATTCAACTACTAAATACGTGTTCATGGCATCGTTAGAATCTACAAATTCCGTTTTGCAATTTGAATGTCACACCCCAGAAGAAAGTACTGCTTTTATGGAGGAGTTGATGTTATTTTCAAGGGGCATTCATATTTGGGTTTTGGACGGAGAAATGGGTGCAGGCAAGACTACATTTGTAAAACAATGCGGTTTATTTTTAGGCTTTGTAGAACACGTTACAAGTCCTACTTTTTCAATTGTGAATGAATACAGATCCAATAGCGGAAAAATATATTATCATTTTGATTTTTATAGAATCAATGCTGAACGTGAAGCATATGAAATTGGGTGCGAGGATTATTTCTATTCAGGAAATCTATGTTTTATTGAATGGGCATCGCGTATACCAACCTTGCTTCCAGAAAAGTATATTCATATAAAAATTAACGCTCTAAGTGAAGAAACAAGAGTGTATACAATTACTCGAGTGGAGGGTATTTCTACGACAGTAGCAAGGTGATTTTAATACAATGAACAATCTTGTCTCATGAAAAAGAAGTCTGAATTAGACGTGTTGGTTAAAGAACAAATTCTTTATCCAAAAGAGCAATTACAAAAGGTGCGTAAGCAATTACCCCAATTGTGTATTGGTATTCCGAAAGAAATAGATGGTATTGAAAATAGGGTTTGTTTGACACCCGAAGCCGTTGCATTGATTGTAAATAATGGGCACATTGTTCAGGTCGAAACAGGTGCAGGCCTAAATGCAAAATACTCTGATCGTGAATTCAGTGAAGCAGGCGCGAAGATTGTGTATTCAAAACAAGAAGTTTTTGACTCTGAAATTGTATTGAAAGTAGACCCACCAACGGTTGAAGAAATTGGATATATGAAAACCGGGAAGACATTAATTTCTGCTTTGCAGATGTCTACCTTGCACCCAGGTTACATTTCTGAAATTAATAAAAAACGTATTACGGGTATTGCCTTTGAGTTTATTGAAGACAAAGCAGCAGGTAAGCCGGTTGTGAAATCCATGAGTGAAATTGCAGGTAGTGCTGTAATGCAAATTGCAGCGGAATATCTTATTTCTAAAAACGGCATGGGTGTTATACTAGGTGGAGTTACAGGCGTACCTTCAACCAAAGTATTAATATTAGGAGCAGGTACAGTTGCCGAATATGCTGCGCGAACGGCTATAGGCTTAGGTGCAGAGGTGAAAGTATTCGACAGTCATTTGTATCGCCTACGTCGTTTGAAATTGAATTTGGGTTTGCAATTATACACTTCCGTGATTGATACGGTAAACCTTAGAAAAGAACTTAGAGAAGCAGATGTTGTTATAGGGTCCTTGCGAGCAGAAGAGGGTACAAGCTGTTTGGTAACAGATGAGATGGTTGCAGAGATGAAACCAAACTCTATTATTGTAGATGTAAGTATCGATCAAGGAGGTTGTTTTGAAACGTCTGAAATAACAAACCACATTGAACCTATTTTCAGAAAATATGATGTGATTCACTATTGCGTCCCTAATATTCCATCGCGTGTAGCCCGTACAGCAACGATTTCCCTAAGCAATATATTCACACCAATCATTTTGCAAATAGCAGAATCGGGTGGGGTAGAAGAGATGATACACCACAAAGACTGGTTTATGAATGGTATCTATACCTATAAAGGATATCTAACCAATTCTATTATGGCAAAAAAATACAATGTGTCTTATAAGGATATTAAGCTGTTAACGGCAAGTATGTTTTAATGAAGGCGTAACGCCTAAAGCTGAAGGCCTAAAGCGGTGATGCGCTAGATTTTTGAAAATTGAGCACAAAACAGAAGCAAAAAAATAAGGGTTGATTTGAATATTCAAATCAACCCTTATTTTTTTGCTTTGTGTGTTAATGTTTCATTTTCAATATATGCGCCAATTTGCTTTAGGCCTTAAACCCTCCGCCTTCAGCTTTTATTGTTTCACAATCTTACTTGTAACAATATCTGTACTTGTAAGAACCGTTAACATATACATTCCTTTCGCCAGTGCTTCTCCAATAGATTGAGCCTGATTCATTGTGCCTGAACCTTGTTCTACCAATTGTCCGCTTACACTATAAAGCATATACGTATATGTGCTTGCATTGGATCCGTTTACTAAAAGCGTTGTATTATTTTGGAACGGGTTAGGGTATATTGTTACTTTTACAAAACTTTCTGATGAATACGGTTGCATTGCTGTAGAAGAAGACTTGCCGTCGTAATCGTGTTGTGTGATACGGTAATATGAATTACCCGATACAGGTGCATTGTCTATATAGTAATAATTTGAAGCAATGTCTCTGTTGCCAGCGCCAGAAAGAGTAGCAATACTTTCAAAGTTTATACCATCTGTAGAACGTTCAACAACAAAATAGGCATTGTTGGTTTCTTCCGCAGTATTCCAAACCAATTTACACGCATTGTTTTGTGGAACAAGATAGAATGAGGTCCAAGTAACTGGAGTAACACAGTTGTTAATTGCAACAACTGGAGTGCGAGAGCAAGGGGTTTTAGCAGAAATATTCCAATTGTATAAGCTAAAATATGCATCCGTTTTCTTACTATTACTTAGCGACGAACTTACTATGGTTACAGGGTTTGGCGTAATAGTTGATGCATATGGATAGGGGTTTGTAAGGCCTGTTCTACCGCCAACTTTATATCTCCATGTTTCATAAACGGTCGAAATTGTTTCTATTTTTAAAGCTAATTTAGTCCCTAAGGAAATTGGGATATCAAAATTTGTAAAGCTAAAGGTATATAACGAATCGACTGCAACATTAGCGCCACCACCGGCTATCGTTACTGGTGCAGAGGTGGATGTAAATACAAGACTAGTTGATGTTTGGCTACCTGGCGTTGCATTGTTATCTAAATAGACACGTAGTTTTATAGAAGTTACAACCATTGGAGTGCCTGCTTTTCCATTCGTAACACGAATAGGTATTTGCAAAGAGTTTAAAGTGAAATCTTGAGTGGTTGTAAAATTAACGCCATATTGATTTCCTTGAACATTTCCTGCATCTAAATCAGATGCACTACCTGTTGTAAATTTAGTTGTTGGTCCCACAGTACCATTTGTAATGGTATTATCCTCTACATAATACGTTATATCACCTGTTGTACCTACTGGTGGAGTAAATGTATATGAAGAACCCGTGTTAAATGAAGTTACACCATTTAATGTTGTATACCAGTTAAAGGTTGCGCTATTTGTTCCGGTTGCTTTCAATGTTATGGGATCTACAATAGGGCCAGTTGCGCAGTAAAATGCATTTGTTGGGGTTATAGATGAGTTAGAAGTAATCACTGTATTACCACTTGTCGTAGTAGTACAACCAGGTAATTTAACATCAACGGTATATGTACCTGTAGATGTAGCTGTATATGTTTTGTTAGTACTTGGTGTTGGTAAATTAACACCATCACGTTTCCATTGATACGTAATACCGGTACCAGTTAAAACAGCATCTAAAGGTACTGGATTGGTTTTACAAAGATCTGCGCCAGGGGAAGTAGTGGGTGCTGCTGTTGCACTAGACGTAATTGTAGTCGTGCCACTTGTTACTGTACCACAACCAAGAACAGTAACATCAACGGTATATGCTCCGACTGTGGTAGCACCATAGGTTCTATTGGTACTCGGTGCAGGTAGATTAGAGCCATTCAGCTTCCATTGATATGTAACGCCAATACCTGTAAATACAGCATCTAAGGGTGCAGTAGGTATGCCACAAAGATCTGCATCCGGCGTTCTGTTTGGTGTAAAGGTACTTGAAACGACAATAATATCTGATTTTGTACATGCATTTCCGGCAGTAACACAAACAGAATACGTTCCAGGGGCTGTTATAACTTTAGAATATGGAGCTCCTAAACCGAAACCAGAATTAATACCAGGTGTATTGGCACTCCACGTTACCAACGTTGAATCTGTGTGTGGCACATTGGAATCGAGTGTTATAGAACCACCTGTACCACAAATGGTGCGGTCTGCTCCTAAATTTGGTATAGGTCCATTATCAGAATATCCACAACCAGGAATGAAAGAAACATCATCAATTGCAAAATCTGATTCACCGCTATTTCCTCCGCAACCGATCGTTTGATTTCCTTTAATACTAATCGTTACGGTAGTAGGGGGGGCAATACCTGAATCCCAGAATGCTTCTACTTTTCTCCATGCTCCACCTACATTACCTCCACCTATTGCAGGAGCAATAATTCCGGTGGCAAGATTAGTCCCGTTAACATCAAAATTTAAAATCCCAGGATAATTTGGTTGATCTTTTAATGAGTTTATCCAAATAGAAAAGTAATACCTTGTGTTTGGAATTACAGGAATATTTGATTGGCTAAAAAGTTTAATACCAACAACACAAACACCATCTACCATTAAAAATTTATCATTTGCAGCACCTGTAGTATGGCCATTAAATGGTTGATTAAATGCATTGTTAAATCCATACATGTCTGCACCTGTACCAACGTAGATATTTCCTGGTACAGAAAAACCTCCGGTAAATACTTTGTAGCCATCTGGCGAACCTGGAGGTGTATTTAAATCACCATCTGAATCTGGAGTATAGGTCCAACCTGTGTAACCTTGTGAGAAATCACCATTAACAACTTGATTCTGTCCAAGATTAACATCTACAGCACACTGACCAAAAGATTCAGATATAGGTAGTAAAGTAATAAGTAATACGATTAGTACTAGCTGTTTCATATTGTTACAAATAAAATTTGTCATACTTAAATTCATTAAAAAATAAATTTCTTTATTATGTACGTTATAAGTAGTGCAAAGTTATAATTATATTTTACATTTTAATAGTTATTAAATACTAAGTAATTAACATTCAAATTTTTGTAACTTAAATTTAAAAAATTGAATTAACATTTGTTTACCATTTTATCTTTGAAATCATGTATGTTTCTTTTAAAAATACATTTTCTCTTTTTACACTAGTTGATTAACAAGCAACTAGAACGATAGTAAAAAATGATATTTAACTCTTACAATTCTTGAGAGCAAGAATTTGAGGATCTAGTAAATAAAAAAGAGGCTTGATTCGAATATTCAAATCAAGCCTCTTTTTTATTTTATATATGTTAGCGTTTCATCGTCAATGCATACGCTACACGAGCATTAAGCTTTAGGCATTAAGCCTTAAACTTATTGAAGGATGTTCATTTCAACACGTCTGTTTTTAGTTCGTCCTTCAGGGGTGTCGTTTGTTCCAACTGGTTTGTTTTCTCCAAATCCGTCTGTTGTTAAACGTGCAGCTGCAACTCCTTTAGATATTAAGTAGTTTTTAACAGATATAGCTCTACGTTTCGATAAATCTAAGTTTGCATCATCGTCACCAACATTGTCTGTATGGCCTTCAATTAATAAACCGAATTTCAAATTGTTTCTCAACACTTTTGCCAAATCATCTAAAGATTGGTAAGAAGAAGATACAATTACATCGGAACCCGATTCGAATAATAAATTATCAAACGCTTTCTGTAACGCTGCTTTTTCTGCAGGTTTCAACTCTGGACACCCTCTGTTGGTTTTTGCTCCAGGTGTACTTGGACATAAATCATTGTAGTCTTCAACGCCGTCACCATCAATATCACTATATGGAGGTGGGCAACCTTCAAATTTAACAATGCCAGGTACTTTAGGGCATTTATCTTTATTATCAGGTATGCCGTCGCCATCTGTATCGGGGCAACCTTTATACATTTTTAAACCTGCTACGTCTGGACAATCATCGACGTTATCCATGATGCCGTCACCATCGCGATCACCCCATGGGCAACCAAAGTTTTCTCTTGGACCTGCTTCATTTTTACAAGAATCTTCGTAATCGAAAATACCATCAAAATCCACATCATACGGACAACCAAATGTTGTTACAGGTTCGCCTCTTGGAGTGCGTATACATTGATCGCGGCTATCTGGTACACCATCTTTATCCGAATCTGCATCGTGGTAGACAGGAGTATATGGGTCTTTCTTTTTCTTTTTCGCCGCTTGAGCTTTCTTTTTGTATTTCTTACTTTGTGCTGGGTTTTGAGCAGAAACCTCAAAAGTACCCGTAGCAGATAACACTAGGGCTAATAGTAAAATTCGTAAAAGATGTTTCATTCGATTAGGGATTCGTAATTTAATAATTAATTATGCAACAAGTTCTTTTAGAGCTTCTTCTATTGATTTTATCTTAGAAATGGCATCTTGTTGTTTTTGTTTTTCATTATCGAGCACAGAGGCTGCTGCATTTTGTACGAATTTTTCGTTATTAAGTTTCTTTTCAACCGAAATTAAAAAGCCTTTTGCATAAACAAGCTCTTTTTCAAGACGATCTTTCTCAGCTTCTGAGTCGAGATTATTCTCTTTTTCAATCTGAACTTGATAGTTACTGTTAATAGAATACGGATAGAACTGTTGAAACTGTTGATTCTCTTTATGAAGTATTTCTATTTCAAAATCACATTTAGAAAGTTTTGAAATGTAGGGTAAAAATGATTCAGCAGTTTTATATTCAGTTGGATTAGTAGCATTCGCAGGAACGATAAAAAGACTTTTTAGTTTACTCGTTCTTTTTAAATTGTTTTTTTGAATATGGCTATTAATTGTATTGATAGCAGGTTTTAAGGTAGTTTCGACAAATGATAAAATACTAATTTCTGTTTCTTTCGAGTCCGTTACTGTTGGCCATTCAGCTATAATTACACAATCTTTAGCATCGCGCTCTTTAATATCATGCCATAACTCTTCAGTAATGAAAGGCATAAACGGATGAACAATCTTCAATACCTTTTCGAAAATCGCTAAGGTTTTCAGATACGTTTGTTCATCAATTGGTAAACTTTTATCTAGTTCTCTATCATATTCAGGTTTGATCATTTCTAAATACCAAGAGCACAAATCGTCCCAAACCAATTTGTATACACTCATCAACGCATCCGATAAACGATACTTGCTGAAATGATCTTCAATCTCTACTAAGCTTGCATTTATTTTTGCATTCAACCATTCTACGGGTGCTTCATTTATGTAAGGAAGATTCGTATCTACTTCCCAACCTTTAATGAGTCTGAATGCATTCCATAATTTATTCGTAAAGTTTCTGCCTTGTTCGCAGTACTTATCGTCAAACAATAAATCATTGCCTGCAGGAGAACTCAACAACATGCCAAAGCGGACGCCATCTGCACCGAATTTTGTAATTAAATCCAATGGATCGGGCGAATTCCCTAAGGATTTAGACATTTTACGACCTTGTTTGTCGCGCACAATACCCGTTAAATATACGTTGCTAAATGGTTTTTCTCCACGAAATGCATAACCTGCCATAACCATACGAGCAACCCAGAAAAATAATATTTCAGGTGCCGTTACCAAGTCATTGGTAGGGTAGTAGTAATCGATGTCTTTATTCTTTGGATCTTTAAAACCATCAAATACAGAGATAGGCCACAACCAAGAAGAGAACCAGGTATCCAATACATCTTCGTCTTGTTTTAAGTCGGCTAATGTAATTGATGCATTTCCAGTAAGTGTTTTCGCTTTTTCTAGCGCTTCGGTTTCATTTAATGCAACAACATATTTTCCGTCGCTTAAATACCAAGCAGGTATACGCTGTCCCCACCACAATTGGCGGGAGATACACCAATCTTTAATATTATCGATCCAATGTTTGTAGGTGTTTTTAAACTTCGCAGGGTGCAATTTAATTTCATCATTCATCACAGATGACAATACTTCTGGATGTTTGTCCATGAAGCTGCGCATGTTTACAAACCACTGTAAGGAAAGGCGTGGCTCTACAACGGCATTGGTACGTTCTGAATAACCAACGTTGTTGGTGATATTATCTGTCTTCGTTAAAAACCCTTTTTCTTCTAGTTCAGCAGAAATTTCCTTGCGTACTTTAAAACGATCAAGACCTACATACAACTGTGCGTTTTCATTGAAGGTACCGTCATTATTCATGATGTCGATTACTTCCAAGCCGTGTTTTTGTCCGAGTTGGTAATCATTCACATCGTGTGCCGGTGTTACCTTCAAGCAACCTGTACCAAATTCAAGATCCACGTATTCATCTTCAATAATTGGGATCTCTTTATTGATAAGTGGAACGATTACTTTTTTACCTTTTAAGTGTTTCCAACGATCGTCTTTCGGGTGAATACACACAGCAGTATCTCCTAAAATTGTTTCTGGTCGGGTAGTAGCAACAACTGCAAATTCGTCTGAACCTACAACTTGGTATTTGATATAATATAATTTGGATTGAACTTCTTTGTGAATAACTTCCTCGTCTGATAGCGCCGTTTTACCTTCTGGATCCCAGTTTACCATACGGAATCCACGGTATATCATGCCGTCTGTATGCAGTTTGTTGAATACTTCGATTACTGCTTCAGAAAGGTTTTCTTCCATCGTAAAGCGGGTTCTTTCCCAGTCACACGAAGCACCTAATTTTTTTAATTGCTCTAAAATGATTCCGCCGTATTTTTCTTTCCATACCCATGCATGCTCTAAAAATTTGTCTCGAGATAAATCACTTTTTTTGATTCCTTGCTCGCGTAATAAGGCAACAACCTTAGCTTCAGTAGCTATAGATGCATGGTCGGTGCCTGGTACCCAACAGGCTTCTTTACCTTCCATACGTGCTTTTCGGATCAATACATCTTGTATGGTATTATTTAGCATATGTCCCATGTGTAGCACTCCCGTAACATTGGGTGGTGGAATTACAATCGTGAAGGGTTTTTTAGCTGCATTTGGTTCAGAATGGAAGAATTTGTTTTCCAACCAATACGCATACCATTTACTTTCTACTTCAACGGGCGAATATGTTTTACGAATTTCAGACATAAGGAATTTTAAAGCGATTATTCATGTTTATGAAGCTGCAAGTTAGTTATTTCTTATAGCATGGAAAAGTGGTAATTTGTAGTATTTTTGTATAACCATTCATATTAACCAAAAAGAACAATGAGAACATCAAATCCGGCTTTAAATGATTCAACGTTTGATACCTATGCATTAGCAGGGGAAGAAAAGATGACCATTCAGGGCACAGTGAATAAAAGTTTTATTTTAATTGCATTGGTTTTTTCAACTGCTTTATTGTCTTGGGATTTCATGTCCAATTTAGAAGGCGGTATTATTTATGTAGTTGCAGCTGCTATAATCGCTTTAATACTTGGTTTAGCTACTTCATTTAAGCCAACTTGGTCGCCATATACAGCGCCCGCTTATGCCTTATTTGAAGGAGTGTTTTTAGGAGCTATTTCGGGTTTTATGGATAAAATGTATCCAGGAATTGCGATACAAGCAGTGTTATTAACCTGCGGAACATTCTTATGTTTATTATTGGCTTACCGTTCTGGATTAATCAAAGCAACTGAAAATTTCAAATTGGGAATTGTAGCAGCAACTGGCGCAATTTTTCTGATTTATATGGTGACTTTCGTTCTTGGTTTTTTCGGAATCTCTGTTCCATACATTCATGGAAATGGGATATTCAGTATTATTTTCAGCTTAGTTGTAGTCGTTGTCGCAGCCTTGAATTTAGTTTTGGATTTTGATTTTATTGAAAAAGGAGAAGCGAATGGTGCACCTAAATATATGGAGTGGTATGCTTCGTTTGGCTTATTGGTAACACTTGTTTGGTTGTACATTGAGATTTTGAAATTGCTGGCCAAATTGAGTAGCAGAAAGTAAAAAAGTACTTAGTACGAAGTATAGAGTACTAAGTAATTATAAGGTAATGTCTTTTTATTAAAGATAGAATTTATAAGAACACTCAATAAATCTAAAAACCGTCAAATAAATTGGACGGCAATGAAAGCCGAGTAGATGTTCTTATAATTCGCTACGCAGCATTCATTGCCGTTGGCTTTAGTCAACTGTTTAAGTGACAATACAAATTTCCATTACTAAACGGCATTGAATTAGAAGTTATGAATTATTAATGGAGCATTTTCAGAATAGTGCTTAAAGCCTTAAATATCATAGATAAGAGATATTGCGAACACAAATAACAATTGGATCAAGTTTTAAATAATGACGTTGTTTTATTTAAAAAAACCATAAAAAATAGCTCAAACAAATTTGTTTGAGCTATTTTTTATGGTTTTTAATGTTCTATATTCGTACTTAGTACTCTATACTCCATACTTCCTCAAATACTTCCTCAAATGACGCGATTCGATTTCAATAGATTAATGATTTCTTCTTTGTCACGAATTTGTTCTTTTAGATAGTCGATTTCCCGCGCCATGTTATCTATTTTTTTAAGCAGCTCGCCTTCTTCTCGCATCGGATGGTTGGCTATTGTTGCTTCATCTGCCAGCATATCTCCATTCCCCATGTACAACCAATGCGGATTTATCGTAGGTAGAGCCTTGTATATTGAATTGAAAAACTCAATATTGGGAATATTTTTACCTTTCTTGGCATTAGATAAGGTGTTTTCTGGCAGCCCAGCTTGCTTTGCCAGCTGTTTTTGATTCAAATTAAAATGTTTCAGGATTAATTCAATCCTTGCGTTTACAGGTATGTTCATGCCACTTTAAATTACATATTCAACAAATTAATTTTTTTGGTGACGGCTTTCTATATTTTAATCGTGTAATAAAGATAGAAAACCGACGTCAATCGCTTGCTTAAAACAGTCTCACTTATTTTAAGTAGAGGTTGGCGTTTTGTATCACGCATCTACCGTCTTCTACGAGTACTTTAATATTTAGGTTATCATTTAAACTGATTATGTACTTTTAGAGGATTAATTTGCTTTTACGGGTGCTAATTTACTAAATTGTATAAATATTTTTATAGTATTATGAATTGTATTGTTGACTGGGTACTGTTGTTAGACGATGATGAAATACAAAATTTCATTCATCAGCGTATTATTCGCAAATTTGTACCAGAAAGTAAAATAATTGTAGCTACAAATGGTCAAGTGGGTATTCAAATATTACAAGCCTTAATGGAGAATAAAAAGAATACCAAACGTGGGATTATATTTTTAGATATTAATATGCCTATCATGAATGGATTTCAATTTTTAGAATTATTTCATCAAGATTTTGCTTCTCAGTTTAGCAATACAAGCGTATATCCATTGTCAAGCTCGGATGATATTAAGGATGTCATTCAAATGAATCAATTGGGAGCTGAAAATTATATTGTAAAGCCACTCACACAAGAATTTGCAAACAGTTTATTTGTTTAGTATTCTAAGTCTAAATATATTTAAAAAGGTCCTGTAACAATTTGTTACAGGACCTTTTCATGTGAATCTTATTCGTACTATTTATTTAACAAGTGTCATTTCGTCAATCAAATGTTTTGCACCTGCATATTGATCGATCATGAATAATACATATCGAATATCAACAGAAATACATCGTTGTAAGGATGGCTCATAAATAATATCACCACTCATTGCTTCCCAGTTCCCATCAAATGCAACACCGATCAATTCTCCGTTTCCATTCATGACAGGACTGCCAGAATTGCCACCTGTTATATCGTTCGTTGTAATAAAACAAATAGGTAGTTTGCCTTCCTCGTTCGCATAGTCTCCGTACGATTTGGAATTGTATAAATCTTTTAATTTTTTAGGAACAATAAATTCTTCGTTGGTCGAATCTTCTTTTTCCATTAAACCTTCAAGTGTTGTGTAGAAATTATAGTGTACTGCATCTCTTGGTACATAGTCTTGCACCGTGCCATAGGTTAAACGCATGGTAAAGTTTGCGTCTGGATACAATACTTGATTCTTGCGTTGTTCAAGAATACCTTTTAAATACAATTGATTTGTTAATTCTAGCCTTCCAAATAATGCACCCAAAGCTGGTCCTACATCACGTCTGAAATCACCAAGGATGGAAGTCATGCATGCAAACCCCGGATCTTTTTCTAATGCTGCTGCGCTTGGGTTCGCCATAAACGCATCAAACAAATTTTTATTTGCAAATATAGATTTTGAAAAAACCATTGTCGCATATTTATCAAAATCTCCTTTGTATTTTTTTTCTATTACAGTAAAGATGCCAGGATGTAAGGCTTTATCAATGTCTGTATAATACATTTTTAATAAAGCTGCAAATACTTTTTGATCGGTTCCTTTATTGTAATCTTTAAAATAGTCGTCGCCCGCTGCAATCATTTTTTCTTTTGCCGCTGCATCAAATTTATCCGATTTTAATAAACCATAATATGCATTTGATTTATAGGCGAATTCTAATATTTCAGTGCCAAAGGCTGCTTCTTGAATGTAAATATAGGGTAGATTAACTTTGCTATACGCTTCGAATAATTGTTTGTAATTTGCCAGTATATCTTGGTATTCAGCTCTGCTACTATCTTGATTTACCCAATCAGCAAATGCAGCTTCTTCTACTTTTTTATCATCGATTACATGTAAGCGTTTTAAACCTTGATTTTGGCCTATGAAGTATTTGTAATAATTGCTAACACGTGCATATTTAGAAGCGTATTGAATACGAACAGCTGGATTTGCATCCATATCTGCTTTCATGAGCGCAAGTCTTGTTTCTCTGATTTTGATTTTTGCTGGATTGCTTTGGTTGTAATTCATTGCAACTTCAAAAGAAGTCATGTAGCGATCTGTTCCGCCTGGGTAACCCATAACCATGGAGAAGTCATTTTTCTTTACACCTGCGGTAGAAATAGATAAATGCTTACGTGGATGATAAGGCACATTCTCTTTAGAATATTCTGCTGGTTTGCCGTCTTTGCTCATGTATACACGGAACAATGAAAAGTCACCTGTTTGTCTGGGCCACATCCAATTGTCTGTATCTCCACCAAACTTTCCAACAGAAGAGGGTGGAGCACCTACCAAACGTATATCTTTAAATATTTGATAAACGAATACTATTTTCTGATTGCCTGCAAAAAAATCTTCTATATCAATCGTATAATCATTTGCTTCGCCATATTCTTTTTCTAATTCTTTTGTAAGCGCGGCTTTTTCTTCTTCAGTCTTATTTGCAAATCGCTCGGTAACATCTTCCATCCGAATTAAGAAGGTTACTGAAAGACCTGGGTTACTCAGTTCTTTTGAACGATCCATTGCCCAGAAACCGTCTGTAATATAGTCATGTTCAATGCTGCTATGCGATTGTACTGCATCAAACCCGCAATGGTGGTTGGTCAATATTAATCCGTCTTGCGAGATAACTTCACCCGTACAAAAATTTCCAAAATTTACGATGGCATCTTTTAAACTTGCATTGTTAACAGAATAAATTTGTTCGGGTGTAATCTTTAAACCCAATTTTTTCATTTGATCATAATTCTTTCCCAATAAAAAAGGCAACCACATGCCTTCATCTGCAAATAGATTTCCCAAGCTTAGGGAAACAATTGTTATGAAAACAATTAAACGTTTTAACATAGTATTAATCTTTAGTTATGATTAGATGAAAGTAAGGAATTAATTGAAGATAAAAAAGTACTGGGTACTGAGTACGGTGTACAAAGTAGGTTGTTAATTTTTTAGATTATATTTATTCGTGATTTATAATCGCGAATAGCTGATAATTGAGATTATAAATCTCAATTCCATTTAGTAAAGAAGATTGTCAATTTAATTAAACCGTTGGCTATAGCCAATGGCAATGAAAGCTTTATAGCGCATTGAAATGACATCTGCTCATTTTTATTTATCGCCCAATTTCTTGGTGCATCTTTAGAGTTATTGAGTGTTCTTGTAAATTCAATCCTTTACCATCCGATATTGTATTTTTTTTTGTTGTGTCTTTTCCACCAACCACCTGTAACCTATAACTTCAGCATTTTTGTACTTTGTACTTTGTACTTTG
Source organism: uncultured Cytophaga sp. (assembly GCF_937863595.1). Taxonomy (GTDB): domain Bacteria; phylum Bacteroidota; class Bacteroidia; order Cytophagales; family Cytophagaceae; genus Cytophaga. The sequence goes on from NZ_CALMGQ010000062.1 coordinate 50,538, forward strand.
TACTTTGTACTTTGTACTTTGTACTTTGTA
>NZ_CALMGQ010000063.1 GCF_937863595.1 uncultured Cytophaga sp.
ACCTGTAAAGTTAATATTTTATCAGTTACTCCCCAGCTTTTTTACCTGACCCGAGATTACCCCTGTTCGGTTAGTTTATGAAGAAATAAAAAAAAAGAGTCCTGATTACAAAGTAATCAGGACTCTTTTGCAAAGAAATACGTTTGTATTATACGATATCAGATTTTTTGAATACAGCTGTTTTAGCAACCATATCATGAATTGCTTGTTTTTTTGCACCTAAAACCATGAAGCAACCAACAAATATGATTAACCCGACATAGCCACCAATTGAACCAAGTATAGAAATACCTAAAATAGTACCAAGTATGGTTAAAATGTTACCACTAGATTTTACCGCCCAACGTGTCATTAATGTACCTACTGGAGCAGCCGTACCATCTTGGTTGGCAACTTTAATTCCTAAAATTAACTTTCCTAATGTAAGTCCTGTTAATCCTTCAATTAAATAATAAACCACATAAATTGTAGGTACAACGACCATTAATGCCATTAAGGATCCTAAAAATCCACCAACTGCTGCTGCTGCTGCTGGGTCTGTACCTCCCATAGTTTCAGCACCTGCTGTAGCTACAGCAGCGCCTAAAAATCCACCAATAATTGGTGCAGCTACAAATGAAATACCGAAAATAATTAGTACATCTAATAAGAGTGCTGCTAATCGAGTGCCAAAATCTACGCGTGTTACTTCTGTTGTGTTTTCCATTTTTGAAATAAAAGTTAAAAGTTAAAATTGAATATCTATGTGCTTAAAACGTAAGAAATGAAATTTTGTTTTGTAATTATGTTTTGCTCTAATCCAATAGCCAATAAAAGAGTAAAATATTTTAATTATTTTTCAGCTTCTTCTTTCAACTTTTGATTCATAGCATCAAAACCGCACTTGGTATCTGTATCTAATTTTTTATGAAATAGCGGAACAAGAATACCATTAAATGTTTCACGTTGGATGAACGTTGTTGTACCATTTCCATTATCAAAGATTAAGAATGTATGTTCTCCATCAAACAAACCTGGGAATAATAATTGGCCGATCCAGCGAAATTCTTTACAATTATCATAGACAAGAACTTTGGGTTTAAACTTCATTCCATCAAGGCTTACGTTGATTTTATTGCCTACCTGAACATCACCTTTAATAGATTTGATAAACGGATTCCAGCTTAAATAATTATTGAAGTCAGTAAGAATAGCCCAGATTTTTTCAGGAGTAGCGTTTATCATAATTTCGCTTGTGATTTCTTTTGCCATAACTGTAGTGGTTAAAACGGTGCATACTATGAATGTGAAAAACGTTTTCATTGTGTTGTTGAATAAAATGAACAACACAAAAATGCGAAAGAAAGGAATGATTGGTCTTGATAAAAATCAAGAATTTTTCTTTTTGCGTATGCGACTAAAGGTTTCGGGAGTCATGCCGAGCATAGATGCAATGTATTGTAAAGGCACTTGATTGAAGAGTTCTGGATTCGATTCAAAAAAAGTATCGTACCGTTCTTCGGCAGATAAAGAAAGCAAGTTAAATACGCGATCTTCTAACATTAAAAAACAACGGGCAATAAAAAGTTTTTCTAGGCTTATCCAATTGGTTACAAGCGTATGAATGCTTGCATAGTTTTCTTTATCAATGGTATAAAGAGTGCAGTCGGTTAAGGATTGTATGTTCCAACGTGCAGGAGTTTCAAAAACCAAACTCGACAAATCAGTTACGAAATAACCTTTGCTAGAAATCCATTGTGTAATATCTTTGTTACCAGATTCAGCATACATCCGAATGATTCCTGTTTGGACAAAACTTAATTTTTCACATAATAGTCCTTTCTTTACAAAATATTCTCCTTTAGCTAATTTCGTTTCGGTAAAAAGAGAAACGATTTTTTGTAAGTCCTCAGTGTTGACTCCAAAGTATGATTTAATGTAGTTTTCAAGTTCAGTCATTAGCTTCAGTTTTGAGATTTTTTTTATCTAAAAATTCCAAATATGTTCGTATGTTATATTCAATTTGGTCTGGCTCATTATCACGATGCGTTTGATAAATAACAGCAATTTTTTTATTTTCATCAAAGATAGACAATACAGGTATACGAGTTCGACTTGCTTTTGCCCACCGTAGAAATAGTTTAATATTTTTTACTCTAATTTCTATAATCTCAAGCTTTTCTTTCTTTAGAATATGAAAAGTGAAAGTGCCATTTGAAAATGTTATTAAAGAAATTTTTATTGACTCAAATTTATAATGCATTCTAAAAAGTCTAAAAATAGAAAATATAATAATTGAATACCAAACCATTATAAAGCTAAAAAATAGAGAGGAAGTATCTACATTCTTAAAAACAGAAAAAGAATATATAATAAGAATAAAAAATACAGCTGATTCGATAGCAAAAGATTTAAATACTCTTTTGCTGAAGGGGCTAATTTCTTTTTGAAAAATAATTTCTTTTTTCGATGACATAATTTCAATAATAATGGCATTATTATATTTAGTGCTTAGCTTATAATGCTTTCCGCCAACATAATATAAAACATCACCTAAAGCAAAAAAGCCAACGAATTGTAAATGCGTTGGCTTTTTAAATATTTAATAAATAATTTCTTATTCATCATCAGAAACAGCTTGTTCAATTTCAGCTAATTTTGCTGCTGTGTATTTGCCTTTTGTGACATGTGCAATAATGCCACGTTCATCTAAAATGAAAAAGTAAGGCTCATCTTTTTCTGTAATGTTCAACATCGTTTTATACGAGGCAAACTCACCGATATAGGTTAATACGTAAGCTTGCAATTCTTTTTGCGTATTTTGTTTAATTTTTTTAACGATGGCATCGCCAGAAACTTTGTTGCTTCCTGTAACAACAGCAACAAAATAGGTATTTACATTATATACCTCAGAAGCAAACATCGTTTTCTTTTTTTGTATGAATGTTTGGTATGCTGGCTCATACCAGGTCACTAAACTTTCTTCTGCTTTTGCAGAAAATGCAATTCCGATAATTGTGAATTTCCCTTTAACGCTGTCTGGCAAAGTAAAGGATTGCCCCGTTAATTTTTTTGTCTGAAAATTTGGGAAGGGCTTACCTGTTTGTGCTAAAGCCGAAGAGGCAGCGAAGACAATGCTTATAAATACGATTAGATGTTTCATAATAGATTATTTAATACTTTTAATTAACGTTTGAATGCAGTAATCTATTTCTTCTTTGGTATTATTTCTTCCAAACGAGAAACGTACATAACCCCAGTCGTCTTTGGCGCCAATGGCTTCTAATACATGAGAGCCAATATTCGTGCCACTTGTACAAGCACTACCAGCAGAAGCAGAAATTTTTGCTATATCCAAGTTCATTACCAACATTTCATTGTTTTCCGATGGAGGCAAACTTACATTCAACACATGCATTAAACTGGTATCAACATTCGCAGATTCGCCATTGAATAATAAACCTGGGATGCCATTCAGTTCTCCGATCATGTATTTTTTCAAAGCCGTGATGAGCACACGATCTTCTTCCATACGTTGATAGGAAAGCTCTAAAGCTTTTGCCATGCCGACTATTGCGGCGGTATTTTCCGTACCTCCACGCATGTTGCGTTCTTGTGCACCACCGTGTAGATATGGGTTAATGCTGGATCCTGATTTTAGATATAATAAACCAATGCCTTTGGGTCCGTGGAATTTGTGTGCTGAACCTGCAATAAAGTCAATGGGTAATGAATACAAATGCAAAGGATAATGTCCGATGGTTTGGACGGTATCGCTATGAAATAAAGCATTGTAACTGTGACACAGCGCACCTACTTTATTAAGATCTAGCATGTTTCCGATTTCATTATTGCCATGCATCAAACTTACCAAGGCCTTGGGAAATTCTTGTAACAAGGATTCTAGATGTGCTACATCAATAATGCCGAGTTCATTTACGTTTACATAATGGACCGATACTCGATTTAGTTTTTCTAAATATTGAGCCGTATGCAATACGGCATGATGTTCCAGTTTGCTGGTAATGATGTGTTTGATGCTGTGATTTTCAACAGCACCAATAATTGCCGTGTTATCTGCTTCTGTTCCTCCAGAAGTAAAGAAGATTTCAGCTGCTGTGGTATTTAATAAATCGGCAATTTTTTTGCGTGCAATTTCTATGGCCGAACGTGTTTCGCGTCCATGACCATGTATCGAAGATGCATTGCCAAAGTGCGTCGTAAAATACGGCATCATCGCTTCAAGAACCAATGGATCTAGAGCGGTGGTGGCTGCATTATCTAGATATACACGCATTGGTATCGAGAACTTCTTTGATATCGCTAATGATTTTATGTGCTAAATTATCTGCAATGGCATGTGTTTCAGCCTCTGCATAAATTCGAATGATGGGCTCGGTATTGGATTTACGTAAATGTACCCAGCCTGCATCAAAATCGAGACGTACTCCATCTACTGTAATCATAGGAGTTTTGGAATAGTGTTCTTTGATTTTTTCTATTACACAATCAACATCTATTTCGGAAGTTAATTCAATTTTGTTTTTTGACATAACATAGTTGGGATAACTTGCACGCATCATGGAAATAGATTTTCCATATTTTGCTAAATGAGAAAGAAATAATGCAATACCCACTAAGGCATCTCTACCGTAGTGTAGTTCTGGATAAATAACGCCACCGTTGCCTTCTCCCCCAATTACAGCTTTATTTTTTTTCATAGCAGTAACCACATTTACTTCACCTACTGCTGAGGCTACGTATTGTTTGCCATGTTTTTCTGTAACGTCTTTTAATGCTCTGGTTGACGACAAGTTTGATACAGTATTGCCTGGCGTATGCTTTAATACATAATCAGAAATAGCAACTAAGGTATATTCTTCTCCAAACATGCTTCCGTCTTCGTTGATGAAGCATAAGCGATCTACATCAGGATCAACCACAATTCCCAAATCGTACTGTCCTTTTTCAATTTCATTTGAAATGAACGAAAGATTTTCTGCTAATGGTTCAGGATTGTGTGGGAAGTGTCCATCGGGTTCACAATAAAATTCTGCTACGTCTTTCACGCCCAATGCTTTTAATAAAATTGGAAGAGCAATACCGCCTGTAGAGTTTACACAATCAATTGCAATCTTAAAGTTTTTATCACGAATTGCTTGTACATCAACCAATGGCAAAGTCAATATGGCATCTATGTGTTTTTGAATATAGGTGTCGTCTTTGCGGTATGCGCCAAAGTGTTTTACGTCAACAAATTCGATGTTTTCTTTTTTTGCAAGCGTAAGGATTTTTTTGCCATCACGTTCAGATATAAATTCTCCTTCGGCATTTAATAATTTTAAGGCGTTCCAATTACCTGGGTTGTGACTTGCCGTGATAATGATTCCGCCAGCTGCCTTTTCCCAAACAACAGCCATTTCAACAGTTGGTGTAGTTGACAAGCCTAAATCAACAACATCAAAACCCAAACAACGTAATGTTTCAGTTACAATGGATGACACCCAAGGGCCAGATAAACGTGCATCACGACCAATAACGATGGTATTACTGGCAGAATTTGATTTTGCCCAGGTACCATACGCAGCAGCAAATTTTGCTACATCTATGGGTGTTAGTGAATCGCCTGGTTTTCCACCAATTGTACCCCGAATTCCAGAAATAGATTTAATTAAAGTCACAGATAAAAAGAGTTTGTTCTAATCAAATTTACAAAAATGTAATGGGATACAGACTTTTCTTATTAAAATTTATCCGAATTAAAATTTTATCAACATCACATGAAATTATTCGCTGCAAAAACGCATATAAGTAAATAGAATATAGTTATTTGTTGTGTTAAACGTCTTATTACCTATGAATTCGAGAGCAGAACAATTAAAAGCATTTGATCGATTATTAACCATCATGGATGAATTGCGTGAACAATGTCCTTGGGATAAAAAGCAAACCATCGAAAGTTTACGCTATTTAACGATTGAAGAAACCTTTGAACTCTCAGATGCCATTGTTGAAAAAGACATGGTTGAAATCAAAAAGGAGCTGGGTGATGTGATGTTGCATTTGGTTTTTTACGCCCGCATTGCCTCCGAGACAAACACCTTTGATATAGGAGATGTATTGAATTCACTTTCTGAAAAAATGATTCGTAGACATCCGCATATTTATGGAGATGCAGTAGCTGAAGACGAAGAAGCAGTGAAACGCAATTGGGAACAAATAAAAATGACGGAAAAATCCAAAGAAGAATCCATTTTGAGCGGTGTTCCGAAATCGTTGCCGGCTATGATTAAAGCAACCCGTATACAAGAAAAAGCTCGTGGAGCAGGATTTGATTGGGATGAAAAAAAACAAGTGTGGGAAAAAGTAGAAGAAGAACTTGCAGAATTTAAAGCAGAATTTAATATTGAAGACGAAAATAATATTGATGTAGATAAAGCAGAAGGTGAACTGGGCGATTTATTTTTCTCACTGATTAATTATGCACGATTCTTAAACATCAATCCCGAAGATGCATTGGAGCGAACCAATAAAAAATTTATTAAACGATTTCAATATTTAGAAGTTGAATCTAAAAAAGATGGCAAGCAATTGAATAAAATGACTTTGGCGGAGATGGATGAATATTGGAACGAAGCGAAGAAGGTGTGATTTCAAATATTTATATGGCAATTCATTTTGTCAACAAAACTGAAACGATTAAGATTTTAACTATCCACCTAAAAAGTATAACTTCTTGTACACCTAACAAGAAGTTATACATATACTTAACCAACAGTTAACATACCTCCATTCACTTGAATGGTTTGCCCAGTAATATATGAAGCTAAATCAGAAGCTAAATATACTGCTGTATTGGCTACATCTTCACCAGTTCCAAATCGATTTAATGGAATTTCTTTTTTCCATTCTTCCATCAATTTTTCATCTAACTCAGCGGTCATATCCGATTCGATAAATCCTGGTGCTATAACATTAGATCGGATATTTCTACTTCCTAATTCTAATGCTACTGATTTGGAAAAACCTATAATTCCAGCATTAGAAGCTGCATAATTTGCTTGTCCGGCATTTCCTCTAATACCAATTACAGATGAAATATTATAATAGATGCCGATCGTTGTTTTATCATTGTACGAAGGGCTGCCTTTACAATATTAAAACAAGAGCCTAAATTAACAGTTATTACTTGCTCCCAAGATTCTGGGGTCATACGCATCAATAAACTGTCTTTAGTAATTCCTGCATTATTTACAATAATGTCAATACCTCCAAAATTATTTACTAATTCATTAATCAAATCTTGAGCAGAATCAAAATTTGAAGCATCTGAACGATACCCTTTTGCCTGGACACCTAATGCTTTAAGCTCATTTTCAAAAGCAATTCCTTTTTCAATATTTGATAAATAGGTGAATGCAACATTTGCTCCTTCTTGTGAAAATTTAAAAGCAATTGCTTTACCTATACCCTTGACGCACCTGTAACCAATGCAATTTTTCCTTCAAGAAATTTCATTCAATTTTAATTTAATTTTTTTTATTTATTATATGCATGATGAGATTAAACAAATAGTATAATTTGCATTATAGTATATGTCTGAATGTGGTTTGATATATTAAGAATCTTGATAATGCAATTCAAAAAAAATGGTTTATCTAATATTATAATGATTCATTATAATAGTTTCAAATATTTTTCCTGATACAATCTTTTTCACCTGCACAGATAACTTTTGTATAAATGGTCCTATCCGATAGCGGACCTGAGGAGATTTTTTATTTAATATTTTTAAGATCTCTTCTCCAAGAACACTTGGATCTGCAGCTTCAATCATCTCCGAATTTACCTGATCATTTATTTTATCAAATATGTCTTTGTACGCCGAATCAGCAGTTAACGTAGCGGTAGGTCTGTTAGCACTAATGTTGGTTGCAAAATCACCAGGCTGCACAATACTCACGCGCACATTGAAATTTTTTACTTCCATGCGTAACGCCTCTGTAAACATTTCAACTGCCGCTTTTGATGCAGAATAATATCCCCTCAAAGGCAAACCAAATTCACCTGCAAATGAGCTGATATTTATAATAAACCCCGTTTTCACTTCCCTCATGTGAGGTAATACGCTTTGTGTTGTTCTAACGATACCAAAAAAATTTGTCTCAAAAACATCTTTAATCATTTCTATTGGAGTTTCTTCAATCGGACCGTTAAGTCCAAGTCCTGCACAATTAATCAAAACGTCAATTCTTCCTTCATCTTCGATTACTTTTTTAATAGCATCTTTAACAGAAGCATCATCCCGTACATCCATTTTTAAGAAAATGAATGCATCATTTTCTTTTTCTTTTTTAGGATTTCTACTCGTTGCATATACTTTATAGCCATTTTCAGAAAGAGTATAAGCAATCGCTTCGCCGATTCCAGAACTTCCTCCTGTTATTATCGCAATTCGTTTTATCATTGAATTCAATTCGTTTTTAAATATTCAAGATACCACCAATGTGTTATAAAACGTATTTGTGGTATCTGAGCAAATTAGTTATATGAAGGATATTTCTCCTTCATTATTGCTAAGATTTTTCTCTCGTCGCCTTCATGTGGGTTTTTTCCATGAAAACAAAGCATATTATCAAGCACCATAAAATCACCTTTTTCCCATATAAAGCCAACTTTCTCTTGTGAAAATATTTCACATATTTCTTCTATAATATCATGTTCAATAATAGAGCCGTCTCCATAATACGTATTTGTAGGTAAATCAGTATGCTCTAAACTTAAGAGTTGTTTTATTTTTTCTGGGCCAAAAGAAACTTCAGCCATTTTTAATGTAGGTGTAAGCTCACCCTGTTTGCCACAAAACAAATTATAAACATGCGCATGATTGTGCCAGACTTTTTCTTTTGTAAATGGATGAAACGCTACTCCTTGAGCAACATTTTTGGTTTTCAGCTTTTCTCCATTCCATTGAAATTCGAATCCCATATTGCGTACAATGTCTTCTACTACACGTTTGTCTGTAGTATCATAGGATTTTTGCCAAGAAGAATTAATACCCTCAATATAATTTCTGACATACGATACCTCTCTCTTTTCAAATGTATTCAGGATTGCAGGGTCTAGTCTTTTATGGAAAGTTCTGGTGCTTACCAATGTTGTTTCTCCTCCGCTCAGTGATGGCTCTGCACAATAGAAGAAAATTTTCATAGGCCAATTTCTGAAATAAGACATCTCGTGATGTTGCGGTATTTCACATCGTTTATCAATTGTTGTAGATAAATAAACACCCGTGCTATGCTTTTCACGCGGTGCAATTCCAGCTGTATAATCTAAAGATTCATCTGTGGAAATAAGATCAGAAATTTTTTGAAACTCTTCTTGAGAAAAAGAAAACCCTCTGAATACAATACCGCAGTAGTCTAAAAGAGATTTTTCAATGAAGCTTAAATTATTTTCTAACCATTTAAAAACTAAACCCGGATCATTTTTAGGTCGAACTTCAAGAATAAAATTTTGATCTGGAAACATAATTTCCAAATTCACATAATCATTTTGTATTTTCATAGTTATTGATAAAAAACAGTTTTTATAGGATTTTTTTCTGAGTACTCTTTTGAAATTTTATCTGGAAAAATGTGTATTTCATCTAGTAATAAACTTTCAATAATTTCGCGAGCTACATTAATCGGCTCTTCTTTTTCATAAGCTACTTTTTCCGGAACCATTTTCGTATTGACATAGCCCATGTACACACCACTTACTAAAATATTTTTTTCTAAAAGTTCCTGACGTATTGATTCAGTTAAAACATGTGCGGCTGTTTTTGTTGCACAATAAGTAGCTAATCTTTTTACTATGACTAAACTAGCCATAGAAAGAATATTGACAATTTTGGCTTTTTTATTCTGTTCAAGAATCGGTAAAAACTCAATGATCATATCAATCATACCAAAATAATTAACCCTCATTTCTAAGGCGCCAGCTTCACTCGCGCCTTCATCTAAAAATGATTTCTTTAATTCTATACCTGCATTATTAATCAGAATAGATACATCTTTAGCAATTTCCGCGCATTTCTTGATTTGTACTTTATCTGTAATGTCCAATTGTACCGGAATTATTTTATCTGGAGATAATTCTTTAATTACTTGAAGCCTATCCATATTTAGTCCTGTGGCATAAATTTTATTTACACCTTTTTCCAATAAAATATTGATAAGCGCTAAGCCAATTCCACCATCTGATCCGGTTATTAGTACATTTTCATTTTCTATCATATTTTGAATGTTAAATTATAGGTTCCATAGTGATTTCCTTCATTGTCAGTAATTATAGAAGTAAACATGTGGTAATTATTTTTAAAAGATTTAACATCTGTACAAATCGTTACGGAAGTAGCTGGACTTAATGGTAAGTCTGCAAAAGCCAGCATTTCTTTTAAAATAAATTCTTTTTTATTGTATTCTTCGGTTATCCATTGTTTGTTATGAAAAAATATTTTTTCAATAATCTCAACTGCCGGAACAATTGGAATACCTTTAAAATGCCCATCACAGTTCTTAAAAGCATACCTGTCTAAATAAATTTCAAACTTTGTGTCACTCAATTTATTAAACCTGTTTGTATACTCATGATCTAAACAAGCAGGATTTGTTTTAGCTTCAAAATGTTTGAATCTGTTTTTGAACAAAGCTTCATTCATGATTGTACACTCTAATTTAAACGTATACACTAGCGTTTTTTCACTGAATACTTCGCAATACATCAAAGCTGTTCTCTTCCCTTTAAATTGAGGTCTAATTTTTACCTCTATCTTATCTGAAGTTAATAAATTTTCAAAGTTAATTTTATTCAATACCAGATAAGAGCCTAAACAAACAATTTTTTCGTCTATGTCAAACTCCATGGCTATAGAATAACTGCCTAGTAAGGCTAGTCTTTTAATAAGTATCGAGACATTGTCATTATAGAAATCCTGACTATTAGGTATTAAAAATTTGTAGAAACTATCTTCTTTTTGTAAAAATTCAAACGAATCTATATATGGTCTTGACTCAAGAATTTTTTCTTCGATATCAACCATTATTTCTATTTATTATAGTGTAAATACATTTTGTTTCTCCAGTTTCTTTCATATAAACAAGATCCGAAATAAATTCAAAATTATTTTCTAACTGATCTATAATGCCTTTTAAAAATTGTCTCTGAGCTGGCCATTGTATGTATTGATCAATATTAAGCTCTTTACAAACTTTGTAATAACGGTCTATTCCAGTAATTTCAATGCTCGATTCTTCCTTGCTTAATTTTTTGACATTAAATACAAAATCCGGACTTGCAGAAAATATGGAGTAAATAATTATTTCAATGACGTTAATAGTTCCTCTATCTTCCATTCCAATGTTGGATTGATAGTCCATTGCTTTCATTTTTCCAATCCTATAATTTAAAGAAGAGGAAATTAAGTCTATTTTGTCTTTTCCAAAATTATCTCCAATAAGATCCATGGTAATCCCATAAAAAGCGGCTGTAACATTGGATAGTCCATTCACTAATTCTCCTAGTTCAGATGGAAAAGACCCCTTGATTTCATCTTCAAACTCATTACAACAAAAAATGTCGTTTTTTCTTAATTCAATTACATTCATACTTTATTTTTATTTTAAATAAAACAACTTTCAAACTTTACTTCAACGAAACGACAAAACGTTTGAATTCCCAATAAAAATGTAACTATATTTTTAATTTTTATCATATTTATACGTTGTAATACAATAAACTTGCTATTTTAAAGGATTATAAACAATTGTATTCTAAATCAAAAATTCAACATATTGAAAATATGCACTTTTAATTTCACAAAAATGAATTATTTTATTATTAATAGCAAATATTTAACAATTTTATTACAACAAGTTCTTGGTGGTAAACATGTAAGGGTTAATAAATTTAATTCGTTTCAGTTAAGCTAATGTGTACTATTCTAGCGTTAAAATCAGGCAAAAAAAATTTTAAAATACCTTGACTAACATGTTGCCTTCAACTTCAGGCTAAAACAAATTCAACTCTGATAACAAATTATTGTTTGTTCTTAAACAGCATATTCAACAACATCCCCAACACAACCAGTCCAATACCAATCGACGATTCCCAGCTGATGTATTCATCAAAGAAGAAAATCGTATAGAAAAAAGATAAGACAATGCCTAAGTAATACACGAAGGAAACATTTTTAACTTCTTCGTATTTATAGGCTTTGGTTAAGAATAATTGTCCGATGTGTGTGCTAATACCAATCAACAACAAATACATCCATTCGCGTGCATCCGGCGTTTTCCATTGTAGGATGCTGAGTGGTAACATGAACGGAATGGTAATAAGCGGGAAATAAAACATGATCACCGCTGTGTGGTCGGTATCGCGGAGTTTACGTACCACAAAGTGTGCCGTTGCTGTAAAGAATGCAGCACCTAAACCCAAAAGAATTCCGAGTGTATTTACTTCAACATCTAATCCTTTTATGACTAATACACCACAAAACGAAATGCCAAAATAGACCCATTTTAGTAGCGGCACTTTTTCTTGTAAGAATAAAAAAGCCAATACCAATGTGAAGAAAGGAATAAGGTTGCCTATTGTTACTGCTGTGGCAAGGGGAAGTAATTGTATGGAATAGAAAAAACAAATCAGCGATAACATACCAACAATACCACGCAATATCAAGATTGGTTTGTTGTTTCCCCATAAGTTTACTTTGGCTTGTTTAATGGCAATCCAACAGAATACAATTGAAAAAATCGATCGCAGGAAAATCGTTTGTACTACGGGAATCTCCGGTATCGCTTTCACACACAAATGCATGAGTGAAAACGATAGGATAGAAAAGAGCATGTAACGAACGCCTTTTGACATAGTAGTACGGAGTATATAGTACTAAGTACTTAGTACAAAAATCTTTTGATAATTATGGATGCGTTTAATACGTGAAACCATTTGTACTATATACTATGTACTCCGTACTCTATACTTTTTTATTTTTCCTCCCCCACATAACGTTCCCACTTATCCAACACGGCTTGCATATCGGCAGGTATTTCGCTATCGAATTTCATAAACTCTTTTGTTGTTGGATGTATGAAACCTAATGTTTTTGCGTGTAGTGCTTGACGGGGTAAAAGCTTGAAACAATTTTCAACAAACTGCTTGTACTTGCCTGTAACGGTGCCTTTTACAACCGAATTTCCACCATAACTCATATCGTTAAATAAGGAGTGACCAATGGATTTCATGTGTGCACGGATTTGATGCGTACGACCTGTTTCCAAGTTACACTGTATCAATGCTACATAATGGTAAGCTGCAAGGGTTTTGAAATGTGTGATGGCAAGTTTTCCATCTTCTTCGCTTTCGTAGGTTGTTACGAGTTTGCGATCTTTTACACTTCTACCTAAATAATTTTGTATGGTGCCACTTCTTGGATCGGGAACGCCCCAACATATGGCATAGTAGGTACGCTCAATGCTGTGGTCTGCAAATTGTTTTGCCATAAACGTCATGGCATAATCTGTTTTTGCAATCACCAATAAACCAGAAGTATCTTTATCGATACGGTGTATCAAACCCGGACGGATTCTACCGTTTACATGCGTAGGTAAATTTTCGAAGTGAAACGCCAATGCATTCACAAGCGTGCCAGTCCAGTTGCCGTGTGCAGGGTGCACCACCATGCCCGGTTTTTTATTTACAATCAGAATCTGGTCGTCTTCATATACTATGTCCAGCGGAATATCTTCCGGAATCAATACATCTTCTCTTGGCGGATGCGGTAGCGAAATAGTAATGACATCGCCCGGTTTAACTTTATAACTTGCTTTGGTAGACTTGTCGTTTACTTTAACAGAATCGATTTCAATACCATATTGTATGCGCGAACGTGTTGCGTATTGTATACGCGACATTAAAAATACATCGATACGGATAGGAGATTGCCCCGGATCACAAACTACTCGGTGATGCTCAAATAATTCGTCTTCACTAAAGCCGTCTTCTAATTCTTCTGAAATGTCATTTTCTGCCATAGGTGCAAAGATACGGAAACCCTTTGGTTAAACGAACTGTTTGGGTTTTTGATACAGTAGAGGGTTGTCATATAAAATTCCAAATTCCAAAAAACAAATTCCAAACGGCTGTCTCTAAGGTTGGGCTAATATTACAAATGAGCAGTTTATCTTTTTCAAGCAGGAGCACTATAATAGCCAAAATCCCAAAAAACAAAAAACAAATTCCAAACGGCTGAAAACACAATAAGACTTAATCTGTTGCTTTTAAATTTTTGAAAAAAATGAATGTCAAATTCTAATTCTTTGGTTTGTAGAGTAGTTTGGAATTTATACACCAATCTATGCTCTCTGGCGCTAGTCTGAGCGCAGCGGGGACTAGTGTCTTTTATTTTGCTAGTCTTTGACTAGTAATTTAGATTGTTTGAATTGTACACAGTCGTCAGACCACTATTTTTGTGGTCCGACGACTTGTTCGAAAATGATACTATAAATTTTCAAGGACGTTATTGACTAGGGGCGTTGCCCCTAGCTACTCTATTTCAGACTTTCAGCCTGATAACGCTTCGTTTAGGCAGTAGTTCTTAAATCGTAAAACCAATAAAATAAAACCTTTATCTTTACAGCATGCAACTAAGTCCACTTCAACGTATCAATCTTCCCCAAACCGAAAAGGCTGGTGTACAATTGTATTTGAAACGCGACGATCTCATTCACCCTTTATACGGCGGAAATAAAATTCGGAAACTGAAGTACAATGTGTTGCAGTGTTTGCGGGAAGGTAAAACAGGCCTGTTGACTTGTGGTGGTGCGTATTCAAACCACATCATTGCAACGGCTGCCTATGGTAACGAACATGGTTTGAAAACCAAGGCCATAATTCGGGGTGAAGAATTGTTGATTGAAAATCCGACGCTGAAAGATGCCGCTGCATTGGGAATGGAATTCGTTTTTGTTTCAAGAGAAAATTATAGAAATATTCGAGAGCATAATTTGTTGGCGTTTGAATTAAGCAATTCGAATGCGTCCGCCGCGGCGGAGAATTTTTATTTTATTCCCGAAGGTGGAACAAATGCATTTGCAATTGAAGGTGTTGCCGAATTGGTAAATGAAATTGAAATTCCGTTCGATTACCTCGCTACGCCCTGTGGTACGGGTGGTACCTTTGCCGGTTTGATGAAAGGAATTAAAAATAAAGATGCGAAACTGTTGGTTTTTTCAGCCTTAAAAAATGGCGATTATATCATAGATGAAGTAGCACAATTGTTAAAAGAAGATTTTGACCGAACGAAGTTAGCGCACTTTACTTCCGATTACGTATTTGGTGGCTATGGAAAGATGAAACCCGAATTGATCGATTTTGTAAAATCTTTTAAAAAACAAACCGGTATTTTACTTGATCCAATCTATAATGGTAAAATGATGTTTGGTTTATTAGATAAAATTGAGCGAGGTTATTTTACAAAAGGATCCGTGATTGTTGCCTTGCATACGGGTGGTGTGCAGGCTTGGAGAGGGTTTGGGGAGCTTGGAATTAAGGTCTAAGCAGAAATTCCAAATGGATGGAATGACTTGGTATAATTTATTTCTTGTGTACGAATCAACTTGTTGTCATATTATAAATATTTATAATAATTTCTTAAATGAAAACTAAATTACCATTCAGCTTTAAAATTCTTATGACGGGGCTCTTAGGAATAATTTTACAATATAAAGTTATTATTGATATGCTAGAAGCAAAGAAGTTTTTGATAGTATATTCAATTCCAGGTTTAGTAGTATATGTTTTAGCTTATTTCTTTTTTAAGAACAAAAAGGGTATAAAATATGATGTTTGGGGATCTATTGGTGCAATTTTAGTGAGTGTTTTTGTTTTTTGTTTTATAAATTATATAACTAAAAAGGATGAAAAAAAGATGACAAGAGTTAAAATTGAAAAAATTGAATCTGTACAAAGGTCCAATTCTAGCGTAAATTATATTTATATTTTAAATGAAAAGACTCAAAAACTAGAACGTTTTAATGTAGTAAAAGATAAATGGGTCACTATGCATTTAAACGATACTATTAATATGTATACTCAAAAAGGAATACTCGGGTATGAAATTGTTAAAGAGTTTAGAAAATAAAATATTCATAAGAAATAATTTTTTATTTAAACTGTTTGCATAAGCAACTAAGTATTTTAGGTTTGTTAAATGCTTTTATTCTTAACTAATTCAGCCAAAAATCGTTATATTGTATAAGTAAATCTGAAATTTATGGAAAACAACGAAAAGAATTCTCTGATTAAAAAGTTAATCGATACCGAAGAGGATGCTATTCTTGACCAAGTAAAAGTTATTTTGGGTGTGGACACGAAAGACTTTTGGAATGAACTCCCTGAGCAGGTAAAAGATTCTGTTAAACAAGCAAAAGAAGAACTTCAACGTGGTCATGGTATTCCGCACGATAATGTAATGACAGAGATCAAGAATAAATTTTTAAAAAAATAGATGTCTTATCAAATTATTTGGTCATTTGAAGCCAATCAAGCATGCATCCTGATAAATACCGTTTTTTTAAAATGAAAATTTTATTGTATATTAGATATAAATAAATTACCTATTTAGGTGTAGTAATAAGCGAATAAGTAAATCTTAAATTTCGCATTTAAATAAAAGAAATATGAAAGTACTACTTGATATTAAAGACAACAAGGCGGATTTCGTATTGGAATTGCTTAAAAATTTTTCATTTGTAAAAGCTGAAACCATCACGCCTTCTAAAGCACAGTTCTTAAAAGGATTGAAAGAAGCTGTTGAGGAAGTAACTCTTGCAAAACAAGGCAAAATCAACCTCAAATCTGCCGATCAGTTACTTGATGAGTTATAAGATTGAGGTTACTGCTCTTTTTGAAAAGCAGGTTAAAAAGCTGGCTAAAAAATTTCCTTCCTTAAAAAAAGAATTTGCACAGTTGATTGTTTCCCTAAAAGAGAATCCACAGCAGGGGACTCCTATAAGTAACCATTGTTATAAAATACGTTTGGCCATTGCTTCAAAAGGTAAAGGTAAACGCGGTGGTGCTAGAGTTATTACTCATATACAGGTTATCAATAATAAAATTTTCTTACTTACTATCTATGATAAATCGGAACTTGAAAATTTAACGGATAAGGAAATTGAAAGCATGATAAAGCTGATTCCGTAAATGCGATTTATCATACTTTCAGTAAAAGACCTCTCTGATTTTTAATCTGAGAGGTCTTTTATTTTACTCTACAACAAAAATATTTAATGCAACATTATGAAAGTAATTTTAGATATTGAAAACAATAAAGCTCCATTATTTATGGAATTGGTTAAAAGCCTTGATTACATTCGGTTGTGAAAGAAGTAAAAAATAAAAGGGAAAGTAAATTTATAACTGATTTAGCAGAGTCTTTTAATGATGTAAAACTTCATGAAGCGGGTAAAAAGAAATTGAAATCAGCTATAGATTTATTGAATGAGCTTTCATTTAATAAGTACTAAACTAATAAATTCAGCTACATTCAAATTAAATGTAGCTGAATTTAATTTTTATTGTAATTGGAATTTAACACAATTATTAATACCAATAGTTACTGTACCATTCCATGTATAAGTTCCATCTGTAGCGGAATAAGAATGATTTCCACTACTTAGGTAAAAGTTTGCATAACCTGTACCTCCACAAGCAGTAATTCCAGACGGAGAATATATTGTAATTTGTCTTGAGACACCACCAATTGTAACCGTAGTTATATTATATCTTGGTGTTCCACTTTCCCAAAAAGTAACATAACCCATTGCAGGAATTACAGTTATAACTTGAGAGGTAATATTTGTTTTTCCATTACCTTGAGCAGTTAATTTTAAAGTGTATGTGCCTGCAGAGTTATATTTAATGGATCTATCAGTACTTGTATTTGAAAACCCATCACCATCTTCCCATAAATACGAAGTTGCGTTTGCAGAGCAATTAGTGGCAGTAAGGCTTTCTCCAACCATTACTGTAGTTTTAGATGTTGTAAAACAAGCTACTGGATCTGGTACTACTGGAACTGGATCATCCTTTTTTTTACAAGACAAAATTGTGATAAATGCTAAAAATACAATTAGCAAATGCGTGGTTAAAAGTTTTTTCATTTTGATTTTTTGGTTTTACCTCAGTACCAAAAGGCGGTTATAAAAAAGATGCGTGGCACTCAGTCTATCCATACCAGAGGTCCTGAGAAACCTGTACACAGAGTAAACCAAGCCCACGCATGCGTGAGCATTGAGTTTAAACTCCGTGTACTTAAAATTTCTCAGGTTCCCAGTACGGGTTTTAACTAACGCAAATATTTTTCGGTATCCTTTACCGATTATCAAAAATAACTATATTTAGTTAATTATTAATAAAATAGCCTCATTTTTTACTTCATGTTGGCGCTCACCACTCTCACCTAATCACGCCATAACCCGTTGTTGTGTCTTTTCTGACCAACAACTCACTGATCTTAGGTCTTATTTAAGCGCTTATGATAAGATAATTTTAGTTGCTGACATATTATCAATATCAACAGTTATTAATTTGTGATTTTCTACATTAGTTAATGATTGAAAAATCAAACAGCCCATGGTTGTTGGCCGAATGGCACAACAACGGGTTGAGCAGTGGTAAAAGCAAAAAACAAATTCCAAACGCAGGGAATAAGAATATAATTTAAAGCATATTTGAGAAACGAATTACACTTTTACACTTTTTACTTTACACTTGGCTTTCTATCTTTACATACGATAACACAATAACCAACACCCCTATGTCTCAACTTACTGCTGCTTCTGTTTCTGCTTATGTAGAACAACATAAAGATCGTTTTATTGGTGAACTATGTGACTGGTTGAAAATACCGTCTGTTAGTGCGGATAAGAAATTTGAGAAAAAAGTTGGTAGAAACTCAACTAAGACAGAATATTAGAGTATAAAAGAATATAAGAGTTTTAACCCTAATTTTTAACTGAAACGGAATAAATATATCTCGTTTTAACTTACAATGAAATTTCATATATTTGATAAATAATACACTTTAAATCAACTTCTTGTATGAAGATATTATTAGACATACCCGATAATATGGCAGCTTCTTTAATGGAGGTATTAAAAAGTATACCACGTATTAAAGCACATACGCTTACTGATAGCAAGGCCCAGCTTATGATTGAAATCAGAGATGCTGTAGAAGAAATGAAATTAATACGCGGTGGTAAAAAGAAAGCTCGTAATGCTAAAGATTTTTTAAATGAGCTATAAAGTTAAGTCCATTAATATTTTTGAGAAGCAGGCAAAAAAGCTCATTAAAAAATTCCCTTCTCTTAAAAACGAATTACTTCAACTTATAGATCAACTCGAAGATAAACCACAACAAGGTACTGCAATTGGAAAAAGTTGTTATAAAGTTAGAATTGCTATTGCTTCAAAAGGCAAAGGTAAATCAGGCGGTGCACGATTGATTACCAATTTTGTAGTAACAGAGAAAACAGTTTATTTGCTTTCCATATATGACAAATCAGAGCAGGAAAACTTAACGGATAAAGAACTGGAACAACTTTTAATGTTCATTCCTTTTTAAAATTAATATAGGCACTATTTCCCCATGCTTTCCCGTCACTCTCACTGGCGCTAGTCTTAGCGCAGCGGGGACTAGTGTCTTTTGTTTTTCTAGTCTTTGACTAGTTTTTCTTAAAACTTAATACCTAAAACTATTTTTTCTATCTTTACATACGATACCTAACAACCACCCCTATGTCTCAACTTACTGCAGCATCTGTTTCTACCTACGTCGAACAAAATAAAGATCGCTTTATTAATGAATTATGTGACTGGTTGAAAATACCGTCTGTAAGTGCCGATAAGAAATTCAAAACAGATGTATTACGTGCTGCGGAATTTGCGAAGGCACAATTTTTAAAAGCAGGTGCCGATAAAGCAGAATTATGTGAGACAGGCGGAAACCCTGTAGTGTATGCAGAGAAAATGGTTGATCCATCGAAGCCAACAATTTTGGTGTATGGTCACTACGATGTGCAGCCTGCAGATCCGTATGAGTTATGGACTTCGCCGCCCTTCGAACCTGTAATTAAAGACGGTAACATTTATGCTCGTGGTGCCTGCGACGACAAAGGACAAGTATACATGCACATCAAAGCCTTGGAGATTTTGACTGCAATGAAGGACGTTCCGTGCAACATCAAATTCATGATTGAAGGCGAAGAAGAAGTTGGTTCCGATAACCTTGGTCCGTTTTTAGAAAATAATAAAGAGAAACTGAAAGCAGATGTGATCTTGGTTTCAGATACGTCTATATTTTCTGTAGAAACGCCTTCCATCACTATTGGCTTACGTGGCTTGAGTTATTTAGAAGTTAAAGTTACGGGCCCGAATCGTGATTTACATTCCGGTGTATATGGTGGTGCAGTTGCAAACCCCATCAACATTTTGTGTGACATGATTGCGGGCATGAAGGATGAAAACAATCACATTACCATTCCTGGTTTTTACGGTGATGTTGTAGAATTGTCTGATGAAGAACGTAAAGCATTTAATATGGCGCCGTTCAATTTAGATACGTATAAAAATGCACTCGACATTGCAGATGTAGAAGGCGAAAAAGGATATTCAACATTGGAACGCACGTCTATTCGGCCGACCTTAGATGTAAACGGGATTTGGGGCGGTTATACAGGCGAAGGAGCGAAAACGGTTTTGCCTTCTGTAGCACAAGCAAAAATTTCAATGCGTTTGGTGCCGAATCAAAGTCCTGATAAAATCACAGAATTATTTACAAACTATTTTAAGTCTGTTGCTCCAGCATCGGTAAAAGTAGAAGTAATTCCGCATCACGGTGGCGAGCCTGCCATTACTCCAACAGATAGTGCTGGTTACAAAGCAGCTGAAGCAGCTTTTGCGGAAGCATGGAATAAAAAGCCAATCCCAATGCGCGAAGGTGGAAGCATTCCGATTGTTGCCTTATTCGAGAAAGTATTGGGTTTGAAAACCGTATTGATGGGCTTTGGTTTGGATTCTGATGCGATCCACTCGCCAAACGAACATTATAATGTTTTTAATTATTTAAAAGGAATTGAAACGATTGTATTGTTTCACAAGTATTTCGGGAAGCAGGATTAGGATTTATTGGATTAAAGTAGATTGTTGGATTTTCGCCGCTAGCGGAAATAACGCTCAAACCAATGAGGTTTTTAAAAACCTCGCAGTCTCCAGTCTTCAGAAAAAAAGCCAATTAAGTTGGCGGCTTTGGTGTGTCGCAGAACATGGTGCAGGAGGAACAGCTCATAGGAGGTTTCGTATATCAGAAATGTGGTCAAAGACTATAAAAATAAGCGACACGAGTTACGATACGCTTAACACCAACGCCAGAAAAGTTTAGAAGGCACTGTAAACCTATGAGTTCTCTAAATTAAGAGAACAAATATCACGAATGGGTTGAGGTATTGGAATAAAGACCTCATAGGTTTCCTTCAGGATTATTTCCATCTCTTTGGAATTTATCTTTTGCTATTTGCAATATCCTTTATAAAGCTGTCGGTTTTAGCATACCTTGCCGACAAATCCTTCGTTAGAAACTTTATAGCCCTTATATTTGTCTATTATAGAATATGAAACGAATTTTAATACTTAGTTTTTGTTTGTTGTCTGGTTTGGTTCAGGCGCAAAATACAGATCCCATTAAATGGTCTTTTGCCTTATCTTCCAAAGAGATACATGTTGGCGATACAGTTGAAATTGTTGCAAGCGCTACTATTATACCAGATTGGTATTTATATTCCAATGATTTTGATAAGGACTTAGGTCCGTCTCTAACTCAATTTGATTTTGAAGAGCAAGTCGGTTATCGCTTATTGGCTAAACCAAAGGCAATAAATCCGAAGAAAAAGTACGATAAGATCTGGGAAGGGGATGTTACGTACTTTGTCGGACATGCAGAATTCAGACAAAAAATAGTTGTCACCTCAGTACAACCAAAGATTTCTTTCACAGTTAATTTTCAAACCTGCAGCGATGCAGCAGGACGTTGTATTCCAGGCGAAGTTGATTTCGAGTTTTTTAATCCAACGATTCTTCCAGCAAAAAAAAATACTAAAGCACAGGTTGAAAAAGGAAGTGGCGTACAAAGTACTAGTGAGCAAACTGTTGTAGAAACCAAACATTCAGAAACGAATGCAAAAAAGACTTCTTCTTTAAAAGAGTTAGAAGAACAAAAAAAATTGTTGACACAACAAGATTCAAAAGGCAATGATGTAAGTGTTGGTTATTTAAAAAATTTCGTTAAAAAATATAGTAAATAATGAGAGCATACATCCTGTACCTTTTCAGTTTTCTTTTTTTAGCGTTTAATGTTCAGGCGCAAAAAAATGTAAGCATTCCAGAATCGGAATTGCAAACAATTGCCAAACACATTGACAATCTTGTAAAGCGAGATAGCATCAACGAAGCGATTATTCAGTTATTGAAAGATAGTTTGGCTGGAGAAAGCAAAGAATTAACGAAAGCACAAAAGAAAACAGTTGTTGCTTCCACCATAAAAATCACAGTGAAAGAAAGAGGCGGCGTCAATGAAGACACATCTTTATTGTTGTTTGCAATCTTTGCCTTTGCTGCTGGTTTTGTATCCATTATTACGCCTTGCGTATTTCCGATGGTGCCAATGACGGTATCGTTCTTTTCAAATACCTCAAGTTCTAAAAAAGAATCTGTGCGCAAAGCAATCATTTATGGTTTGTCCATTGTTACCATTTATACATTAATCGGGGTAGTCATAGCAAAAATCAATGGTCCGGAGTTTGCCAATTTCTTAAGTACCCATTGGTTCCCAAACATATTATTTACGGTAATCTTTATTGTTTTTGCCTTATCGTTTTTTGGCCTGTTTGAAATAACCTTACCCAATAATTTCATTAATAAGGTTGATAAACAATCTGATAAGGGTGGATACGTGGGGATATTCTTCATGGCATTCACCATTGTATTGGTTTCGTTTTCGTGTACCGGTCCGATTGTGAGTACGATTTTATTGTCTGCTGCGGGCGGAGAAATTATTAAACCGATTGTAGGGATGGTTGCATATTCGTCTGCCTTTGCCTTGCCGTTTACCTTATTTGCTTTATTCCCAAATTGGTTGAAATCATTGCCTAAATCTGGCGGTTGGTTGAATACCGTTAAAGTAACCTTAGGTTTTATTGAATTGGCATTGGCACTGAAATTCTTAAGTATAGCCGACCAAGTAATGCATTGGAATATATTGAACCGAAATACGTTTTTATTAATCTGGATCATCATATTCTTCTCACTGGGATTATATTTATTGGGCTTAATAAAATTCACGGAACATGACAAAGGAGAAATTAGTTGGCCAAGAAGAGTTTTAGCAATCTTGTTTATTGTCTTTGCAGCATATTTAGGAACAGGAGTTGCTGGCGGAAGTTTAAAACAATTGTCTGGTTATTTGCCTCCTTTAGAAGATTATACAGAAGCGACGGATAAAATTTGCGGCACCCCAAAATACAGTGAATTTTTGCATTTGCCTTTGGGCTTGCAAGGATACTTCGATTATAAAGAAGCCGTTGCCTGTGCGAAGGAACAAGGAAAACCTCTCTTTGTAGATTTCACGGGTCATGGTTGTGTTAATTGTAGAGAAATGGAACGCAACGTTTGGGCAGATTCTACGGTTCTCAAACGGTTAAAAGAAGACTTTGTAATAGTAGCCTTATATGTAGATGATCGCACCGAATTGCCAGAAAATGAATGGTATACATCAACAAAAGATGGTAAAGTTAAAAAGTCAATTGGAAAACAAAATCACGATTTCCAAAATACCCGATTTAATTTCTTAGCGCAACCATTTTATGTAATCATCGACCCACATTCTGAAATGGAATTGACAGCGCCTATAAATTATGAGCGAAATGTATCAATCTATGTTGATTTCTTAGAAGAGGGCAAAGCGAATTATAAGAAGCTCTATAAATAATAAATAGATACGAAATTAAAATATTGAAGCCTCACTATACTAGTGGGGCTTTTTTTTGACTTAAGATTGAAACAAAGGGTAAGCAATTATGGCAATTTATTCTACCAATAAATTTAACGTTTACTAAGGTTGTACGGCGTTTTATGTGGAATGTGCTCATGTTTCATAATTCTTCTGATTCACTAAGGGAGTAATTTGGGAGCAAAATTTTCTATGCAAACAATTAAAGGATTTGTTACTTCAATCCCATGGTTTTAAAATGCGAATTTAATATTCTCAAAAAAACTACTCGAAAAAATCAACATGTAGTATAAATAAGCTTGAAAAATTCTTTTTACGTTTTCCAACAATTAATTATATTGCATTACAATCTGATTATGAAAACAATTCGTTCATTATAATTACTATGTCAAGAGTTAAGTCGAAAAGCCTATTTGATCTCATTCATTCCTTAAGTCCGAATGAAAAAAGACATTTTAAACTGAATCATACCAGCAGCGGAGATTTAGAAGATAAAAAGATGCTCTTATTGTTTGATTATCTGAACAAACAAAAGGTTTTTAACGAAGAACGTATTTCCGAAGTCATACCCAGTATCAAGGCTTCACAGCTATCTAATTTGAAAGCATATTTGTATGAGAAGATATTATTCTCTCTTAGACAATACAATCTTCCTAAAATATTAGACCTGCAAATCCGGGAGCAGATCGATTTTGCGCAACTTTTATTTGAGCGTCGGCTATATCAGCAAGGCAAAACATGTCTTAAAAAAGCACGACGATTATCTCAGGTACATGAAAATTTAGAGCTTACACTAGAAATTATTAAACTTGAAAAAAGCATTTTGATGCTTACCATTGATGAGGATATTGAACAAACGGTTGATGCCATTATTGAGGACGTGCAAAAAATCAACGCACAGATTCACAATGTCAACATGTTTTCCAACCTCAACATCAAATTAAATTCCTATTATACCCGTATTGGCTTTATTCGAGATGAAGAAGACTCCGTTCGAGTAAAAGAATATTTTATCAGCCATTTGCCTGATTATAAAGAAGAAGATCTATCTGTTGGAGAAAAAATTACCTTGTATCTTTTATACATCGGTTATTACTACTTTTTACAAGATTTTTCTAATGGACACCTGTATGCCAATCAGTTAGTGCATTTGTATGAGGAAAATCCGGACCGTATTAAGTTTTCCCCAGAAAATTATGTTAAAGCATTGAATAACTTAATGATAGCAGAATTTAAGTTGAATTACTTTAATGCTTTTGTCGAAAGTAAACACAAGCTTATTAACTTTACAAATGATAGTACTGTTTATTTTAATGAAAGATTGAAAACCAGTTTATTAAAGTATTATTTTATACATGAATTGAACCTTTTCTTCCTTACAGGAGAGTTTCACGAAGGTGTTAAAAAGCTATTTGTAGAACGGAAAGAAGACATAGATGAATTGCTTAAAAAACTCGATACACACTCTGCTTTAATTTTAATGTATAAAATCGCATGCTTGTATTTTGGAGCCGGATTATACAACCATTGTTTGCGTTGGTTAAATAAAATTATCAATATTCCGAACGTAGATATTCGAGAAGACATCCATTGCTTTGCTCGGATAATCAATTTGATTTGTCATTATGAATTGGGCAATTTTGATGTGATTAAGTACTATATAATTTCCACCTATCGCTTCTTATGGAAACGAGACGATTTACGAATGTTTCAAAAATTCATTCTCAAATTTTTAAAAGATTTAAATGACGATGTGGATGTAACAGAATTGGTTGGCAGATTTAGCACCTTAAAAAATCAATTGGTCCCTATCGAAAATAGTGCCTATGAAAAAAGAGCATTTATCTATTTTGATATCATAGCCTGGCTAGAAAGTAAAATTGAAGGATCTAGTGTACAGATAGTAATAATGAACAAGGCTAAAGCACGGGGGTTTTTCTTGAGTGCTGAAGAATAAAATTTAAACGTATTCACTATTAGGGAAATGTGGGTACAAACGTAATCCATTTAAAGATGTGATTATTCTGGATTATACCAATTTATTATAATTTTATTTCAAATTTATAGTAGTTGAATCAATCCACAATAAATAAAAAATATGTAAATTATATGTTATTCAGAAACTTAACTTAATTTATCAAAAAATGATTCTTCATCCTCACTTAAAGGTAATATCACTTTTTTAGTAGTTTTGGCTTTTTTAACTTCAGGCTGGGCTAATCCTCTACCATATTTTTCCAGAGATTTAAGAGCAGGCATTATTTCAAGCGCTTTTTGCGTTAATTTATAATCAATTTTTGGTGGTGTTGCTTCAGTAACAATACGTTCAACAAAATTATTTTCCTCTAATTCTTTTAATTGCAAGCTCAACATTCGATCTGTAATTGCTGGGATATTTTTTCGTAAATCAGAGAACCGTAAAGGTTTATCCATTAAGTTCCAAATAATAATAAATTTCCACTTACCATAGAGAACTTCATTCAATACATCAAGACCAGACTTGAACCATTTGTTATTAAATTTAATATCACTCATATATTTAAGTTATTATATATTTATATGTAAATATAAAAAGAATAGTTAAAATTACAATTCTAATTTTAGAATGGGCAAAAAAAAACCTGTACTATATGTACAGGTTTTAATAAATAAAATTTTTGATTAAGAATTAATAAGGGCAAGTATAGCTGTTTGGTGCAACTACAATATATTGACCAAGCAAAATCATGAATCCAGCGACAACAATAATTGCTGCAAACATCACTTCTTTTGATTTAATAATTGCTCCATTAGAATCTTTCATAATTTTTGTATTTGAAAGCATGTAGCCACTGAAGTTTCCAATGATAAAACCTACTACGATTAATATTGTTCCTATTGCACCCATGATATATAGTTTAATGATTGATTACTTATTCGTCGTTTTATAATTTATAATAAAACGATTAAAGCAAAAATAATAGATACAAATGAAATCATCCTTATCTTTTCCGTAATAATTTAAGAAATTCGGACAAAAAGGGTAAAATAAATTCATTCCAAATTGTATATCTTCTCAATCTGCTGTGCATTCACAAATTATTAAGTAAATTTGACTATAAACCTAAAAAATTATTTTCTGTGAGAAAGTTCATAACAGTACTATCTATTTTTATTTTAACGTTATCTGTTTCATTTGCACAATTTAAGAGACAACGCGAGTATTCGGGATTTTTCGATACATATTATTATAGAGGTCCAATTACGTTTACCTTAGGTGGCGCTTTGACTACATATAGAGGCGACTTAACCGATGGTTTAGGTTTGAAAGGACTTAGTTATGGATTTTCAGCTGGTGCAAATTACAAGGTTTGGCCACATATGGTTTTTGGGGCTGAGTTTACGTATATGAATTTGCAATCAACTGACTTTAATACTACTAGAAATTTATCTTTCAAAACAACAGGTTATGAATTTCAGATTTATGGTCGATTGTATTTGATTGATGAAATTGTGCGCGTAGCACCTGATAGAAAAAAAGAATCGCAGTATACATTTTGTAAGCCTTATATTCATTATGGTATAGGTGCATTAATGTTTTCGCCAACCTTAAATTATAACAATCCGTCTGCACCGATTCCATCCATTCCAGGTGGCAGTTCAATTGCAATGGTTATTCCTGCTGGTCTAGGTTTGCAATTTACAATCACGCAACGTTCTTCCTTATGTGTGGAATATGTATATCGTTTTACAACGACAGATTATTTGGACAACCTAACATTTCCTGGTTCCAAAAAAGATGGCTATGGTTTGATGCAAGCGAAGTTCCAATTTGCACCAACAGCACCAAAACGCAGAAAGAAATATTCTTTACCCCCACCGGCACAATATGATGGTGCAAAGGGAACCGAAACGTGGAAAACTCGTAAACAACAAAATCAAAACAGTAGACCTCAGAAAGAGGAGTATCAACTTCCGGATCAATATCAAAATCAAGATGGAGAAAATCAAGGAGATGAAAATCAAAATCTAGATGAACAAAATCCGGACGATCAAAATCAACAAGAACAACCAATTGAAGAAGAGGTGGCTCCAGAATAAAACCAAGATTACTGCGTAAACTGGGTTGAAAATTTATTTTAGACATGAAAGAGACAATTGATTTCCTTGCTGAGATGCCTTGGTGGGTGTATGCTTTAATCATTCTGGGTATTATAACTATTAAAGATATTTTCTTTAATAGACATCATACCATCAAGCATAACTTTCCTATTGTAGGACACTTTAGATACTTATTAGAAAAAATCGGTCCAGAGTTACGTCAATATATTGTAGCTAATAACAGAGAAGAACTTCCTTTTAATAGAAGGCAACGTTCTTGGATTTATGCATCATCAAAACAAGAAAATAATTATCAAGGGTTTGGTACCGATCAGGATCAAAATAGCCCTGGTTTTGTGTTTATAAAACCTTCCATGTTTTCCTATGCGGTTAAGGAAGGGCATCCCAATAAAAAACAACCCGATTTTGTGCCTTGTGCAAAGGTGATGGGTGCGTATAATAAAAGAAGAAAGCCGTATCGTCCCCAATCTATAATTAATATATCGGGAATGAGTTATGGTTCTTTGTCTGCGAAAGCTGTAGAATCATTAAATAAGGGAGCATTAAAAGCAGGCGCGTATCAAAATACCGGAGAAGGTTCTTTGGCTCCGCATCACAAACATGGCGGAGATATTATGTTCCATTTTGGGACCGGTTATTTTGGTGTACGAGATGAACATGGGAATTTTTCTATGGCTAAAATGAAAGCCTTGGTGGAAGCGAATCCGTGTATAAAAGCAATTGATTTAAAACTTTCTCAAGGTGCAAAACCTGGGAAAGGAGGGGTTTTACCTGCATCTAAAATTACGAAAGAGATTGCAGAGATTAGAGGAGTGCCTATGGGAGTGGATGTAATATCTCCTGCCTATCACAGCGCATTTTCCAATGTTGAAGAGATGATGGAATTCATCGAAAAAATTGCTGCTGAAACGGGTCTTCCCGTTGGCTTTAAATCTGCAGTAGGTAAGATGGAAATGTGGGTTGAATTAGCAGACAGAATGCTAGAGAAAGGATATGGCCCAGACTTTATTACCATTGACGGCGGTGAAGGTGGTACTGGTGCGGCACCTCCCGCTTTTGCAGATCACGTTTCGTTGCCATTTGTATACGCGTTTAGCAACGTATATAAAATATTTGCTGAGAGAGGATTAACCGATCGTATTGTTTTTGCTGCATCTGGTAAATTAGGTTTTCCGGAAAGTGCCTTGATGGCATTTTCCTTAGGTGCTGATGTGATACATGTTGCACGTGAAGCGATGATGTCTATTGGTTGTATACAAGCACAGATTTGCCATACCAATAAATGTCCTTCTGGAGTCGCTACTCAAAATAAGTGGTTACAAGGTGGAATTGATATTCCACTAAAATCGGATCGTTTATTCCATTATGTTAAAAATTTGAGAAAGGAAATTTTAGAAATTACCCATGCCTGTGGGTACGAACATCCATCTCAAATGACAATGAATGACATAGATATCAGTATGGGTGATAATAATCTAACCATGCCTTTAGTTGATGCGTATAAGTATAAGAAAGTTCCCGTTCCGTTTGAATCTATGGAGCAACTGCAAGCGTGCCCTTATTTAGGTAAAGCAGAACCAACTAAAATATTTGATTAGTATACAGAATAGGTTTCATTCTGTATTAGAATGAAACCTATTATATCCATACAATGAGAATACGTACATTACTTTTATATTTTATTTTTTCAAGTGTTGTAATTCATGGTTATTCAAACCCGATTGTTTTAACAGATACCACCGAACGATTTGATTGGGATAAGGGATATTGTAACATATATATAAATTCACTTCAATCTAAATCATTCTCTCAAATCAAAGAACTTTCGAATGAGGGGAAATTTAAACCAACCAAAACCGATGCACCTCGCTTGCAATCTTTTAATAAGGAGATGTGGGCACGTGTGGATGTTGAATATACTGGTAAAAAACCAAAAGAGTTTTTAATTGAACTGTACGATTTCCATATTGATCTTTACGACTTATATGTGCTGGTAGGAGATTCTGTCTGTTTACATACCGTTGGCGGGGATTCTTTTCCGTTTGATCATCGGAAAATTAAACATAAAAATTACCTACACGAAATTCGTTTTCAACCAAATACAGCATATACCATTTTTGTTCGAATACAAAGTAAGCAATCTGTTTCTGTCTTTGGATCTATACGTACTTATGCTGATGTGGTGTATTATTCGGATAAAGAATATATGCTCTTATCCATTTTTTATGGTTTCTTATTGTTGATGTCACTCTATTGTATAATTATTTCAGTTGTTACGTTACAAAAAACATATTTATATTTTGCCGTAAATATATTGAGTGTTGCCTTATATAGTTTATCCAATGATGGATTGGGCTATCAATATATTTGGTACGATCATGTAGTTTTAAATGAATTTGTTCAGAGTTTTTCAATTGCATTGTTCTCTGTAACTTCATTATTATATGCTGCTTCTTTTTTAAAACTCCCATTCTTTTCAAAAAATTATTGTAGAACTGTTTGGATACTTTTAACACTTCGGATTGCTCTTTATGTTTTTGGTTTTATTTTTTATGGCCCATTACTATATATGTATCAAATAGACATTCTTATATTGATATTTATATTCTTTATTGCTGTCTATAGCTTTTCTAAAAACTACTTACCTGCACGATTTTTTATTATTGCGTATACACTTTTGTTTGTAGGTTTTACAATACATATTTTAATGGTATTGGGTTATATTAATAATACTTTATTTGCTGTATATGCATTAAATTTTGGAACCATTTTTCAGTTGTTTATTTTTTCTTTTGCATTGGCAGATCAAGTAAGGATCGTGATTAGTGAAAACCGAGTTAGCCAATTTAAATTAATCAGTCAATTAAAAGAAAATGATTTATTAAAAGACAAGCTTACCAAAGAATTAGAAGATAAAGTTAGAGAGCGTACCAAAGAATTGGAATTTAAGAATCAACAGCTCGATGCCTTTGTATATAAGGCTTCGCATGATATAAAGGGACCATTAAAATCAATTATAGGGTTGGCAAGATTAGGTATTTTGGATATAGATGATTTAGAAGCGCGAGAATATTTTCATCACATCGAAAAAAGCTCTACCCGCTTAGATACCCTTGTTGCAGATCTATTACAGGTTTCAAAGATCAATAATAATGTTATTCAACAAACGCAAATTGATTTTCAGGAAATTATTGAAGAAGTACAATTTAGCTTAAATAATATCGTAGATTTTGAGACGTTTAAAATAGAAATTAATGTTACTCAAGATCGTGACTTTTATTCGGATCGGAACATGGTCTATTCTATTTTTCAAAATTTAATAGAAAATGCATTCACATATAGAGATAGAGAAAAGGGGAATTCATTTATTAAAATTCGAATTGAAATTGATAAACAAAAAACGGTTTTTGAATTTGTAGATAATGGTATAGGGATCAATAAAGATTTAAAAGACAAAGTATTTGATATGTTTTATAGGGCAAGTGACATTTCAGGGGGATCGGGTTTGGGCTTATATTTGGTAAAAATGGCGGTAAATAAAATTGGTGGTAGAATTAATGTGGAGTCAAAAATGAAAAAAGGAACCACCTTTACTATAGTTATCTAAACTATAATTTTTATCTTTATTAAATAATTCAGATTAGTATTTACTTATAACGAATAATCCTGTGAATCAACGTATTTCTCTACTTATAAATGGCGTATTGGCCATTGCGGTTATTATTTTATTTATTCTTCATTTTCAAGGTCAAAAAGCTCAAGTTGCAAATGTTGCAGTTGGAGATTCTACAATAATTGTAGAAGACGATTTAGTTATTGATAGTTTGCCAAATTTGGGATCTAATAATGGTGCTATTGCCTTTATTGATTTTGAAGAACTAACAAAGAAATATCAATTTTATAAAGATGGAATCTCAAATCTTGAAAATGATTTTAAAAGAAAAGAGACTGAATTTGCTAAAAAACAAAAAACCTACGAAGAAAATGTGGGTCGCTACCAACAGTTGGCTCAAAGCTTAGCTCCAGAAGTTAGAGAAAAGAGAGAAAAAGATTTGATGCAAGAAGAGCAAACGTTGTTGGAGTTAAGAGATCGTTTGCGTAGTGATTTAGCGGATAAGGAAGAGAACTTCAACAAAAACTTTCTGAAAAAATTAGATGAGTATTTAAAAGTATTAAGTAAAGAAAAAAATTATTCTTACGTGTTTACCTACGTTAAAGGAAACCCCGCAACTATTGTGTATGCGAAAGATACCTTAAATATTTCAAGTCAAGTAATTGAAGCCTTGAACCAACAATACAAAAATAAAAAGTAAATCAATTTTAATTAAAATTGGTATTAATAAAAAATGCGACTTTTATAGTCGCATTTTTTATTAATACCAAGGCTGAACTTATTTGTTCGGCTGCGGCGTCATACGTAAGTATGGCTTAATACGCGTGTGTCCTTTCGGGAATTTTGCAGGGATGTCTTCATCCTTAATTGCAGGAGAAATAACTACATCTTCGCCTTCTTTCCAGTTGGCAGGAGTAGCTACACTGTAATTAGCCGTCAATTGAAGTGAATCAATAACACGTAAAATTTCATCAAAATTTCTACCTGTAGAAGCAGGATACGTAATGATTAATTTTATTTTTTTATCATTTCCAATTACAAACAGCGAACGAACTGTTAAGGTTGCACTTGCATTTGGGTGAATCATATCATACAATTCAGATACTTTTTTATCTTCATCCGCTATGATTGGGAAATTAACAGTTGTATGTTGTGTTTCGTTAATGTCCTTTATCCAACCTTTGTGAGACTCTACTCCGTCAACACTTAGTGCGGCAACTTTGACGTTACGTTTTTCAAATTCTTTTTGAAGTTTTGCAGTAGCGCCAAGCTCTGTTGTACAAACAGGTGTATAATCTGCTGGATGTGAAAATAAAACACCCCAACTATCACCTAACCATGAATGGAAAGAAATTGGTCCCTCTGAAGTTTCTGCTTTGAAATCTGGAGCAATATCGCCTAATCTTAAACTCATAATAGTACGGATTTTTAAACGGTTAAACTTATGTATATGTAAAATTATATTCTGAATATAGCAATTTTTATTAATTAAAACAAAATTATATTCTGATTAGTAACAATTCTGTATTCTTAAAGGTTCACCTTCTTATTCTTTTTTCTTTTGGATGTAATTCTTATACACGAGGTATCCAAAATATACCAAACTCATAAAAACCAACACATTCACCATAAAACTAAAACTACGTTGAAACCCTGCATAGGCAGAATTATTCGTAATCTGAATTTTAATAAAGAATAAGGTTGACAGTATCAGAACAATAAATCCGAAGTTATTTAGGATATCTTTTTTCATTTTTTCTTATTCAAAACAATCTCGTTAATTTCTTCCGATTGTTTTTTGGTAAATCCTGTAACAACCATATTTGTGCTGTTGGTGTAAAATGTTAAGGTGCTATAGCCAACAAGAGGGTTATCTATACTTATGGATACAATATCTATATATGCAATAAATGTTGACTTACTATTGAAAACACCAGGGTTTTTAATTTTGATGCCGGTGTCTTCGATGTGAATTTCTGTAGGAAATAGTTTATTACCTGAAGATAATCGGGATGATGTAAATTTCATGAATGTTTTTATTTTAAATAAACAATATCGTTTGTACAGCCATTTTCATCACACGATTTACACATCAACATTCCTTTAAAAAACTGTGGTTTTAAAACAGATTTTCCCAATAACATGCGCATGCATTCTTGTATGCCTTCAATAATTGAAGGGTGCGGGTGTATCATATCGGCCAATTCTTCTACCCCTTTATCCATTGAAATAAGTAATGCTACAGCTTGAATGGCACTGGAGGCATGTACTCCCACGGCACGCATACCTAAGATTTTCATTTCATTATCGTTGGTTACTAAGATCTTAAAAAAGCCGTCGTTATTTCTCATAGCAATGGCACGAGGGATCATATCATACCGAATTTTAACAACTTTGTAAGGAATTTTTTCTTTTAAGGCACGTTTTTCATTCATACCAACTCCAGCAACTTCCGGTTGTACAAACATGATAGTGGATACGTGATTATACGTCAGATCTTCGTTGCTAAGTCCATACATTCTCTCAATGACATGTCTGCCTTCAAGTTCTGCAACGTTTACGAGTGCCACATCCGAAGAAATATCACCTGCAACATAAATGTTTGGTATATTTGTTTGTCCGTCGTTATTATAAATATGTCCGTTTGGCAACAGAGTAACACCGACTTCTTCTAAACCTAAATTTTTAGTATTGGGTACGCGTCCTACTGAAACGAGTACCTTTTCAACGCGATGCATTTCTTTTCTGCCATCGGTATATTCAATAATGTATTCTACTTCACCATCTGCAATTTTCATGCTCAGCAAGTTCGATTTTTTATGAACCGTTATACCTTGTTTGCGCATGTTTGCTTCTACCACATCAGTTACATCATCGTCTTCGAAAGATAAAATGCGATCTGCTTTATCGATGATGTTTACTGCCGTATATCCAAAATTTGAAAATATGGTTGCCCATTCGCAACCGATAACACCTGCACCTAGAATAACGAGACTTTTTGGGAAGTTTTCAAAATTCTCTACGCCATCACTTGTTACAATTATTTTTTCATCGATGGGAATATTTGGAAGTTTTCGGGGACTACTACCTGTGGCAATAATAATATTTTCAACTTCAATAAGTTCTTTATCAGTACCTGTTTGAACTTCAACAGTATGTGCATCAGTAATTCTTGCGTATCCTTTTAGATATCGAAGGCGTATTCCTTCTTGTTTTAATAGGCCTTCTATTTGTCCTTCAAGGTGAAAACGTCTGTTGGCAATGCCTCCACGTACTTGTCCCAAAACTTGTTGATAGGTAACAGAAAAATGTTGATCCGGACTATATTGAGCGAGCCTTCTACGGGCAGTTTGAATATCTTTTGAAAGTTCCCAGAATGTTTTTGAGGAAATGGCACCATTATATAAACCCGCACCTCCAACTTTTTCTTTTTCAATTAATATGACAGATTTGTTCAAATCTAAGGCTCTCATTGCTGCCGCATAACCTGCTGGTCCAGCGCCTATAATACACACATCATATTTCATGGTTTCCTGTCTTGTTATGGTTTACAAATTGCAAAAAAAACGCACAGTTACCAATGATTATTAAAAACAGTATTAAAATTCTTTCTTTTGAAAAAGGAAGCTGGCACAGTTGGATTTGAGACCCACGAATTGGCAATTTTAGATGTCCTATAAGGTGGGAGGAATAATGACAGGTATAAATGGAGTTCACCTTAAGCCAACTCACTGTTCTAATTTAATCGTTCAAATGCTGGTAACAATATACTATTCGATTGTAAACGATTGAATGTGTTTGGATATAGTTTGTAAAGGGTAGGTTTTTGGAAGAAGGGGCTAGATCAGTCTTTTCAATAATTCAACTAAAAGAATCATTACCCTATTGGAATACTTAAGTTTATTTGAGTATATTTAATATACTATAAACTATAAATGACAAACTTTTAAACTAACTAACACTTATTATGGCACAAGAAGAAAACAAAAAAGGGAACAATTTAATTTTTATCTTAATCATACTTGCTTTACTAGGCGTGATTGGATATTTATTATTCAACAACAATCAAAAATCTACAAAGATTGAACAACAAGAACAATCAATTATCTTAAAAGATGATTCATTGCAGACTAAATTAAGTGAATTAGAAGCGTTACAAGTTCAATTTGCAAGTTTACAAGCACAATCTGCTGAACTTGGTTTATCGAATGATTCATTAGCTTCTAAAATTGCTGAATTAGACAAAGCAATCGTTGGTTTGAAAAATGGTAATGCAGTTAATATGAGAAAATTAAACGCTCAAATTAATGGTTACAAAAAAGATTTAGCTGATAAAGAAGCTGAAATCATCAAATTACGTGAAGAGAATGTAGGCTTAAAATCTTCAATAGATACGTTGAATCAAGAAAAAGTATCTATGAATGATTCTATCAATAGCTTGAAAACAGTTCGTTCTGACTTACAACAGAAATATGAATTGGCTTCAATCTTAAAAGCTGAAAACTTAAAAGCTACTGTAATCAATGCAAAAGGTAAAGAGTTGATGGATGATGAATACAAAGGTAAAAACATCGACAAAATCAAAGTAGCATTTACATTAGGCGAAAACAAAGTTGCTCCTAAAACAAAGAAAGTAATTTACTTACAAGTAATTGAGCCAAGCGGTGCACCATTATTTGATAGTTCTTTAGGTGGTGGTTTCTTCAAAACATCTGAAGGAAAAGAAGTACCATTTACTGAAAAACAAAACATTGATTTCTCTAATACAAATCAACCTGTTTCATTCACATACTCTAAAGGTTCTGAATACAAAATTGGTACATATACATTAAAAGTATGGCAAGATGGCAACTTAATTGGTACAACTACTTTGGTAGTGAAGTAATTAAGAGCCTAATGCGAAAGGCTTAAGGCCTAAAGTTTAAAAGAAGTCTCGTTATTGATTTAACGGGACTTCTTTTTTTATGCATAAAACAGTCTACAATTACATAGCATAGCAACTAATATACCGTTGGCTAAAGCCGAACGACAATGAAAGCTGTGAGAAGTTTTATAAAAATAGCAGTGTTAATTAGTAGTTGGTTTGCCGAAAAGGCACAACCAAGACGAATTGTACTGTTACATAATTAGTCGTGCCTTAAAAAGGCCTTGAAGCTAGCATTGGCCTATTGTATAGCGGTAAAAAAGGATTAAATTTCCCCTAGTAATTTAACAATACCACTATTTTGTAGGGGAAATGCAAGGAAAACATAAACACGAGCCTCAATTGAACATGTTCAAAATTCAGCTAAAAACCTTAATTCTAGATACTCACGCACTCGTTGTTTTGTCACATAGAATTGATTGGCCTAGTATTGATAAAGAGTTTGAGCAATACTATTCAGACTTAGGTAGACCGAGTGTCCCAACCCGCACAATGGTTGGTTTATTAATGCTAAAAAGCATGTTTAATGAATCTGACGAAAGCCTTATTCCTAGATGGGTTGAGAATCCTTATTGGCAATATTTCTGTGGCGAACAATTTTTCAATCATGCCCCACCTTGTGATCCAAGTGACTTAGTTCATTTTAGAAAAAGAATACAAAAGACAGGTGTAGAATACATTTTAAAAGTTAGTGCTTCCTTGCATTGTAAAGCCATTAAGGAAGAACAAGTATTAATAGATACGACTGTTCAAGAAAAGGATATTACGTTCCCTACGGATGCAAAACTTGCTGTTGGTATTTTAAAAGAATGCTGGCGCCTAGCTGGTAAAAGTAATGTTAAGTTGCATCAAAGCTTTAGTAGAAAAACAGCTCAAGCCAAGTTGAAATTACGGTTCAGTTCACATCCTACAAAAAAAACAATAGCAAGCCAAGCCGTTCGAGATTTGCGTAAATATGCCAAGAAAGTAATCATGCAATTAAGAAACCATCTACCCGAAGAAATAAAAAAACATTCCGAAGACAGGTTCTTGTTTTATGATAAAATATTGGCGCAAAAGAGAGGAGATAAAAAGAAAATTTATTCGTTACATGAACCTGATGTTTATTGCATGAGTAAAGGCAAAGCGCATAAGCTATATGAATTTGGATGTAAAGTATCTATTGGTGTTACTGCCTACACAGGTATAATTGTTTCTGCAACTTCATTTGAAACAAATGTAAGTGATGTACATACTTTAGCGCAAACCTTAGAACAAATAAAATATGTAACAGAACGGAATCCTACTGAAGCAATTTGTGATAGAGGCTATAGAGGTAAGAAAAAAATAAATGAAACAATCATAACTATTCCAAAGCCTTTGCCAGATAGCAGTACCAGATACCAAAAACAAAAAGTAAGAAATAAATTTAGAAGGAGAGCTTCGATTGAACCTGTGATTGGACATCTCAAATACGATCATCGAATGCAACGAAATTTCCTCAAAGGCGTGTACGGCGATTTTGTTAATTGCGTGCTCGCAGCGGCGGGCTTTAATTTAAAGAAGATGCTACGTTTGATAGCATCTTCTTTAGACAGCATGAAACGCTGTATCTACTCAATAATCTATGCACTAATAAATCTATTTCCGAATTTGAAAAAAGTGGCTTTTTAAGGCACGACTAATTAGGACACATTGACATATAACACACAAACCTATAACGATTCGTTTGTGTGATACATTAGGTGAACGGTATATTTGTTGTTCATTTTAAATTAACACGATCGAATTAAAAAACCATATAGGTTTAAAAAAGAAATGTCCCGCTAAACGAATAGCGAGACATTTCTTTTTATAATTAAGAATTAATAAAAAGCATAAATTACTTATAAGAAACATTTATTGAGAAAGCCGGACTTTGTACTCAATACTAAGTACTCTATACTTCCTTATAGCAACTAATATACCGCTACCTTCTGAACCTTCACTTTATCATCTTCCAAGTATTCCTCATACGTCATTGTTTTATCAATGAAGCCATTTGGTCCTAGTTCGATGATGCGATTGGCAACGGTATTAATGAATTGGTAATCGTGTGAGTAGAACAACATGGTACCTTTAAATTCCATAAGCGCATTGTTTAATGCTGTGATGGACTCAAGATCTAAGTGGTTGGTTGGATCATCCATTACTAACACGTTAGAGGATTCCATCATCATTTTAGAAAGCATACAACGCACTTTTTCTCCACCCGAGAGTACCGTACATTTTTTCAAGGATTCTTCGCCTGTAAATAACATACGACCTAAGAAACCACGAATAAAGCTTTCGTCTTTATCTTTAGAATATTGACGCAACCAATCAACTAAGTTTAAATCGCCGTCTGAAAAGAATTCCGTATTGTCTTTTGGGAAGTAGGATTGAGTTGTGGTAACACCCCATTTGAATTCCCCTGCGTCTGGTTTTTCAATACCCATTAGTACATCAAACAAGGCTGAAATACATAGTGGATCTTTACTTA
This sequence comes from uncultured Cytophaga sp., assembly GCF_937863595.1. GTDB lineage: Bacteria > Bacteroidota > Bacteroidia > Cytophagales > Cytophagaceae > Cytophaga. The sequence goes on from NZ_CALMGQ010000063.1 coordinate 39,230, forward strand.
AAATAGAAACCTTATCTGCTTTATTGATGGTAAAGGATAAATCTTTAAATAAGTAGTTTCCATCTGGTCCTTTTTTGCTTAGGCCTTCAATTGTAAGCAATTGATCTCCCGCTTCGCGTTCAGAACGGAATTGGATACCTGGGTATTTTCTACTTGAAGCGGTAATTTCATCAATCACCAATTTCTCTAATAATTTCTTACGAGAAGTTGCTTGTTTTGATTTAGAAGCATTGGCAGAGAAACGCTCTACGAAGTCTTGCAATTCTTTACGTTTGTCTTCAACCTTTCTGTTTTGATCTGCTTTTTGTTTGGCAGCCAATTGAGAAGATTCGTACCAGAACGTATAGTTACCTGTATATAATTTAATTTTTGCGTAATCAATATCTGCAACGTGTGTACATACGGTATCCAAGAAGTGACGATCGTGAGATATAACGATTACTGTATTTTTAAAATCAGCAAGGAAGTTTTCTAACCACAATACGGAGTCAACATCCAAGTCATTGGTAGGCTCATCTAACAACAATACATCGGGGTTACCAAAAATAGCTTGCGCAAGCAACACACGTACTTTTATTTTTCCGTCCACATCTTTCATTGGTGTGGCATGCAACTCTTCTTTAACACCTAATCCACTTAGCAATTCAGCAGCTTCTGCTTCTGCATTCCAGCCATTGATATCAGCAAATTCAGCTTCCAATTCAGACGCTTTGATACCATCTGCTTCAGAAAAATCAGGGTTTGCGTACACTTCATCACGCTCTTTCATGATTTCGTACAAACGCTTGTGGCCCATGATTACGGTTTCCAATATCGTAAACTCATCAAACTCGTAGTGATTTTGTTTTAATATCGCCATACGTTCACCTGGAGACATTTCAACTTTACCAGAAGTTGGATCAATTTCACCAGAAAGAATTTTTAAGAAGGTCGTTTTTCCGGCACCATTTGCACCGATTAAACCATAACAGTTACCCGAAGCAAAACGAATGGAAACTTCTTCGAAAAGAGTTCTCTTACCGTATTTAAGAGAGATATTAGAACAACTAAGCATGTGGAATTTTTTATTGAAGCACAAAGGTACGAAAATACCTACAATCAATTAAATCGAAGCTCTAAAAAAATCCTCGAATGCAAGAATATGAGCGAAAGTGATGGATAAAAGTGTAATTATTTGTCTTGATTGTGTATATAAGCAGTTATTGCAATGCCATAAAATTTATACCGTATTTTTTTAGGCAGAATAAATTGAAAAATAGTATAAGAATCGAACATCTTCAACCAAAACGGGTATTTTAATAGTTTATAGATTCCGACTAAAAAGATGCTATGTGCGTGATTCAAAATGGGATCATTTTTATACAATTCGGGTTTTAATTGTTTGGCTAATAATCTATTTTTTAAATACGCTTTAGAACGGTCTGCATATTTTTTGAATGTGAAATCATCTTGATGTTCAGCAAAAGCACTTGCTAGATAATACGTTTGAATTTTTTCACGTTTTGCTCGAAGTGCAAAATCATAATCTTCGATGTCTCTTAATGCTTCGTCAAATCCATTTAATTGGTTAAAAATCTCAATGCCCAAAGACATATTTTGAGCGCTTAAAATCGTTAGTTCTTGTGGGAAGAAATTTGCTTTATATGGATCAATTACGATAGACCATGTTTGATTTAAATAGTTTTTATACTTTTTAATTTCTTTATCCGAAATGCTACTTGGCTCTATCACCTGACCCATTAAGATAACATTTGGTAGTAATGCAAAGGTTTCTACATGATATTTTACACAGTTTATATCTGCAATCATATCATCGTCTAAAAACAAAATTTGTTTTGATTTAGCTATTTTAACTCCCGCATTGCGAGCACCTGCACGACCTTTATTTTCTTGTTCTAAAATGATAACTGAAAATTGTTTCCAATCTGTTTTAAGGATTTCATTTGCACTATCATCTGTTGAACCATCTAGTACAACAATAACCTCAAAATTCAGATAGGTTTGTTTTTCTAAAGCATGTAAAAGTCGAATAGCTTTTTCTTTCCCGTTATAGCTCGGAATAACAATTGATATATCTACTGATTCCATCAAAAATGTGCGTTATGTTCTGCAAATACCTAAATTAATATAGTAAGTACAAATTTTCTAGTGATTACAGTATTAATTTGGCATGATATTCGATTCTTTGTGAATCAATTCGTAGAATGTATCTTGCATACATAAATTCAAAAGATGAATTATATTAAAAAGATCTTAAAAGCGTTTTTAATTATTATTTTAATTGCTGTGGTTACTGTCTTAGCTGTTTTCACAACAGTGGATCGTACACCTTATAAAGAAATGCCTTATTATGCATCCATGAGTGCAACGTTGGATTCCTTTAATGTTACAGAGGATGAAGTAATAGCTGATACGCTGCAAGCAGGTTGGTTTAAAGTAGCACTTACGCCAGATATACTTCCGTATCCCTTGGCTGGCTATGGCTTAAGAGAAAAGGCAGTTCGGGTTGCGGATACAACATTTGTTCGAACATTTGTATTTGATAATAAAAAAACACGCGTAGCTTATGTGTGTTTAGATTTATTGATTTTTCCCCCAGACTTAAAAGACCGAGTACGCAAAGCATTAGAAGAAAAATATCATTTACACATTTATTTAACGGCTACGCATACACACAGTGCCCCGGGTGGCTGGGAGCCTAAGATTGCGGGTAAATTTTTAGCAGGCGAATATTCTGAGGCATATGTAGACCTCCTTTTTAATGCCATTGAAAAATCCATCGAAGGTTCCATTCATAAATTAGCCATTGTGCAGCAATCCTACATTCGTGTTGCTGCTCCAAGTGCTGTACACAATCGGTTAAAAGGTGTTGATGCACCGAAGGATAATTACATTCGAGGATTAAAATTTAAAACGAAAAAAGGAGAAGAAGCCTGTTTATTTACTTTTGCAGCACATGCAAATTGTTTGGATTCAGATATTACCTACATATCAGCAGATTATCCGGGTGAGGTTTCTTCCATGTTAGAAAAAAATGGTTGGGCATCTTTTGTAAGTTATGCAGCTGGTGCAGTTGGTAGTCATGGTCCTGGCTTTCCACTTATTGGGAGTGCAACAAAACAACTGGATACAATTTCGAAAGTGTTAGTAGCTAAACTAATGGAAGCGCCTGTTGATTATTCCTATACCTCAACGTTGTACTATAAACGTATCCCTTTATATTTAAGAGAGCCACATTTACGTCTTCAAAAAGATATTCGAATTCGACCTTGGGTTTTTCATACAATACTTGGCTCTGATCAACCAGATATTCAAATAGTAGAAATAGGCAATACAGTTTTGTTGGGCATGCCCTGTGATTACTCTGGTGAATTAATGCCTCCATTAGAAAAGATTTGTAGCGATCATAATGCGCAGTTGATACTGAGTGGTTTTAATGGTGGATATATTGGCTATATAACCGATGATGCATGTTATGATTGGGATCGGGGTGAAACAATGGATATGAATTGGCATGGACCGTATAATGCAGCTTATTTGACGGAAGTGAATGAGCGGATTTTGAAGAAAGTGTTGGTTCGTGATATGTAAAAAAAGTGGTGTGGTAAAAAGTGGTCAGTGGTCAGTAAACAGTGGTCAGGCAAAAAAAGAAGCTTTCTAATTACGCTAGATTTTTTAAAGTTAAAAAGAAGCGGTTATTTTCATCATTGTAAATCAGTTGAATCATCTTAATCAACGGTTCAGATAATTTTAATCAGCTGTCAGTCTACGAGCAATTTTTTGATGTCTGTTTGGAATTTCGCCTGATGTTGTATCTTTTTTACATTCTAACATTATGTAATAAAACAACATATGAAAATTTTATTCAGTACAGGCATTTTTATTTTGATGTGTATTTCGTGTGGACACGAGCAAAATACGCCAATTCAACAGCATTCAGATTCAACAACAACTAATGTGTCTAGCAAAGTAGATTCTACTCCAGTCGGTAGTGTCATTCCAGATGTATCTGCAGAGAATTTTTCAACTTCCTATACTACCTTACGGAAACAGATTAACACAAAACGTATACGGATGTATCAAGATTATTTAAATGCTTCAACCAAAGTAGAAAAAAATAGGTGTTTGGATTCTGCCTCACATTATTTACATCAGGTTTTGAGAGAAAATATTTTACCATATTGGTATGGAACGGAATGGGATTTTAATGGTATCACGGATGAACCGCAACGTGGAAAGATAGCCTGTGGTTATCTTGTATCCACAACCTTAAAACATTCAGGGTTTGTTTTAAATCGATATAAACTGGCACAACAATATTCACATGCTATTGTGAATACCTTATGCAGTGATGTAAAAAAATTTACCAGTATTGGATCTATGCTAGCATATATTGAATTGCAACCAAACAATCTGTATGTAGTGGGATTAGATAATCATGTAGGATTTATTTCAAAGAATGATATGTCTATAAAATTTATTCATTCAACATTTGTTGAGGCTGCTTGTGTGGAGTCTTAAGATGCATCAGAATCAGCAGTCTTGGCTTCATCGCATTTATACGTTTTGGGTAATCTAACCAGTAATACTCAAATAATTATGAATTGGTTAAAAGGCTCAATGATAGAAATCGTTCCTTAGATTCATAGGTCAAAGATAGGCATGAAAAAATTTATGTCAATTAGGGATAGTTTGTGTGGCGCAAACTATGAAGTAAAACATAAAAAACATACAACCTACTTCAAAAAACTAATTTAAACCTACAAAAAAAATTAGGCTTGTTCTGAGAGGGTATTAAACACACGTCCTTTAAGATTTGGAATTGATAATGTAAAAATAGATCCCACTCCTTTTTCAGACCAAACGTTTATCGTTCCTTCAATTTTACTAATGGCTTCTTTTGTAATGTACAAACCTAAGCCACTGCCCTTCGTCTTTTCATCTGTTTTAAAGAACATATCAAAAATTTTATCCATATATTCTTTATTAATACCAACGCCATTATCTGCGATTGATATTTCTAAAACGGGAAATTGATTTTTGACTTTTATATGAATTGTTTTATCGACATGTGTGGTTTTAGAGTATCTGAATGCATTTGAAATGATGTTGTTTAAAATCATCCGCAATCTATTTTTGTCGGTATAAAACTCTCCTTCAAAATCACAATCAATGCTTACAGATACCTGTTCGTTATAAACAGAATTCATCTCTATACAATTTAAAATTTCTTCTTTGATGTGTACTTCAGAAACTTCGACTTCTAAGCGGTTATTTTTTAAGTAATTTAAAATGTCATAAATAAAATTATCTAAACGTCTAAGGCATGCTTCTTTTAACGTTTCATAATATCTTAATTTTTCTGGATCAGTTTCAAGTTTACTTATTTCAATCAATCCAAGTGCGGAAGCTATGGGAGCACGTAAATCATGGCTAATACTGTATACCAGATGGTCCATCTCTGAATTTGTCTTCTGAAGATGTGCATTTTTATATTCAATTTTTGCTTTAGATAGCAATATCAATTTACTGGATATGGTGTGATCTCGAATAATGAACCAGGCGAAAAATCCACATTGGGTTAAGGCACATAGAAAGTTAATTTTACTATTGGTGCTTTGAAAGCCTTCAGACAACTGTCTGTAGGATTCATCTGAAGATTGATGAAAAAACATGACATACGTGCACAAAAGGATAGGCAAAATCATGTGAAATAAAATCAATCCTATTTTTCTGTTGTCAATTATAAAAGGAATACCAATCAATAAAGGCATATAAAAGCAGAAGATCATTGAAGACAAGCCTGTTTGTATGCATTGTACAAAAACTAAAGACGTAACCGTTAATATTACGAGGTTGGCCGCACTGTTTGTATGTTTTTTATTCAAAAAATAACATACGCCAAAATTGATTAAAATAACAGAAACAACGATAAGTGTATCTGTTACCCAATAAATAAGTTCAGGAATGGTTGCTAAGATGGCGATTAAAGAGGCGCCTTTGATTAAGTAATCTAATAGACGCTTTCGTTTCTCGTAACTTTCTAATGTGTGCGCTTTGAAGGCTCCTTCCAACTTAGTTTGAATTAAAAATATGTTTCTCTAAGTTCAGCAAAGTTTTTTATTTCTGCAATGATTACTTTTTAATAACAGAAGTATTCTGAATTTTTTTGAGAAATAGTGCAGCAAGTTCGACAGTTTGAATTTCTGAAATGATTAATAATAATTTTTTATTAATTTCTTTCATTTTACACTGCTTGGGATGTGCTTGCACGAAAGATAAAATAGATCCAAACACGTCGGATGTGTAATAACTCGTTCTGTCTGAAGGGACAAACTGACAACGCATGATTTCGTTTTTAATCGTAAGTTTTTCAAAGCCCAGCTCTTGAGCCAACCAACGAAGCTTTATTGTTTCGGTTAAATCAATAACTTCTCTAGGTAATGGTCCAAAGCGATCGATGATTCCATTGGTAAATGCAGCCAATTCGGTTTCATTCTTTATACTGTCAATGGTAGAATATAAAGAAAGGCGTTCCGAGATATTGTTGACGTAGTTTTCTGGAATCAAAATAGATAAGTCGGTTTCGATGACACAGTCTTGCACCAAGTTTTTCAAGCGTTGTTGATCCAACTCATCTTTAAAGAGATCGGCAAATTCTGTTTCTTTTAATTCTTGAATGGCTTCATCCAAAATTTTGTGGTACATATCAAAACCAATATCGGTAATGAAACCACTTTGTTCGGCACCCAACATGTTGCCAGCACCACGTATATCTAAGTCGCGCATGGCAACTTTAAAGCCATCGCCCAAATCCGAAAATTCTTCTAATACACTCAAACGTTTGCGCGAATCGCCGTTCAATGCTTTTACAGACGGAGTTAACAAATAACAAAAAGCTTTTTTATTTCCTCTACCTACTCGTCCACGCATTTGATGCAAGTCTGACAAACCAAACATGTGTGCCGAGTTGATGATGATGGTATTGGCATTTGGAATATCTAAACCTGATTCAATAATGTTTGTTGAAATTAATACATCAAATTCGCCGGCAACAAATTTCAGCATTACCTCTTCAAGCTTATCCCCTTCCATTTGTCCGTGTGCAAAATTAACACGTGCATCGGGTACTAATTTTTTAATCATGAAAGCCATGCTTTCAATATCGCGCACACGGTTGTGTACAAAGAATACTTGTCCGCCGCGTTTCAATTCAAATGCAACTGCATCCCGAATCAATTCTTCATCAAAAACATGAATCTCTGTCGTAACAGGCTGTCTGTTTGGTGGTGGCGTAGCTATAATCGATAAATCACGCGCCCCCATTAAGGAAAAATGTAGGGTACGAGGTATCGGTGTTGCCGTAAGTGTTAGCGTATCAATGTTGATTTTAAATTCGCGTAATTTTTCTTTCACCTTCACGCCAAACTTTTGTTCTTCATCAATAATCAAAAGACCAACGTTTTTAAATTCAACATCTTTACTGATTACGCGATGCGTACCAATTAAAATATCTGTTTTACCTTCTTTAACACGTTTTAAGGTTTCTTTTATTTGCGCAGTTGTTTTAAATCGATTGATGTATTCAACCACACAGGGTAAGTTGGCCAAGCGATCGCGAAAGGTTTTGTAATGTTGCATCGCCAAAATAGTCGTTGGCACCAATATCGCAACCTGTTTGCCATCCGCTACTGCTTTGAAGGCAGCACGAACCGCAATCTCTGTTTTGCCAAAGCCAACATCGCCACAAACTAGGCGATCCATTGGGTGTGGCGCTTCCATGTCTTTTTTAACGTCTGCAGTAGCTTTTCCTTGGTCGGGTGTGTCTTCGTACATAAACGAAGATTCCAATTCTACTTGTAAAAATGAATCGGGGGAATAAGCAAACCCAGGCGCCGCTTTACGTTTGGCATACAACTGAATCAACTCTTTGGCAATGTCTTTAACCTGTTTTTTAACCTTGCTCTTTTTATTTTCCCAATCGGGAGAGCCAAGCTTCGTCATAACAGGCGCTTGCCCGTCTTTTCCGGTATAACGCGAAATTTTATGTAAGGCATGAATGGATAATACCATCAAATCATCGTCGCGGAAAACCAAACGAATGGCTTCTTGCGCATGCCCGTTGTTGTCTATGCGTTCTAGTCCAGCGAAACGAGCAATACCAAAATCGGTATGCGCTACAAAGTCGCCTGGTTGTAAGGTACGCAACTCTTTGAGTGTAATGGATTTTGATTTTGAAAAGCGCTCTTTGGTTTTGTATCGGTGAAAGCGATCGAAGATTTGGTGATCGGTATAGCAGAGTACCTGTCGTTGCAAATCAATAAATCCTTCGCGCATGGGCGAAATCAATTCTTCAAACCGCACATAGGGATCCAACTCTTCTAAGATGGAATGCAAACGTTGAATTTGCTGGTGCGATTCGGAAGCAATAATGACTTTGTATCCTTGATTGATGCGTAATTTTAAATCGTCAAGAAGTAGATTAAATTCTTTATTGAAAGAAGGTTGTGGCTTCGCTTCGAATTCTATTTTTTCTGATTTCGCAATATGCGATCTTGAACCGAACTCTAAGATTGTAAACCCTTTAAGACTTTTTTTAAACGAATCGGATTGCTCAAATAAGGCTTCGGGTGAAGTGATTAATGTACTGTTTCCGCTAGCAGCAAGGATGCTATCAAATTGGACTTCTACTTTAGAGAAGCATTCATCTATAATGGAATTCGTTAATTCATAATCTTTTATCCAAATCAGTGCATTGTCTGGCAAAAATGTAAATAGCGCTTCGCGTTCTTCTTTTAACAAACGTGTTTGTACGTTTGGCGTAATCGATAAGGTCGGATAAGTTGCAATCGATAATTGTGATTCTGGATTGAAGGTACGGATGCTTTCAATTTCATCTCCAAACAATTCAATCCGATAGGGATATTCGTTGGAATAGGAGAAGATATCGATGATACCACCACGGATGGCATATTGACCGGCTTCGTAGGCAAAATCGGCACGTTCAAAGGAATAGCTTTGTAAAAACTCTTCCATAAACTCTCGGTTGAGTTTTTCACCAACCTTTGCAATAAAGGTATTTTCTACTAAAGAGCGTTTATTAATGACTTTTTCAGAAAGCGCAAGCGGATAGGTAACAATGAAAGATGCTTTATCTTGATTGTTGACAATGTAATTTAATGTTTCAGCACGTTGTAAAATGTTGGCATTTTCAACTTGTTCGTAGTGATAGGGTTTTTTGTAGGAAGCCGGAAAAACAAAAACAGGCTGTCCGATTAGCTGTTGTAAATCGTTTTGAAAAAAATAGGCTTCGTCTTTGTCGTTTAAGATGAAAACTTGGGTTTGGTTGCTTTTTTGGGCAAGGGAAGCAGCCACTACGGCATCCATACTTCCAGATAAACCTTTTAAAAAGAGACTATTTGTACCCCTTTCTTGAAGCTTTTGTTTCAATAGCTGAATATGAGAATCGTACTCATATAAACTCAATAATTCCGATACTTTCACGTGTAGATGGCTGCGTATTGATGTAAAAATACAATAAAAAAATTAAAGAGTGGTCGGTGGGTAGTGTACAATGGTCAGGAAAAAAATAAAACGGTGTAGGGTTTTTCTACTCTATTTTGGTGCTCTACTCTCTTACCCAACCACCTGCTACTCTGTAATGTTGCAAAAATTGTCTGAACTCCCGCCCAAAAGCTGTACAGGTTATGATTTTTTTAATTAAAATGATTTGTATGATTTAATTTGACATTATTTATTTCCTTTTAATTCTTTAAAAATTGTAGTTCAGACAATATGAAAGAATTACAAATGAGCGGCATTTTTTTTTTACAGATGTTTATCGGGACAATATCCATGAAGAATAATTTTATCATCAACAACATTTGATTGAGTTTATTGATAACACTAATTTTATATTTCTCGGGCTTCAATAAAGCTTTCCATCCTTTAATAATCGCAGTTAAGAAAACTGCAGGTGAATAATTTTTTCCATGTGTAGCTGATATGATAAAAACATTTTAAATTTAAAGTGGTGATGTGATCATTCCAAATAATTTCTCTTTAAATTGATTGTGTAACATCATAGAGTAGCAGGTGGTTGGCCGAAAAGGCGCAACCACGGCGGGGTTTGTGGTGAAGGTGAGGAGTGATACCAACAACGGCGGAAAATATACTATAAATTTAAATGGAGGTGCTACACTACCATTAATAGATCTAACAGTAACTGGTGAGCCTGCTTTAATAAATTATGATAAAAATCTTCGAAAAACACCGGATATAGCTCCGTCTATTAATTTATCAGGAGGAAGAATCACAGGAACATATAATCGTTCTTTTCCTGATGGTTCTCCTGTGCAATTTAACATTGCAATAAGTCTCATTGTTGATTTTCAATCACCTTGTATACAAAATCCTAATCCATGTTTGATAGAGGCGATTATTAGTTTACAGCTAACCGTTAGTCTGGTTAGTAATTCGGTGTTTATTCCCCAAAGTTTATTACCTCCTCTTCCACCTATACCACCAATTACAATAGGTTCAAAAGTACTTACTAATAAATAATAATAATATTATGTATATAAAATTAATCACTTTCCTTTTATTCCTTAGTTGTCATTTTAATTTGGTTGCACAAATTCAGGAGAATAAAGTAGTTGAAAATAAAGGAGGCTTGTATCATTTGAGTGATCCATTATATCCTCAACGTTATTATGCACCAAAAAATGAACTGCTAATATCCAGCAAACCGTATAGTAAATTTGAAACAACACAATTGAATGATATTAATACAACCCTCTGCTCTTATTTTAGTTGCAATTCAATTGAGTGGTTAAAAAAAATATCTGTAAAACAAGAGTATCCTGCAAATTACGAACAAGCAACATTCAATTATAGAAAAGAAAAATCCTTTGCTGAACAGTTTAAATTATACTTAAGCTCACAATTTTATTTTACATATCAGAAGGAATCGTATTGTATATCTATGGTACATGCAGTGTACGTGTATAATACCATGCGCTTGTTTCCAGTAATACTGGTAAAAAGAAACAATGTCTGGATTGTCAGCGACAATGTGGATTTTTTAATATTCTCAGCATATTTAAGAATTAAACCTGAGTATTGGGCTAATCTTTTTAGAAATCAAAAAACGTTACCAGCACCGATCTTAAAAAATATAGATTATTTCGGATCCAGATTTTTACTTTCGTATGATTATTATTATGCGAATATTGTTTTTGATACTGATTCGATTGGTAAAACAACTAAAGTGTCATTGGATAAATTAAACGAAAACAAATCGGATATAGATATTAGTAATTTTCAACAGTCATTTTTTAGATTAATAAAAAAGGCTGGGTATAGCATAACATTGAATATGTATGAAAAAGGATCAAACGATATAACTCAATTTTTTTCAAACGTAAGTAAACCCCACAGCGACACTACTGCAGAACAAGCAATAGCATATTGGTTGTTCTCAAAAGATAGCATATACCAAAGGAGAAATAGTATAGGATATCCGTATATGAAAAAGGAATTTGTGAATTATATGCAGGTGAGTGGCGTAAATAATAGACTATCCTTGAAGTATAATATTTCCTTAGACTTAGATGGTAGTAATTATAAAGTAATTTATTTTGATGAATGGCATGGAATTAAAAATCCGGATGGTCCTTCTTATAAAGAGCATTGGGTTGGAATAAAAAGTATCGTATTAAAAAAGGAAGAGGAAGATTGGTTTGTTTATCTTGATAAGGCTGGAGATATTTTTAAAGTATTAAGAGGATTTGATGTTTTAAATGAACAAGGCGTTAATTTTTGTTTAACAGCAAAACTTTCAGGGAATCCAGCGTATGATTTTTTAATAGATGGTCAATTTGTGGCGCCACCAGATGGAAGAATTTATATTGAAAATACAATATTCTTATGGCCAGATTATATTTACAATTATACAATTCCTGAGGATTTAAAAAATGGCTTTGGAGTAGTAGCTCCTTATGATACCTATGAACAGAGAACTCCTACATATTGGCAGGATAGAAAAAATTAAATTATTTCTTAATCCTTTTCGCCTTGGTTTGTAACTATCTTCGTTTCCTAACCGCCCCAGCCCGCCGTGGATTTCTATGGTTTATGCAAGCGGACTTGTATAAATATATTCATATTT
>NZ_CALMGQ010000064.1 GCF_937863595.1 uncultured Cytophaga sp.
CATAAGAAATCAGATGGCACCATAGCAACCATCACAATTGTGAAAAGTCAATTGTCGATGCATTTAAATCATGGGGATCATGTAGGTGCATGTACACAAGCAGACGTTCCTGTTAAGCCGGTGGAAGCCGTTCCTCCAACACCAGAAGAGACGATTGTTATATGCCATAAGAAATCAGATGGCACCATAGCAACCATCACAATTGTGAAAAGTCAATTGTCGATGCATTTAAATCATGGGGATCATGTAGGTGCATGTACACAAGCAGACGTTCCTGTTAAGCCGGTGGAAGCCGTTCCTCCAACACCAGAAGAGACGATTGTTATATGCCATAAGAAATCAGATGGCACCATAGCAACCATCACAATTGTGAAAAGTCAATTGTCGATGCATTTAAATCATGGAGATCATGTTGGTGCATGTACACAAGCAGACGTTCCTGTTAAGCCAGTAGATCCAGTCCCTCCAACACCAGAAGAGACGATTGTTATTTGCCATAAGAAACAAGATGGAACAAAAGTGACGATTACGATTCCTAAAAATCAGAGACTAATTCATGCAGCACATGGGGATCATATTGGTGCTTGTACAACGGAAGAAACTCAGGTGAAAAAAATTACGCCACCACCTGCTCAGGAAAGTATGATAACCATTTGTCACAAAAAACAAGATGGGACAAAAGAAACATTGACAGTACCACAAAGTCAAGTTCAAATACATTTATCTCATGGAGATCATTTTGGTGTCTGTACTGCAGAGGATATGAATGGAAATTAAAAGAGTTGGGGAGTATGCATCCCCCAACTCTTTTTAATAATTTTGATTTAATACTGTTTTGATAGAATATAGTATAAGAAAATATATAAACTTTTAACACATGGATTTATTCACCGTTAAGTAATAACGTGTAAATTAAAGGGATATTAAAACCAATATTTTTTTAACGATTCAATCATAAGAGGGTGGATGTGTTTATTCGTTGCACATACTTCTTCTGCTGTTTGACAGCCTTCACTTCCGCCAGCAAAATTTGTAACAGAACCGCCAGCTTCGCGAACAATTAGAATACCTGCAGCAACATCCCACGACTTCAAATTGAATTCAAAATAGGATTCAAATCTGCCACACGCCACATAACATAAATCAATTGCCGCGCTTCCCAATCTTCTAACACCGTGTGATGTCTCAACAAAATGACGAATCAATGTGAAGTATTGTTCGGCTTTACCTCTTAGGCTATATGGGAAACCAGTAGCAATAAGGGATTCAGATAAAGTTTGAATTTTTGAAACTTCAATGGGTTCGCCATTCATAAATGCGCCGCCATCTTTGTATGCATAAAAACATTCGTTCCTAGATGGTTCGTGTACTACGCCAATCAACAGCTCTTCGTCTTGCGCTAAAGCAATACTGGTAGAAAATACAGGAATTTTATGTAAATAATTAGTTGTTCCATCCAATGGATCAATGATCCAGCGAAGCCCCGTTGTAGATTGTTCTATCGTCCCTTCTTCTGTTTCAAAGCCTGCTTCTGGAACAATTTTACGCAATGCTTCGATCAACATTTTTTCAGTTTCCTTATCAACGTATGATACCAAATCATTGCTTCTTCCTTTTGATTCAATATTTTTGAGTTCAAAATTCTTTAATTCTATTAATTGGAAGTCGCCTGCATCGCGGGCAATTTTAGTTACTTGAAGAGTAAGTTGGTGTAATTTTTCTGGACTAAACATGACGCTTTGAAAAGAATGAATAAATAAATAGTAGAGGCGAAAGTATCAATGCAAGTAGACCAATAAAATCTCCATGTTTTGAATAAAAAGTGTGAATGGAATTTATTTTTATTTTTTGTACTAAAGCATCTTGTACCCAATAGGCATTTTCTTGTAATACATTTCCGCGTTGATTTATAAATCCAGATGTGCCCGTATTCGCAGCACGAGCAATTGACTTTCGTTGCTCAATGGCTCGCAAACGTGCATATTGAAAATGTTGCTTGTGCCCTTGTGTATTTCCCCACCAGCCATCGTTGGTGATGATGCCAATAAAGTTTGCGCCGTTTGTTACATATTCACTTACGTATTCGCCAAAAATAGATTCGTAACAAATAACAGGTGCAACAGAAATGTTTGTATTGTTTTTTAATGCTCTTGCCATCGTGTCGCTACCAATAGACTGTACGATGCCACCTAAGCTGGAAGATACAAAACCAAATATTTCGGGGTAGGGTAAACTTTCTACACCAGGTACCATGCGAGACTTGTGATAAATGCTTACGCTCGAATCTGGATTGATGAGCATCGCTGCATTGTATGAATCGTAATAATACAAATGATCAGAAGTTTCTCTCGATGTAGCTGTTTTATGCAATGCGTCTACAAAACGATGGGAGTCAATACCTGTTAATATACTAACATTATTTTTTCGGGTGTAGTTTATCAAATAATTTACGAATGGATGTGTATTTACTTTATCCTCGTTCACATCGATAGGTAGCGCTGTTTCAGGCCATAAAATAAAGCGTGTCTGTGGTGTTCGTACCTGATCGCTTAAATGAATCATACGTTCAAATTGAACTTCGTAAGGTACTGCTTTGGGCGAGCTACTGAATTTTTCATTATACGGATCTAGGTTTGGCTGCACAACGACCACTTCAATTTCATCCCCTGTTTCTTTGTAGGTAGTATAAATAACCAACGATAAAATAATGGGTATACCTATCGTGCATATAGTATAGGCAAGGTAATTTTTGCTGAAAGTATACTTAATTGTTAGATACAATAATACGTTACAAATCAATATCCATAGTGATCCGCCAAACACGCCAGTATATTCATACCATTGTACGAGTATTGGACTTTTAGCAAATGCATTTCCGAGTGTCAACCAAGGCCAAGCAAGTTGCCAGTTGATATGCCAATATTCAAATACCAAATAAAAGATTATGAAGGAAATTAATCCGATACGTTCATTCGTTCTTTTTCGAACGAAATAAAAGAATGCGAACGGGATGGACATCAATAAGGGGTTTACCACAATTGCAAAAATGCCGCCTGCAGCTGTGGAATTATATACCCAATAGGTGGTGCCTATATTCCATATGAGTAATGCTAGATACGTATAAGATAAAAAACGCAAACCTTTTCTTTTTTTGCTACTTGCTTGAATAGCATCGAATAGGAATAATATGGGTATGAAAGAAATAAAGATAAACGGTACAAATGGAGACGTTGGCCATGCAAGAATAAAAGAAAATCCACTTATAAGAGAATAAATTATATAAGGGAATTTTATACATTGCTGATAAAATATTTTCGGCATAACTGCGTAAAGCTAAATGTTGGGTATTTTGATTTCCAATATCGAAAGGTAATAAAAGATTGATATGCAAAAAAATATAAATGACATTTGGTTGCAACCAAATATTGTGGAACATAGTGAACGGGTTGTTAAAAGTTACGCAACAATCACTGGTTGCAATCTCTTTGATCTCGGCTATTCTCGTGAATATCTGTCTTATCTGCTATATCACGCACCTTATGTTGTTGTTTCACATGGTATTGAAGAGGATCCAATTTTTAATTATGCCAATTTAACGGCTCAACAACTATGGCAATTAGATTGGGAGCAGTTTACGCAATTGCCCTCTCGTGCAACTGCAGAACCCGAAAGGGCTGAAGATAGGCAACAACTATTGGATGCAGCAACTGTTAATGGATACATTGACAATTATGAAGGCATTCGAATTTCTGCGAACCAGAAACGATTTAAAATACAAAAGGTATTACTTTGGAATCTTCCCAATGAAAAAAATGAGAAGATTGGACAAGCAGCCTTGTTCCGAAATTGGACAAATATTTGAAGATGTTGTAGGTAATAGGTATTAAGTTTTATGATTGTTGATTTTTAAAGATTTAAGCAAAAGACAAAATTGTCAATGCTATCTTCTTTTTTTCTGATCACTGACCACTCAAAACTGACCATTTTCCAGACAAACCGAACCTATTACTCAACAGTTTTAAATACCACCCGTTTCGTACCCGCATACAATTCGTATTGCATCAAACGGCATTCAATTTTAGCACTGTAAAATTTAATTTTACGTTTGGGTTTCAATCCTATGAATTTTGCTAAGTCCAAATTACCCGTGAATACAAAACCTTTATAGCCGCCACATTTTTGTTTGAAGAAATCTCCTATTTCTTTATACGTAAGTTCAAGTGACTCTTCATTTCCAAGACGTTCGCCGTATTCTGGATTTAGTACCACAACACCTGCTTGCCCCGGTTCAACTGGTGTATCTTGAAAATCACTTAGTACAAAATCAATTAAATGTTCAACACCTGCTAAAGAAGCATTTTCTTTCGCTGCATCTAGCGCACGTTGGTCGTGGTCTGAAGCAATAATTTTGAAAGGTAAATCAGATTTAACTTCATTCAATGCCAAATTTTTAATGGCATCAAACATTGATTGTTCATATCCAAGGATGTGTTGAAACCCATATTCCTTGCGCACCAAGCCAGGTATTTTTTGAATACCCATCAATGCGGCTTCAATAGCAATCGTGCCACTGCCACACATGGGGTTTATAAATGGAGTAGAAGGATCCCATTCTGTTGTCATTACTACTGCAGCAGCCAATGGCTCAGCCATAGGAGCTTTCCAAGGATTGATACGGTAACCATGTCTAGAAATAGGTTCACCAGACAAATCTAAATAAATGGATAGATCGCTTTCTCTCCAATAAAGAAAGATTACAACTTTATCGCGTAAAGGACCCGAATCTGGGCGCTTACCCGTTTTGGTTACAAAATAATCCGCTATTGCATCTTTGCATTTAACGTTTGCAAAGCGGGTATCCCGAATGGTACTATTTTGTACAAAAGAATCAATGCTGAAATAGGTATCGTTTGGAAATAGCGTATCCCATTCTATCTTTTTTGCAATGCGGTATAAATCATCTGGTGTATCTGCCTTGGCTTCCTTTAATAAGAAAAGGACTTTATTTGCCGTTCTTAAATGCATGCAGAGATACATTGCCGTTTGGGCAGTTCCTTCTACTACAATTCCGTGAGGTAGAATTTCTTTGATTGGAATGGAAAGTTGATTGATTTCTCTGCCTGTTAAAGCACTTAAATCAGGAGCACAAGTAATTAAAATATCGCTTGATTGCTCAAATATGGACGTTTTCAAAATTATTTCGATTATTGTGTAAAGATACCCATTTAAAAGGAAACTCTTTAAACTGTTATTACGTTGAATTCAGTATATAGAATATAATACAATTATTTCATAGAATAAATCAATAATATAGATATGAGTGAAGCATTTGATAAGGCTGTTGTAGAATCTAAATTATTACCATCCCAATCAAATGATACCTTATTGTCATTGTATAGTCTTTATAAACAGGCTACTGAAGGTGATGTAAACATTGAAAAACCCACTAATTTCTTTGATTTTCCAGGGATTGCAAAATTCAACGCTTGGGAAAGTTTAAAAGGAACAGCAAAAGAAGTTGCGGAACAAAAATATATAGATTTAGTAAAGAGTCTTGGGAATTAATTAAGGCATCTTTTGTACGATTTTGTTGGCTGTAGACATTTGTATATTTCGGGATAAAAAATCTTATGAAAATACGTGTTACAGCCAACTTTTATTTTTAGCCATTTTTATATTTTTTTTGCAATAAGTAAAAAATACCATTGAAAGTATAAAAACTACCATTATTCTACATAGGGTTATTGTATCTTTATGTTGTAATGAAAAATAATATTCCAACAATTGATATTTGTAGCTTATCCGAATTAAAGGAAGATGATATTTTAATAAATAGACTTTCTGATTATTTGAAGCAACATACCAATTTACATTTTCCACACAAACACAGTTTTTACCATTTAATTTTTTTTACGAAAGGTTCTGGTTTCCACTCGATAGATTTTGATCGATTTAACATTCAAAAAAATCACATCTATTTTATGATTCCTGGACAAGTGCATACATGGGAATTTAAAGGAGAACTGGAAGGTTACGTAGTGAATTTTTCAGATGCTTTTTTTAAATCCTTCTTATTGCGTTCGGATTATATTGAAAGTTTTTCTTTCTTTTCAGGAATTGCATCAGCATGTGTTTTAAATCTTTCAAAAGATCAAGGACAAGAAGTTCAAGGAACGTTTGAAGAATTAATAATACAATCAGCGACTTCTCATATGCATCGTTGGGATATGATACGTGTTTTATTGTTAAAAATATTTATTACTCTTGAACAAAAAAATAACGAAGATGTATTAATAGGTGTATCTAGTTATAATGTTGCGTTGCTTAAAAATTTTCGAAAGCTAATTGAAAAAAATTATAAAAAGTTAAGACTTCCGATGGAATATGCGGACTTGTTATATATTACACCAAATCATTTAAATGCATTATGCAAAGATCAATTGGGTATTGCAGCAGGTGAAATTATACGTAACAGAATTATTTTGGAAGCAAAACGTATGTTAATAAACCAACAAATTAGTATTTCTGAAATCGCATACGAACTAAACTTTAAAGACAACTCTTACTTTAGTAAATTCTTTAAAAAGCAAGTTGGCATTGTACCAGAAGAATTTAGAAAAAAAACGCATTAATATTAGACTGTACATAAATTATGAAAGCAATCAATACACTAATGGCATTGGTAACGTTAAAATGTCCTAAATGCCATAAGGGAAATATGTTTATTCATCCCAATATGTATTCTTTTAAGAGTACGAATGATATGCCTGAAGATTGTCCATGCTGTGGACAAATCATGAAGCCAGAACCTGGCTTTTATTATGGGGCCATGTATGTGAGTTATGCATTATCTGTAGCATTGTTCATTCCCACTTTCTTTATAACAGTATATTTTGATTTGTCCTATATAGGTTTTTTAATTTTCTTCAGTATTATAACTGTTATTTTATCGCCCTATTTCTTTAGAGTGTCCAGAGCGGGTTATTTATATTTGTTTGTGCGATATGATAAAAGTAAAGCAACTTGTAAGCATTGATTAAAGTGGAATCTTCGTATAAAAAATAAAAAAATCCGAACACTTTTTACTGTGTTCGGATTTTCTATGTAATCCATTAATTTTTAATTACTGCACCTTGCTCAGTCTGCCAACAGTAACAACATTATTGTAATGAAGAACTACTTGATACAAGCCTGGTCCAAAATCACTTGGTATTTGTTGTCCGATTGTGGAAGAAGTAAATGTTCCATTCGCCACCGAAAGGCCTGCTATATCTAGGATCTCGTAGGATACGCTTAATCCACTTTCGGGCATTTCAATAGAGAAAGCATCTGTTGCGGGGTTCGGGAAGAGTGTGATACCTGCTTGAGAAAGTGATTTGGAAATTCCAGTCGCTACTGTATTTATATCTAGCGTTGTTGTATTTGTTTTATTTGCTTGATTCGTTTCTGTTACAGAAATGGAATAACCAGTAGATGCTGTTCTCGCAACTGGCGAAGTTGCGTTATCCCAATCTACGGTTACCACATTTGTATTTTGGCCGCTTGCAATTGTACCACCCGTTACAGACCAATCGTAGCTGAAACCTGTTTGATTAAATACACTATATACTGCATCTTGTTCTCCTGGTGTGATTGGGTTTGGTCCAGTGATAGCTGTGCTAAATGCACCACAAGGGTCAATAGTAAGGGTTACTGAAGGGGATATTGCATTACATGCACCATTATCTTCTTGGATTGAATAACTTCCCATATGGGATGCTGTGTACGTTAAAATTTTTGCTCCAGTTATAGGCAATCCATTATAATACCATTGCACAGTATTTCCCATGAAAGTAGTTGCAGTAAATGTTGCTGTTGAACCAACACAAACTGTTTGGTCTCCTTCCACGATTGATGGTCTAGGAACAGATTTTATATTCAATGTAACTATGTTAGAAGCAACAGGGTTATTAGCACTACAAATCAAACTTGATATTAACTCAACGTAAACTTGATCACCGTTGTGTAATGAAGCACTTGAGTATGAACTATATTCTGTACCAACTGTAGATGCAACTGCTGAACCAGAAGGTTTCACATACCATTGATACGTTGGAGTGGCACCACCATTAGCTGGTATTGCATTAAAAGATATTGGAAATCCTTCACAGAGAGGATTAAATGGAGTTGAAATTATAACTATTGGAGTTACTGAATTTACAATATCCAACGTAATGCTAGCTGATTTACTACCTGTATTGCAGCTGTTAGTTGTTTCAACAACTACTTTTAATACTTTTCCATTATCTCCAACTAGTACTGGGGAGTAAGTAAAAAAAGCACTATTTGTTCCAACTAGTGTCCCATTTAAACTCCAAGCATAGCTCAGCGTTCCTGTGCCCGTTGTAGAAGCCGTTGCAGTAAATGTAATAGGAGCTGATTCTGAACATACTTGACCTGGATCATTGATTGATACGGTTACTACTTCCGGTATCGTAATGGTTTTTGTAACAATATTACTTGTTACAGTTCCACACATTCCAGAAGTTTCTAGCCTGCGGAATTGTGTTGTGTAGGTTAAGGCTGTAGGAATATAAGTTGCATTGGCAGCGCCAAAAATATTTGAAAATGATCCAGATTCATCAGATTGCCACTGATAGGTATATGTCCCTGTACCGCCTGTTGCTGCAGATATTTCGGTTATTGTATAAGGAATGGTTCCTGCACAAATTGTTTCGTCTGTACCGATAACGCCTGACATCAATTCTGGAAGCACGGTAATGTGAACGACGTTACTATACGCTACATTGCATGGTGCGATACCCGCATCTGTTATTACTCTTCGAAGATAAACATCTTGAGTAAGCGGAATGGAAAATGAATAAGTAGCATTGGTTGCACCAGTCATAAGTGTGAATGGACCTGAAGCCATTACGGATGCTTCCCACTTATACGTTGGTGTTCCAATAATATTTGTTGGAGCTACTATTTGGGTAATTGCTGTTGGAAAGTAACCGAAACAAATGGTTTGGTCTGCCCCAATAATACCAGCACTTATAGAGTTTGTGCATTGAGCGTAATTAACATTATAGAGACTAATTAAAAATGTAAATAAAAGTAAAATTTTTTTCATATAGTGAAATTTTAAATATGGATTGAAAAGTATGTATTGATGTATTTGTGAAAGAAAAGGTAACTAAGTAACATATGTCATACAATACCTAGTTATAATGAGATATCCGTCCCGATAGAGCTCGAGACGGATATTTTTATTGAATTTTATAAAGATGAAATTACTCCGCGTGCTTAAACTGTCTCAAGAAACGCACATCATTTTCTGTAAACAATCGTAAATCTTTTATTTGATATTTCAACATTGTGATACGTTCAATACCCATACCAAAAGCAAAACCACTATATACTTTCGGGTCAATCTTGGCATTGATTAATACATTGGGGTCCAACATACCTGCACCGCCAATTTCTACCCAACCACTTTGCTTACAGATGTTGCAGCCCTTACCATTACAGATAAAGCACGAGATATCCATCTCAGCACTTGGTTCCGTAAACGGGAAAAAAGATGGACGAAAACGGATCTGTGTATCTTTCCCAAACATCTCTTTAGAGAAATGATACAGCGTATTTTTTAAATCTGCAAAGCTTACATTTTTATCAATGTAAAGTCCTTCTATCTGGTGAAACATGCAATGTGCACGCGCTGAGATTGCTTCGTTGCGATATACACGTCCAGGAGAAATGGTTCGAATAGGAGGCTTTTGATTTTCCATCACACGTACCTGCACACTCGATGTATGCGTACGCAATACAATATCTGGATTACGTTCAATAAAAAACGTATCCTGCATTTCGCGTGCGGGGTGATTCTCTGGAAAGTTTAATGCTGTAAAATTATGGAAGTCGTCTTCAATTTCTGGTCCATCCGATAAATTGAAACCCATGCGTTCAAACACTTTATATATTTGTTCGCGCACCACACTTATTGGGTGGCGACCGCCTAGTTCGTTTGGAATGCTCGGTAAAGACGTATCAATTTGTTGATGCGTATTATCGTCGGAATTTCCAGTGTTCAACTTCTCTTGAATTTCTTCAAATTTTGTTTGGGCAAGAACTTTTAATTTGTTCATTTCTTGACCCATGGATTTTTTAACTTCGGGTGCTACCGTTTTAAAATCGAATCCATCAAAAATACTTGTAATCTTACCTTTTTTACTTAGGTATTCCAATCGGAATTCTTCCAACTGTTCTTTGGTATCAATCGAAAAAGATTCTATCGATTGGGTAATTTCTTTAATCTTGTCTAGCATATAGATTGCAAAAATAATAAAAGTTTAAGGTAGTTACTAGTTTCTAGCTACGAGTTACTAGACTTTTCTGTGGGATAGGAGAACATGTGTTTACTAGTTGAAGGTTACTATAAAACATTGGTTGTGCTCTGGCGTCAGTCTTTAACGGAAGCCTTTCGCTTAAAGAGCTTCAATACACCATTGAAGCCGCCCTAAGTCATTTTTTATCAGTTTTGTCAGGTAAATCAGTGGTTCAGACAATTTTAGCAATTCACACAATTTCGAAAGTGTTTGAAGGTGCTTATACTAGCTGATAAATAAGTCTAAATTACCTAAGTGCTAAAGCCTAAAATTATTTTAATCATTTAAATCAAAAGGATCATCGTTCAGTCAATTTTAACCATTCAGACAATTTTTCATCAAATAAGTGGTTCACACAGTAAAATACCCTATTTTTACCCCATGTCTTTAATAAGCGAAACGGCTGCCTTAATTAAAAAAGAATTTCTACTTGAATTCCGACTGCGTTACATGTTTAATGCGGTGTTGGTGTATTTAGCGGGCGCTATTTTTATTTGTTATTTCGCATTTTTTGGTAGAGGAGGGGATTTATCGCCCATGACATGGAATGCCTTATTTTGGATCATCGTTTTATTGGCATCGGTTAATGCAGCGTCTAGGAGTTTTTTGTTGGAACGCAATAGTCGACATTATTACTATTATTTTATGGCCAGCCCTGGTGCTATCATACTTTCTAAGCTATTTTATAACATTGTTTTACTGGTACTTATGGCACTCATTGGCTTATCATTATTTACCTTGGTGATGGGTAATGTGGTTCAAGATCTTTCTATGTTTGTGTGCATCGCAATTATTGGTGCTGCCAGTTTAGCCTCTACCTTGACTTTTGTTGCAGCCATTGCTGCTCAAACGCAGCACAGTATGACATTGATGGCAGTATTGAGTTTTCCCATAGTAATTCCAGTCTTATTGGTATTGATTAAAGTTTCAAAAAATGCCATAGATGGATTGGATCGCAGTATTTCATTTCAAGATTTAATCGTTTTAACAGCAGTGAATGTGATCACAATCACGGTTTCGTATCTATTATTTCCCTATCTTTGGAAGAACTAATAGAGCCGTTTATTAGTTTGTTAGAATACGGGGAATCACACAGATTTTCCAAACATTAAAATACCCTATGTAATGCGAAATCTCCAAAAGATATTGTTTAACATAGAATAAATAAAGTATCCATACCTGTTGATTCCGAATCAACATTATATTATAGCAGAAAAATATGCGTTCAAATTCCTCACCCTACGCTTGGTGGAAATTACTAGCCATTGTTTTATTAATATATGCAGGAACGATGGGTTTCATAGGAGATGTCCCCCGTTTGGCTATTTTAAATGAAACCATCCGTAACTTGTATTTCCACGTACCCATGTGGTTTTCAATGACCACGTTTTTATTAATCGCTATTATTTATTCCATTAAATTTTTACGTTCAGGGAACTTACTGCACGATCGCATTGCAGTAGAGTTTACACGTACGGGAATGTTCTTCGGTATCCTCGGATTATTAACAGGTATGATGTGGGCGAAGTTTACATGGGGCACATTCTGGACAAAAGACCCAAAGCTTAATGCCGCTGCTATCGCCATGCTGATTTATACCGCGTACATGATTTTGCGTGATGCAATTGCAGATGAAGATAAACGAGCACGCATCACGGCAGTGTATAATATATTTGCCTTTCCGGCGTTTATGGCTTTGATTTATATCATGCCACGTTTAACCGATTCGCTACACCCAGGCAATGGCGGAAACCCAGGTTTTAATGGGTACGACAGAGATCATCAAATGAATATGATATTCTATTCTTCTATTATAGGATTTATATTGTTGGGCACTTGGATAACAACATTACGTATTCGCTTGCGCATGTGGGCAGATAAAAAAGATGGTTTAATTATAGATACTAAAAAACATGATTCTTAAAAAAATATACTTCTTATTGAATTTGCTTGTATTATCAAGTATTTCAACTTTTGCGCAACAACCCCAATCCGTTGATATGGCGGATGCCTTTCGTGCAGATGGTAAAATTTATGTAGTAATTACTGTTGTAACAATAATCCTTTTGGGCATATTTGTTTATCTAATTTCCTTAGATAAAAAGATTGGAAAAATAGAAAATGAATACAAAGAACAAAACTAAGTATTCAAGATGAAAGCAAGTTATATAATACTCTTGGTTGTAATTGCTGTTGCTGTAGCGATCATCTTTTCAAGCACAGGTAGTGCGAGTGAATACGTTGACTTTGCACAGGCAGAAAAATTAGCGCAAGAAGGCGACAATGAAATGGTACACGTAGTTGGTTCATTGGTTAAAGATGCTTCTGGTCAATATGTAGGGATGAGTTACAATCCAGGTATTGACCCCAATCATTTCGAATTTATATTGAAAGATACCAAAGGCCGTGAACAAAAGGTCTTGTATTTTCAACCCAAACCTCAAGACTTTGAGAAAGCAGAGCAGATCGTAATTATCGGTCATGCGAAAGCAGGAGTTTTTGTTGCAAATAAAATATTAATGAAATGTCCTTCAAAATATGAGGACAAAGAAATAAAAATCTAATTATGAATCTGCTTATTGGCGATTACGGACATTTATGTGTCATCATCTCTTTCTTTGCTGCACTCCTTGCTTCCTACGGTTATTTCGAAGCTGCAAAAGAAAATCAATTAAATAATAAATCTTGGCTGGTATTTTCACGCATTGCTTTTGCAATACATGCCTTATCTGTATTTGGAATAGTGGCAACCTTGTTTGCAATTATTTATACGCATAGATACGAATATCACTACGCTTGGAGCCACTCTTCGAATCACCTTCCCGTTTATTATATGATTTCTTGTTTTTGGGAAGGGCAAGAAGGGAGTTTCTTATTGTGGATTTTCTGGCATGCGATATTAGGTATTATTCTTATTAAAGTGAATAATAAATGGGAAGCTCCAGTGATGTCTATTTTCATGTTGGTACAGGCGTTCTTGGCCTCAATGATTATAGGCGTTGTCATTCCTTATTTGAACACTAAAATTGGTTCATCTCCTTTTATATTGATGAAAGAATCGATGCCTGATTTACCTGTCTTTCAAATGCGCCCCGACTTTATTGCAGAAGATGGAAATGGATTAAATCCCTTGTTGCAAAACTATTGGATGGTCATTCACCCACCAACCTTGTTTTTAGGTTTTGCGCTTACCATCGTTCCATTTGCATATTGCATGGCTGGGATGTGGAAAGGATGGACGAAAGAATGGATACGTCCTGCTTTGCCTTGGGCCTTGCTCGGTGGTGTTGTGTTGGGTACAGGTATTATGATGGGTGCGTATTGGGCATATGAAACCTTAAATTTTGGTGGATATTGGAATTGGGATCCTGTAGAAAATGCGGTCTATATACCTTGGTTGATTTTAATAGCTGCCATACATTTAATGATTTCGTATAAGAACAGTGGCACTGCATTGCGTGCGGCTGTTATTATGGTAACCCTCGCATTTTTGCTGGTGTTATACGCTACCTTCTTAACACGAAGCGGAGTATTAGGAAATTCATCTGTACACTCCTTTACAGATTTAGGATTATCTGGTCAGCTGGGTTTGTATTTAATTACTTTTACAGTATTAGCTGCTATATTAATTATTCGAGCATGGTCTTCCATGGAAGATACACAAAAAGAATCATCTGTTTATTCTCGTGAATTCTGGATGTTTATTGGTGTCGCTTTTTTAAGTTTGGCATCGTTTCAAGTGTTAATCATGACGTCCATGCCTGTATTCAATATGATAGCAGGCTGGTTTGGAATTGATTTGGCTGCTGCACCACCTTCTAGCCCTGAAACATTTTATAGTTATTGGCAAATGGGTTTTGCATTTTTCATCGCCATACTTTCTGGCATGGGACAATTCTTTTGGTGGAAGAAGATTGATAGCAAACAATTGTGGGATGCCTTATACTTACCTATCATTTTATCCTTATGCTTTACAACACTCATTATTTTATTAGGTGTACTGGATGCGTATAAAGGAGAAGAAATAAATATGTATGTAAAGATTGGATACATCTTATTAATCGCCGCAAGTCTATTTTCAATTTTTAGTAATATCATGATTTTTGTGAAAGTAATTAAAAACAATTATCGTCTAACAGGTGGTGCCATAGCACACATTGGTATGGCAATGATGTTTATTGGTATTTTATTTTCTGCGGGATATTCAAAAATTGTATCCTTAAATACGACAGGCTTATTGTATTCAAAAGAATTTTCGGAAGATGTAAATAGAGACAATTTATTATTGTTTAGAGATACTCCTGAAAAAATGAAAGATTTGCAATTGGTGTACAAAGGCCAACGTATAGAGGTAAAAGGCTATGGCGGATATGTAAATAAAGATTGGATATTCCCAACAGAGGATCCATACAAAGTAATATTACGCAAAGATATTAAAGAGAAAGAGGTAGTTGTATTTCATAAAGGCGATACACTAGAAACAAATCCTGAGAATACATTTTATGAAGTTGCTTATATAAAAGAAACAGGAGATACGTTTAAATTATTTCCTCGTATTCAACAAAATCCTAAAATGGGAAGTGTTGTTTCACCAGATATCAAACATTTTGCAACGAGAGATTTATACTCGCACTTATCTGCAATACCGTTGAATCCGGATGAAAGAGATTGGTCGCCAGTTGAAACATATAGCATTAAACTAAACGATACCATTTTCATTAACGATTATGTGTGTGTATTCAAACATGTGGATGTGTTACATGCAGTGCCTGGGGTTAACTTAGGAGAGAATGATTTTTCCATTGTAGCACATTTGATGTTACTGGGAGAAAATGGACAAGCTTATCCCATACATCCCAATCTTGTTATCCTTGCAGACCAAGGTGCTTCTGGCGCTATACCAGAGATGAATGAAGAATTAGGTGTTAAAATAAGTTTAGAGAAAGTAAAACCAGAAAGTGACGAATTTGTTTTCTCTGTTCAAACTTGTCAAAAAGATTACATCATCATTAAGGCAATAGAAAAACCAGGCATCAATATTTTGTGGATTGGTACGCTGATGGTTATCATTGGTCTTGCAATGGCTATGTTCAGAAGATACAGAGAATTTGTTGCGATGCGTGACAAAGGGCAAGAGATCGCATAATAAAATTCCAAATTCCAAATCTCAAATCTCAAAAACCAAGGTTCATGTTCTATTTAAAATAGTACATGAACCTTGGTTTTTTTTGCCTTACTTGTGAATATTTACAATCATGAAGCGCCACAGTCATAGTGCTACACTTCCTGCTTGTCCTTAAAATCCTTTATAAATCCTGTTTAGACAATATAGAATGTTAGATAATTGCGAATTTGTCTGAATAAAGATTCTGCATTGAATTTGAAAGATTGGAGCGGTGGTTTTAATCTTAAACAGAGCACTTTTTTTTGGCAAACATACAATTTTTTATATTTCTGTTAACATATGTTAACAGAAATATAAAAAATTGTATTCTAATAATTAATGTATTAATATTGTGAGATTTATTTAATTCCGTTAAATGAATTTAGTTTTAACTTTTACAAAAACATTTAAAAAAACATGTTACTATCAACTAATCAACTAATCAACTAATCAGAAAATTTTTCCTGTTCGCTCTTTTATTAAGCTTTTTTAATTGCAGCAAGAAATCAGCAGAAGTAACTCCTGCAAATCAAAATCAGATAGCGCCAGGTGTTACAGCAACAAATGAATACATGAGATTTGAATCCATTGATGCGTATGAAAACTTTTTTAAGCCTGGCAGCGACAGCAATCGAACTAAATTAGAAAGATCTGCAGCACAGAATCAGACGCATCCATCCATGTTAAGAACTTCTAATTTAAGAACATCAAGTACAATTGTAGATTCGTTATACCCAGACTTTTTAAAAGCAATTTTAAATGCCGATGCAATTACACAAATTGGAGATTATCTTATTAAAGTAGATATGGAAAATGGAAAAGTGCTTGTTTTGAAAAGTGAAGATAAGCAAGATTATAATGATTTAGTTACAAATAATGTATCAAATGCCAAAATCATGGTGTATAGTACAGATGATGATGTATTAGATCTATTGGCAAATGGTTTATCTTCATCAAACGAACGCACAACGTTGTTTTGTGGTAGAAAAGCTGGGCCGCCAAATAAAGATAGCGGATATGAATATTATAATAATAGCGATTCAAATTGGAGATTAGATTGTAAAGTTGTGAATCAAAATGCTGGAATTTATTTTTCGTTACAAGCCAAAGCAAATAAACAAAAATATTCAATTGAAGATAATGATCATAAAACATTATTTTTAGATTATTATTTTGCGTATACTCCCAAATGTAAAGATGGTGCAATTGGTTATGGAACAGATAAAGAAATAGATAAATCTGATATCAATAAGCGTATCTATGAAAGTTCTAGGGGGCTAGAAAGTTATCTTTATACAGTAAGATTTAGATTAGATAATGGTTATGCAACAAGATATTATCAAATCAGTTTTCAATAAATGAAGGTAATTATTTTAGCCATTTTAGGTATGATTGGCACACAATGTATGTGCCAATCATACCTGAGTTTTAGTCCTTCTATTGGTCTTCAGCGGTGCTTTGCAAGACATATTGGAGACAATAACTCTTCAATTTTTAAAAATAATTCATTTAACCAACAAGTGCAGTTGGGTTTTTTGCTAGATTATCATTATAAAGATAAGTGGGTGGTTTCTACAGGTTATGTATATGATCACGCAGGATATGCCTATAGTTTAAAAGATAATTCTTCTGTAAAGAAAGATTCAAATTTTATTTCTTATTCACATTCAAGCGCAATGCGTACTTTATCAATACCATTAAAAGTATCCTTTTTGTTAAAAGAAGTAAATGTCGTTAAATCTAAAAGCAAGCATCCTACTTCAATGCAAAGAAGCATTACTGAAATAAATAGGGATACTCATTTATTAAATTTTTTATTTAAATTGAATGCAGCTATAATTTATAATCATGTACCTGATAGACCATTTCCTAAAGCGACATACTCAAATAATCAAGTATCTACAACTAGTGAATATAGTACTATTAATAGAAATGGAGTTTCTATTTCTTTAGGTTTTTCTATTCATTTTTTACGTCGCGGAAAAGAATTTATTGGTTTAAATTTTTATTATTCACAAGGTATAACTTCATATGAATCTATAAAAATTAGTTATACAACTTTATCCAATAACCAATCTTATCAAGAAAATCTTATTACAAAAGGAACTAATTGTGGTATATCAATATTTTATCCAATTAAAATAATTACTTTTAACAAGTCTAAGTTAAAGTAATATGAAAAGTAAATTTTTAATGTTCATATTACTTTCTTTCTTATCAAAGTCAATTCGTGCCCAAACGTATTTTGCGTTGACACCTGTATTGGGTATAGGTACTAGTTTTTCAAAAATAAAATCAGACGATTCTTTTAGTGCGAAAAATAATTTTGCGTCCGTTTTTACTCGGTATGGGTTTCTGCTGAATTTTCATAAAAACAAAATCGGACTTTCTAGTGGAATCACATTATCTAGGAGTTTAAATGTAAACTTTTCATATAAGCACAATATATTTTCAAATAGTATATATGTTTTTGCCGTACCAATATTACTTTCTTATGATTCAAAAGAATTCAATTTATTTTATATAAAAAATAATCGACCTTACATGGAAGACGAAGAGGAAAATGTAAAATCAAACTTCTTTTTGATGAGTTTTAAATTGAGACCTTTTGCAGGAATAAATATTGACTTTGTTGACAGAATGTCGGAGGACACAGTAATAAATAAAGGATATGATTATACAGAAACATTACAGTATTCTATTCTTAATAACAATGGACTATCTTCAATCTTTGGATTTACAGTACAATTTTTACAAAAAGGGAAAGAACGTTTAGCCTTGAATTTTTATTTCAATCAAGGGTTAACGAAGTATTTAAGTGCAAATTATACGTATACTGAAAATAATAATACCCAAACGACGAGTGTTGTTTCAAAAGGGTCATACATATCCATTGGTTTAAGCTACCCAATTAATATATGGGATCTTGAAAAGAGAAAAGTAATAAAAGGAAAATTTTAAAAGTCGGCGTGTTTGAAGTGGATGATAATTTCTATAACATCAATTTGGCTTTTACACAACTGACTTGCTATTCCCAATTTCCTTTAAATCCTTTATAAATCCTGGTTCAGACAATTGCGCATTTGTCTGAACCAGGATTCTTGAGATTGAATGGGAAATACAGGAGCGGGCTTGTGTGGAATATTTTGAATCAATT
>NZ_CALMGQ010000065.1 GCF_937863595.1 uncultured Cytophaga sp.
TTGGTGCGCGTCGAAGATATTATGGCATTAAATGATAGTATCTATTTCAAAAAAGGATGCTCGTTTTCTGTTATGCAAAACATTGCAACTGAAGGCGAAGATGTAAAACAACATGCTGTTGTTTTACAAAAAGGAAAGAGAATAACTACTCAGCATATTGGAACATTAGCTTCATTGGGATATGGATTTGTGCCTTCGTTTGATTTTATGACGGCGACAATCATTCGAACAGGAAATGAAATTATTGAACCAATTGCGGGAACAATAGCAATTGAACAGATTCGAGATTCAAATTCTTTTACTATTAGATCTTTGTTAAAAGACTATCCAATAAATATAAATGTACGTTCGGCTCAAGATACACTTGAAGCACTGATGGAACAAATTGAAGCGAGTAAAAAGTCGAACATCATTATACTAACAGGTGGAGTTTCAGCCGGAGATGCAGACTTCGTTCCTCAAGCACTGATTTCATCTGGCTTTACGTGTCATTTCCATAAAGTAAAAATCAAACCGGGCAAACCCATTTGGTTTGGTTCACATCC
Organism: uncultured Cytophaga sp.; assembly: GCF_937863595.1. Classification (GTDB taxonomy): domain Bacteria; phylum Bacteroidota; class Bacteroidia; order Cytophagales; family Cytophagaceae; genus Cytophaga. Next base: position 546 of record NZ_CALMGQ010000065.1, read on the forward strand.
TAACGGTTGTGTTGCATTCGGACTGCCTGGCAATCCTTTTTCCGTTCAAATTGGAGTTAAAGTATTTGTTGAACCATTTATCCGCGCGTGCTTTTCAAATTTGGATAATACCTTTATTAACAAGGTACTTACACATGACCGCTTAAAGAAGATCGACTTTGATGAATTCATTGTTGCCAATGAATCTGCAACAGGTATTGAAGTAAAAAAACACAATGGTTCTGGAGATATTTCTGCTACACTTTTCAGTACAGGTATGCTTCATCACAAAGCAAGCATTGAGAAATTAGAGTCTGGAATGATCGTAAATTATTATCCGTGGGTTAAACAAGATTAGATAATTAGTGGTCAGTGAGATGAAAAATGGTCAGTGATAAGAGTATTTTGTCTGAATTGGAACCTGACGGATTCGAGGATAAAAGGACTGAAAAATATCAATAATTATTTATTGTAGAGGCGAACTTAAAAATATATAACATTTAGAATAAAAAATCTACTGAGAGGTATATAGGAAATATTGATTCATGATTCAATTGCCAATAGCACAAAATTATAGTTGATTGAATTTTATTTTATAAATCAATAAGTAAAGTACAAAGATCTAAATGTTTTTTTACTGACCACTGACCACTACATTACTGATCACTAATTCTTTTCTCTATATCAATTAATTTATTTTTATCACTTGCGATTAACACCGGACAAGTTTTTGCACGTTGAAAAGCTACAAGAGCCTTTTCTGGTTTATCCCAATAGGTATACAGCAAACCCAATTCATACCAATGCCGCATTAATTGAGCATTAATTGCAATGGCTTTATTAAAGCATTGTTCAGATTCAACATATCCTCCATCTGGAATCTTCCCAATAAAAGTCATTGCCAACTGTTTCTCTATCCAACTAATATTTCCAATTTCTCTATATAAGGATCCAAGAATTGAGTAGGCAATATCATCCTTAGAATTCAGTTGTATCGCTTTTAACAAATCATTTTTAATACTTGTACAAAGTTTCACTCGTGAAGTACTTCCTTCGTACATTGCAATATTGCCAAATGCAGCTGCACGCCAAGTATAACCATTACTATTCGTAGGATCCATTGAAATACATTTTTCTGCAGCCTGCTCACCTGCTCTATAATATTGCTCCTTTTCACTGGAAGTTGTAACATCGCCATAGCAAATATTAGCCTTTGCTATTTTCCATTGCGCTTCAGAACTAGTAGAGTCTAATTTATACCAAGCAATCGCATCTCGATAACGCATAAGTAAAAAATACTTATCACCATTAGAGATTGCATCGGTTGTCTTATTAAGCATTAAAGAACTAAATACAATCAAGCAAAAAATAAGAAATACGTATTTTAATTTAACCATCATTATTATACAACTATTTAAATAATAAATAATATTTTTCGTTTTAATTGTCAATCATCCCTTACGTATACACTTGCCATAAAACAGCTTAATCATGGTTCAGCAATTTCAACTTAACCAATAAAAATCATTTACTATATACATTAGTAGGCCCATCACTAAAAACTGGTTTTTTATTTTTAGTAAAATCGTACTTTTTATCAATAATGTAATAATCATATCCAGACAACGTATCTACATCTATATTTACCTGTGGGAAATTATATTTAGCTTTGGACATAGTATACCCATTTATTATATTTTCAAATATAAAGTTGACTTCAAATAAGTTAGAAGAAAAATAATAACTACCATCACCTATAATTTTAGTATTAATTTCATGATACGGAATATTGAACGTTTCGTATTTTTTAATATTTGAAAAAAAATTAAAAAATAAAGCAAACTGAACACACAGAACAATACTTATTAATACACTTTTTGAAACATCCTTAACAATTCTCCAATAAGGAATAAAAGATAAAAAGACAAGCACAATTACGTAATAGTTAAAAGTTCTAGGAAAGGGTATTATAGAGTGTGCAATAAGTAATAAAAAAGGAAAACATATAAAAATAACAATTGCTTTAAATTCAAATTTCATTTTAAACTTTAGCATCATTGCAGCGGATGCAATTAACAATAAACATATAAATATATAGTTAAAGCCAACAATTTCAATAATCGTATTCTTGAAAAATTCAAATAAATAACTTACTACATCAAATCTATTAATGGGCAATACAAATTGATTACTCGTTATAGCTCCCAACCCATTCACTATAATAATGGGTAAATATAAAATAACAACTAAAAATATTGCAAAGAAATTAAACATAAATTGATTTTTTAATTGCCATTTATTATTCCATAAAACAAACGCATTTAACATAATAAAAGCATATAAAAAAGAAGGTATAGTAAAAAAACCGAACACATTACTTATAGAAAACAACAACCAATACTTTTTTTTATCATTGTTAAAAATGATGCAATACGAGGCATATAATGATAGCACAAAAAAGAATAATACCAATCCATATCCACGAGACATATAACTATAATAAATTGACATGAATAGCATAGATGCAATACCTGTAATAATCAAAGAGATATTTTCGGAATAGTACTTTTTGATAAATGAAAAACATAGTAACCATGTTAAAAAAGAAACAATTATACTCGAAATCCTCAGACATAACAATACAGATAAAAAAGGAATGTAACGAGTTATATTAGTAATCATGGAATGTAATACATGATTATTAGGAGCTGGATAAAAACTTAAAGATACAAGTATGGATTTGGATGTAAATTGCAAATATGTAAACGCTTCGTCATAGGAAACAGGCATTATGATTGCGAAGAAAAAAGAACTAAAGACAGGTAAGATTAAAAGCCATTTAATTCCAGTAACTCTTAGTTCAATAATTAACACCTGTATATTTCGCTTAATAAATATGGAAACGGATTGAAAAAATGTAACAATCTGATCCAACATTAATAATAAGAGCAGAAACCCGACAACAGTTACAAGGTTAATTATTTGAAAAATTAAAAATTTTCTAGCTGTAATTAAAGCGAATATTTTGTCAATTTTAGAACTATCTATACTAAATAAAAGGATTGTTTTTTCATATCCAAAGTACATTGTCACAAAAAAAACCAGTATCAACAAACAAATTATAGTGACAAATATAAATTTCAATACATTCTTCATATACTAATTCAAATTAAATTGAGCGAAGCACTTTTTGCTATATAAACTCAATTTGAGTATTGATTTTATAACTAAACAGAAATTACTTATAATGATAGAAAAAGCCTTTATCAAGTACCGTCCACAAACAAGCCTTCATATTACCAGATTTCAAGCAATTATTTGTCCATGTGTTGCAGGTATAAAATAAATTGTAACGCCCTTTAGCTTCATAAAAAACATCATCATTTGCATACGAAACGTTTGGAATGTGTATTACATTATTTTGATCATCGTATTGAAAACTTGATTCAACAAAAGAAACAATATGTGCATAATCTGCTTTTGATATATATGCTTTTTTACAAAGAGCTCCTTCAGTAAGCGAATTCAAAAAAGTAATATGCATTGCAGAACTACTTAAATAAAACAGTGCGTTAAATGCCGTTTTAAAAGTCAAATCTCCCCATGTTGGTGTATCTAAATAAAAACCTTTATCTCCCCAACCGACAGAAACGTAATTAAAATTACTTTTCCCTGCTTTTGTAAGTTTTGAATCTAATTGTACAGACCAATCTTTTAGATCATTTTTAATTGGCAGAACGATATCTGTATGTACTCCATTTGAACGTAAGTACACTTCTACACAATCTTCTGTACAAGGTTTTATATTAGAATTCACAGGAACATAGGCTGTAGCTAGTACAAGGAAGACGTAGAAAATCAAACCCAACAAAACGAACAAGATATACTTAGCACTTTTTTTAAGTATATCAATAAAATTAAAACTATTTTTTTTCATAACAATCGAGTTATATCTTCTTGTGTATTCACATTATCAAAATAAAATTCTTCTTCTTTCAGAATTGGAATAAAAAAACTATTACTAATTTCAATGGAATGCTTCAAACTATGTTTCGTTAATTCCCCAGAGGCAAATAACCAATAAATCTTACGTAGCGCTTCAGATGTATAAATTCCAGGCATTGGTTCTATTGAATCGTCTTCGTGTTGATACACAATAATATCATGGCCGATGTGCATGAGTTCATACGCACCAATCAATTCTGATAGTATTTTGCTATTTAATTGAATCATATCACAAGGCAATAACAATACATCTGAATTGGGATATTTTAAATAAAACGAAAGTAAACCAGCTAGAGGCCCTTTTATATCAACCGCATCTACAATAAGTGAATCTGGAGTTAAAAATGAAGAATATACATCTACTTGACTTAGTTGTATTGAATGCAATACAACCAAATTTAAAGATGAACATAAATTGCTTGCCCGTTGTATCCATCGTTCTCCATTCAACTCAAGACATCCTTTATCACTGCCCATTCGAATGCTTTTACCTCCGGCTAAAACTAAAGCCATTAACTTATCTGGATCTTCTTCTGGTACTCCACAATACATAATCAATAAATTTATTGAAATGAATTAATATCGAAAATTGAACATTAAACGAACAAGAATTTTAAACCAGCTGAACACAAAACAATAAATAAAATCCCCATAAGAATTTTATTCTTATATAAAGATGACCCTAGGTACGCACCCGTATAACCACCAATTATTACAGCTAGTAGCCAATATTGCACAGAGTGTACATGGAACGCATTCGTATACACATGACCAACTAAACCAATTATTGAATTACATAAAATAAATAAGGCGGCAACACCAGATGTTTTTTTTAAAGAGGTCCACCCCATTATGATAATTAATGGAGAAAGGAAAATACCTCCACCCACACCTATTAATCCTGAAAACAAGCCAATAATTGCACCGATTATTAAGGCTACATATATATTTACTTCTGAGGTCTCATCTTGATTAATACGCTTACTTTTAATAATCAAGCCCCCTGCTGAAAGAAGTAGAAAAATACCTGCTAATAATTTGAAAATATGTGGATCTAAGTTAATAGCTCCTCCAATGAAGGCTGCAGGTATTGATGTTACCGCAAAAGAAAAGAAAACTTTTTTATCAAAATACCCAGCTGAAATAAACTTATACGATGCGATAGCTGCTACAACTATATTTAATAATAAAGAGGTAGATTTTATTTCTAATAAAGGAAAAGACAATAAAGACATTACAGCCAAGTAACCAGAAGCACCTGCATGACCGACAGAAGAATAAACAAATGCAACAAACAAAAACAGGGTAAAAGTACCTATAAACACAAAGTCTTCCATACAGGTTTAATTATTTAATATTGACATATATGCTAACTGCACTTTGGGTTTATAAAGCGAACCCAAACAAGGCAAAATTAGATAAAGAGTATCCATTCAATTTACGAAGTTGAACACGAGCAGTTATGCCCCCACTCATTTGATCCATCAGCAAAATATTCTCTTTTCCAAATGGGGGCTTCGTGTTTCACTCTATTGATAATATAATGATTGGCTTCATATGCTTCTTTACGATGGCGAGATGCAGTTATAACAACAACTGCTGCCTCACTCACACCAACCTTACCAGACCTATGTATACACAAAGCCATTTTAAGATTCCATTTCGTTGATGCTTCTACTAAAATCTCATGGATCATTTTTTCAGCCAAGCTCTCATGTACTTCATAATCTAAATACAATACCTCTTTCCCAGAATCTGTGCGAACCTCACCACTAAACAATACAATTGCCCCCGCTTCTGGATGATGAAATTCTTTCAATAAATCTGCTGTTGAAATATCTACCGAAGAAATATGTATATCATTAACCACCGCTTGAGGGTGGGATAACAAATATGTTTTCATAATTTTTTATTTCTTGATCAAATGAAAGTATTTCATGCTCCGTTGAAAATCGACACGAATCAATGAGTTTTTCAGCATTTGGAAATTTCAATTTTAAAATTTCTTTCATTTCATTAATGTTTGTAACGGACGAGTCAACCAATTCAAATTCAGAAGGCATAAAATCTTTAAGAGCAGCAAACACATGAATCTTCATATATAATTATCCTCCTATGTGTTTCATTGAAATTTCACTACCGGTAAATCGTTGTTGTTTCTGATGAAGCGCCCGATTTAATGAATCAACTAATCCATCCCCTTCAACATTATTAATTGCAATACCTTCCGTAGCACTTATGCAACCATAGATATTTCCAAAACTATCTAACCGCAATCTATTGCAATCCGAACAGAATGGTTCTGATTCATTAGCAATAATCCCAAATACAACACCTTTACTGGTTTGCCAGTACGTTGCTGTATTCGAAGTAGCTCTATCCATTTTAGCAATACTTGTAACCGACGCAATTTTATCTACAATTTCTTGCATACTAAAAAAATGATCGGTTTCATTGTAGTGCAAATATCCCATCTTCATTAACTCTAAAAAACGAATAGCAATATTTCTACTTGATGCATATTCTAATAAAGGGATTATTTGATGATCATTTATTCCTTTTAATACTACCGTATTAATTTTAACCTCTACTCCCTTATTAACCGCCGCATCAACTCCATCCAATACCAAACGAATATTTGAAACATTGGTAATATTCTTAAACACGGTTGGATCTAAGGCATCCAATGAGATATTAATTGATCTTAAACCAGCAGTTACTAAATCATCAATTTTAGACAACAAACGTAACCCATTCGTTGTTAGTTTAATATCAGTAATACCAAGTTCTACAATCCCTTTAATCAGCAAATTAATTTCTGAAAACAATAATGGTTCACCACCTGTCAATCGAATAGTTTTCAAGCCAACCTTGGCATGTATTTTCCCAATTATAGAAAGATATTCTGTTGTAGTTAGCTTATTTTTATTCGTAGTTTCATGAATAGAACCAGGAGCGACACAATATACGCAGGACATATTGCACAACGAAGTCAAACTTACGCGAAGTGTTTTAAATTCTCTACCAAATAGATCCTGTATTAAATCCTTATGCATTTTCTTTTTCGAAACCTAAAAACAAGATAAAACCTTTTTTTGGATTTGAACAGATAGAACAACAATAATTTTCAGGTAATTCGTCATAGGAAGTTCCAGAAATAACCCCTTCTTCGGGATCTCCAAAATCGGGGTCATATAATGTCAAACAAGTTGAACATTGATAGACATGTTGCAATAATATCTTTTGTTTCAAAATTGCAGGTACAATTTTCTCTTTAGTAGTTGTAGCAATGGGTTTGTTTTTTTTCTTCGTAAAATATTCCAGTGTTAGATAACTTATAAATTCGGGCAAACTTTTCTTCTGGATATAATCCATAAATGATTTATCTATAGGATTGTTTGGATTAAAATCTTCTTTGTAGCGAATATGATATACAGAAAAATAATGCTTCCCAAATAATGTAAATAAAGATTCCTCTTCAATTTTTATCGAATAAAAATTATCATTTGCTTCGTTATTAACACCTATAATTAAGCCTTCTATTCTTTTATCGTTAATTCTAAAATAATCATTCACATATGATTTTATTTCAGAGCTTTTGTGGTTTAATTCATTCATATTCCAATTCAGCTCATGTGCCGCATGACCTGTATTTACATCAAGCAAACCTAATAAATTTTCCCAATTCGGAATACGAGCAGACGCAATATTTTTAAATAATAAACTATCCCACGTGCTGATATAAATTGTCCCCAAATTTGAGTCTAATGCCTCAACACATATTGCATCAATCAAGGAAATAGAAAATTTATTTTTTTTGTTAAAAATACCCAACCAATGCGTATTTCCATTAGAATGAAATCCTTCAACTGGGAAAAAGTGATAATCAGGAATAACTGGATACTGATCTACTTTTTTAAAATTCCATGAATCAAGTTGATATAACTCGTCCATTAATTCAGCCAATGAACTAGTTACTTTTGACTGCAAACAGGTTTGGATATATAAACTAAAGCTTGAAATCTTATCCGATTGAATTAAGATTGGCATCCAGCCCTGTTCACCTTGCTGAGGCAAAGAAAAATAGATATTCCAATAATTTTCCACAGCCGAAGCAACAAAATTTAAAACTCCAGTAAACATGGGAATAGCATATTGCTCGGGATCTACAATATTAATTGCAATTTCTGGCTGAAAATCAAAGCCTCCTAATATATCCCGATACTCACCTTCCGTTAACCAAACCTTTGTTTTCAATATGTCTTTAGCCAACGCAGAACAAATTATATTATGCGTTTCATGAGTACCTATAGAATACTTTAAAGCGATCAATTCCATTCTCACTTTAAATTTTTCAATCACATCTTCTTGAATTGAAAAACGAATTTGTTGACGATTTCCCAATTGCAAATATCCAGCACCAAATTGTTGCGCCAACATTGCAATTTTTCTTAATTCCCCCGGGGAAACAATACCACCATTGGTATACACTTCAACTGAAATAACGTTAGACATAAGATGCATCCGTTTTAGACGTTTCAATTTCAACTTTAATTCGATCTAAGATTGCTTTCACTTCAGGTTTACAACTTCCACATCCTGTACCTGCACCTGTAGTATTACAAATAGATCCTAAATCGTTACAACCATTTTTAATTGCATTTTCAATATTCCCACTCCCAACCGTATTGCAAGAACAAACAAGTGTTCCCAACAGTGACTCTTTAGAAATACTTCCAGACATTAATAAAGTTTCTCTTTTATCACCTAGTTCAACACCAGATTTAATCCAGTCTCTAAATTCATTAAATTCTGATTTATCACCCATCAATATTGCACCCACCAAACGGTCTTGATGCACAATGCATTTTTTATAATATTTACGTGTTTTATCTAAGAAAATAATCTCTTCGTATTCAGGATCATTCAACGGTGTTTCCACCATACCAATAGAGCACAATTCAACACCATGTACTTTTAAAATATTCATGCTTAATGTACGCTCATAATTAGAAGTAGTACTACCGTTTAAATATTCTGCTAAAACATTTGCCTGTTCTTCAGCGCCTGCAGTAATACCGAATAACGCTCCGTTACGCTCCGCAATTTCACCCATAGCATAAATGCATTCATCAGATGTTTGAAGATGTTCATCTACAACAACACCACGATTTACATAAAGACCCGCTTGCTTTAAAAAATCGACATTGGGTTGTGTACCAATAGCAAATAAGATAGCCTTACAGTCAATTTTTCTACTACTTTTTAGTCGAACACTTTCAACCGTATATTCACCATTTACATACAATACTTCATCATCAAAGTATAAATCCATACCACGCTCGCGAAGTTCTTTTGCTAACAAATTTGCAGCCACCTTATCTAACTGCCGATCCATAAGTCGAGACGAACGTTGAATAACAGAAACCTTCATACCAACTTCCACCAAGGCGTCGGCCATTTCTAAGCCCAACAAACCTCCTCCTACAACTACAACAGAATCCCCTGGAGAAATATGATGCATTAAACCATCCGCATCTTCTCTTCTACGCATGGTAAATACACCATTAATAGGAGGAATATTTTTCATCGTAGTTGCTCTACTACCCGTTGCAACAATCAACCGATCGTAATGATGTACTTCACCTAATTCATCTACAATTGAATTCGCGTCAGGAATTACGTTAATTATTTTCCTAGGTATAAGCGTCACTCCTAATTCCAACCATTCTGCTTTGCGTAGCTTTTCTAAGTGTTCCCAAGACTTATGTTTACTAAGATATTCGGGCAACAATACTCGATTATAGAAGTGATAATTTTCAGCACTAAAAACAGTAAGTGTATCTTCAGCACCTAATTCGCGATGGCGCTTTATAAACTGACATGCAGCGGCACCTGCACCAACAATGACAATGTGTTCTCTTGCTTTAACAAACTTTGTTACTTGAACAGCCGTAAATTTATAATCAGGTTCTTTAGAAACTGGATCAACTAAGTTATTCGTAAGATTATTTGCACGCGTTAAATCCGTACTTAACAATCTCCCCCAATGCATGGGCAGAAATACTACTCCTTTTTTAATATCTTCAGTAAGCACAACGGTTACACGAACATCCCCTCTACGACTCTCAATGGTAACAATATCGTCTTGTTTGATATCACGTCTCTTTGCATCAGCAGGATGCATTTCGAGGAACGGTTTTGATATATGTTTATTCAACTTACGTACTTTACCTGTACGCGTCATGGTATGCCATTGATCTCTGATGCGACCAGTAGTAAGTATTAAAGGAAAATCGACATCTAGTTTTTCTGAATGATTCATAGAATCAACTGAAATTATATTTGCCAAACCTGTTGGAGTATAGAATTTATGATCTGTAAATAATCTAGGCGTCCCTGGATGGTCTTTTGTTGGAACGGGCCACTGTACGCTTCTACGTTGAATCAAATCGGCATAGGTTAAACCACTGATATCAATATTTGTATTTTTTGTAATACGCGTATATTCTTCAAAAATTTCAGCATTCGATTTATAATTAAAGGAATCTTTCCAACCCATTTTATGTGCAAAGCGACACAGAATATCCACGTCTGGCAATGCTTCTCCGGGTGGTTCAATTACTTTAGAGAGGTAACTCATGCGACGATCTGAATTTGTCATCACACCTTCTTTCTCCATATACCCAGCAGCTGGCAAAACTAAATCAGCATATTTTAAGGTATCTGATTTATTAGAAATATCTTGTACAACAACAAAACGTGCATTGCGTAAGGCTGCTTCTGCATTACGTGCATCTGGCAAGCTAACTAATGGATTGGTACAGATAATCCATACGGCTTTCATTTTTCCTGAAAGCAATTGATCAAACATTTCTGTAGCAGTCAATCCAGCTTTTTCATTAATCTTAGGAACGCCCCAAAAATAAGCTATCTCTTGCCTATGTTGCGGATTCGCTAAGTTTTTATGTGCAGGCAACATATTAGATAAACCACCAACTTCCCTCCCACCCATTGCATTTGGTTGACCCGTTAATGACAATGGACCAGCACCAGGTTTACCAATCTGTCCGGTAATGAGTGATAAATTCAATAAGGAAACGTTTTTATTTACACCAATAACGCTTTGGTTTAATCCCATAGCCCACATGGATATAAAGGCATTTGAATTACCAATATAATCAGCTGCCTCAATAATTAACTCAATATCAACAATACAAATATCTGCCGCCTCTTGAAGACTTAATACACTTACCTTTTCTTTAAATTCTTCAAAGCCGCTTGTATGATTTTTTATAAAATTAAAATCAATTTTACCTGTTTCAATTAATCTTCGTGCAATCGCATGATACAATACAATATCAGTACCTGGCTGTATTTGTAAATGTATGTCAGCTATCGAACACGACTGCGTTTTACGTGGATCAACAACAATAATTTTAATATCTGGATTAGCTACTTTATGATTTTCTAGTCTTCTAAATAAAATAGGATGACACCAGGCAGGATTAGCACCCGTAATAAAAAAACAATCTGCTAACTCTATATCGTCATAACTTAGGGGAACAGAATCTTCGCCCAAAGCAAGTTTGTAACCTACTACTGCAGAGCTCATGCACAACCTAGAATTTGTATCTATGTTATTGGTTCCAATAAAACCTTTGGTAATTTTATTCGCAATATAATATTCTTCCGTTAAGCATTGCCCAGATACATAATACCCAACCGAGTCGGGTCCATACTTTTCAATCAAAGATTTGAATACTGCAGCTGCTCTATCCAAAGCTGCATCCCATGTTACACGCTGCAAAGGCATGTTTCTATTACCCCGCATTTCTGGATATAACAAACGATCGGATTGATCCATTGCTGCATAATGCAAATTCATTCCTTTTGAACACAACATGCCTTTATTAGCGGGATGCGATTCATCTCCTTCGATTTGAAGAGATCCATTTAATGATTTATGTACTTTAACCCCGCAACCTACGCCGCAATAAGAACATGTTGATGTATATATTTTATCTGAAGAAGCCATGATTGTATTCGTTTAAAAGGGTGTAATCGAATAAAATACATTTTACTAAGCAAAACTTTCTGATACAGGAATTCCGCTTTCTACAGGTTTACTTGAAGAAACAAATCGAATTGTAAAAGCTAATACAGCAATACCCAAAATACAATAACCAATTACTGTAAATGCCTCATTGTATGTTAAATTTTCGCTTTTGAATAAAAAACCCATCAATACAGCGCCTATATTACCACCAGCACCAACAATACCTGCAACACTACCTACAGCATTTTTATTTACAAACGGCACAACAGCATACGTTGCACCATTTGACATTTTAACAAACAAAGCAAAACCAATCATAGAAATTACAGAAAATACCAATACTTCCATATTTGCAAATATCAATACGCCAACACCTTCTAATAATATACAACTTCCCAGTACAAGCACACGTCCGTTCAAACCTTTTGAAATACTTATTTTATCACTTAATATACCACCTAATGCACGTGCAAATAAATTCATCATTCCAAAAGAGGCTGCTATTAGGCCAGCTTCTTCTAATGATAATTCAAACTTATCTTTAAAATATAAAGCTGCTATATTATCAATGGTAATTTCAATACCAAAACAAGCCCCGTAACAAAAGGCTAAAACCCATACGCGATAATCTTTCAGAACAGTTGAAAAAGAAACTTGAGACTGTTTTTTCTTTAATGTAAATGTTGGATCCTTCTTTTTTAAATCCGAAATATTCCCTTCAGGTGTGTCTTTCGTGTATAAGAAATATAATATCCCCATTATTAATAATGCTACACCAGGTACAACCATTGCCAATCTCCAAGATTCGCCATTGGTGAAACCTAAGGCTACAAAACCAGCAAAAATTATTGGCATTACAAATTGTGTAACGCCACCACCTAAATTCCCCCATCCTGCTGTAACAGCATTTGCAGTACCAATAACATTTGGTGCAAACATTGCAGAGGTATGAAATTGCGTAATCACAAACGACGCACCTATTACTCCTATCACCAAACGGAATAACAAGAATGAGGTATAATCGTGACTTAATCCAATCAACATCACGGGGAATGCCCCTAGGATGAGCAAGGCAGAATACATAATACGTGGACCAATTCGATCACATAAATACCCAATTAATAAACGTGCAAAGATGGTTATCGAAACAGAAGCAATCATAATATTGCCAATTTCCCCTTTTGTTAAATGAAGTTCGTCCCGAACAATTACCATTAACGGTGCAATACCGAACCATCCAAAAAAACACAGAAAAAAAGCCATCCATGTTAAATGAAACGCTTTCATATTGGGTGTTTTGAAAGTAAACAAGTTAATTTTTGTAGCTTTATTAGTTATCATAATCGTATGAGTAAAAGAGTTAATAATTACTTACGTACAAATATAATAAACATTAGTAATAACTAAGTATAAATACCTAGATATTTACGTAATAAATAAATAAAATATTAAAAAAGGAAACCTCCCTTTAGTTGAACAAATCCACATATCAATTTGTATGAAAGATTATGAATTATCCATTTAGACAAATATTAACACTAAGTATAGTAATTATAAGTTGCTTACAAAGTTGCCTCCCAAGTAGGAAATTTGAAAATGCAAAACATCCTCAAGCTCCAGATTATTCGAAAGAAGAAACTTGGGTAGCACTACCTTGGAGATTTGATGCTGCTGATTGTATTCCTCAAAATTGCAGTATCCCAGACCAGCAAGATAGCGCCCAAGTGGATGTGTTTTATGTTTACCCAACAGCGTATGTAATCGGAATAAATTGGAATGCAAAATACGATAGTAAAAATTTAATGACACGAATTTGCAATCTTACAGAATCTCAAGCCAGTGCTTTCAATGCCTGTGGAAAGGTTTACACTCCCTTTTACAGACAAGCTATTTTAAAATCATTTTTAAATAAAAAAAGTGGCCCCAAAGCATTAGATCTTGCTTATGAAGACATTAAAGCATCCTTCCAATATTACATGAAATATTGGAATAAAGGCAGACCGTTTATAATTGCAGGGCACAGCCAAGGATCAAACTTATTGACCCGATTAATTAAAGAAGAAATTGACAATACTGAGTTACAAAAGCAATTAGTTGCAGCTTATTTAATTGGAATGCCTATCCCTGAATCAACGTTTCAAAAATTACCCATTGCAACCGAAGCACGCCAAACGAATTGTTACATTTCTTGGAATACGTTTAAATATGGGACCGTATTAAAAGAAAAAAAGTTTTTCGGCAAAGGAAAAAGTGTTAATCCCTTATCATGGAAAACCGATACTACATATATGCCTGCAAGTGCCAACTTGGGCGGCGCTCCCACTCGTTTAGACCATATTGATCTAAACATTTGTGATGCACAAGTAAACAGAGGAATTTTATGGGTGCACAAAGTAAAGAAAAACGGGTATATGAGATTGGGTGATAGTTACCACCTGTGTGACTTTAGTTTTTTTTACATGAACATTAGAACGAATGCTATTGAACGAACCAATGCATATTTATTAAATAACAAATAGTTTGAAGCATGTAAATCATTGAGTGAAATAGAATATTTTACTCAATGATTTACATACAATAAAATTATTTAATTTCTAATTTGGTATCAATATTTTTCAGAATAATTAATTGTTCTGCTTGCATTTCAAATAATATTTGAATTTGCTCTTCAAGTAATAAATCCACTTTTTGATGCAAACTCCTAACTTCTAATTCTGCTTTAAGATTTATTAAATGATCGTTTTCAGTCCTTTTTCTATCCTTTTCTTCTTTTCTATTTTGACTCATCATAATTATTGGAGCCTGAAATGCTGCGACAGTAGAAAGTACTAGATTCATTAAGATGAACGGGTATGGATCAAAATCTTCTTTATTGGGAGCTAGGCTATTAAATAGAATCCAACAGGTAAGAATAATGGAAAATGAAATAATAAATTTCCAACTTCCACCAAAGCTAGCTACTCGATCCGAAATTCGTTGACCTAAATTTAATACTTCTTTGGGTTGGTGTAGTAAACTTTCAACAATCAACTTTTCTTCGTCGATGGCTTGCTGAACAATTTGCTTCAGTTTAGATAATTTTTCGGCTTCTGATTTGAGCAGATCGTCAATATTTTTACTCATTATAAATGATACGTTTACTGTTGAATTGTAATTAGTTATTCCTTTATGTCCTTAAAGTGATCACATCTTATATAAAGATGAATAAAGATTCTGACGAGATTTTGATTTTTACTTTAGTTGATGTGGATTCAGTTTGTACATATAGCCTAACAAAAATAGGAGGTTACACATGTGCACCTCCTATTTTTGTTATACTATATGATTCTTCGGAAATAAAAAAAAAGAATGTGCGTTTGTATGCTTACTTGACTAAATAAAATCAATTAAGTTACACTCTATTTTATAAATAACCCCAAATAAACTTGATATCACATCCACGTTTTATTTTAAAGACACCACAAACGTTACTAAAATAACACTTTAAATACCCACCTATATTAAAATTGTGAAGCAGCTTCAAGAGCAGTTATTTTTTTATTTAATTCATCCATATTTTTTTTCATTTCTTTTATTCTCAAATTTGTAAAATTTGTAAAATCTGGCCGTATATTAATCATAAAATATGCCCACTGACCATTCAAATATTTATCTTTTGTAGCAGTATTTACAGGTAATTTCAATGCCGATAAAGTTTCCGTTCCGAACATAGCAGAGTAACCACATTCAAAACCAATAGCCTTCGTTAAATTATAATTTAAAACAAAATCAATTTCTGTTCCTAAACGAGAATTCATTTTATCCGACAAATCTTGGGTAGAAACGTTCGCAACCTTATTACCTGCAAAAAATTCATGGATATCTACTTTTACAAACAAATTGTCGCGTAGTTTATATTTCGTCTTCCAACTAATATTTATCAAACCTGGAGAACGTTTATTTGCTGATCCGTTTGCTCCTTGTAGACCATAGGGGTCAGCAACGTAGAAATAATCCATACCACCCCAGAATTTATGTGGCGTACCATATAGTGGGTCAAAACTTCTATTTACATTAGAAGTTGAATCTAGTGTATTGTTCCCAGATAAATAATCAACTCCAGGGCCTGTAGTTAACTTTTTACCCAGAGCAAATTGCGTAGACAAACTCAACATATAACCATCCATTGTCTTGCCAGATTTATCTTGATTGCCTTGGTAAAACGCTTGTGCATCAATTTTATGTTTACCCATAATTGTTCCAAATACACTTAATCCAACCGTTGTTCGATTGTTAGTACCTTTTTCAAATACTCCTGTAGTACCATTTCTTTTTTGAAAATTTTCATTGAAATACAATCCTGTAATTTTAGTCAACCCAAACTCCTTACTTACATATATATATTGCATTGCCTTATACATAATTCCTATTCCATTTGTACCTGCACCACTACT
Organism: uncultured Cytophaga sp.; assembly: GCF_937863595.1. Taxonomy (GTDB): domain Bacteria; phylum Bacteroidota; class Bacteroidia; order Cytophagales; family Cytophagaceae; genus Cytophaga. The sequence goes on from NZ_CALMGQ010000065.1 coordinate 17,022, forward strand.
AATAGGGGTACCATCAGGCCCTAACTGTGTTGGTGGTACACCACTATAAATTGTGCCTGAATTTTTATACTCTTTAGATTGATTGAAAGCAAAACCAGCATCAACATTCAATGTTTTTTTAAGGAATTTCAATACAATTGCATCATGACTTCGTGCCTGTTGTGACCAATCTAAACTGCCAAGTAATTTTTCATCATCATACACCAATTCTTGTCGACCAATTTTAAATCCAAAAAAATCAACATTTTTAAAAAAACTAGAGTCATTCAATTTTACTTCGGCCCAAGCTTCGTGCATGAATAAACTATTCCCATCTAAATTTGAAGTTGTAGAGGCATTTTGCCCCCACGTACGAACATCTTGAATGGATGTAAAGAATTTAAATCTATCTGCAGTCAACCCTACATTCAAACGCAATCTGCTATTGGTAAATAGCGTTGGTTCATATCCTGCTGCTGGCAACGTTCCTTGACCAGCCCTAAATTCTGTACGTGTACGATATTGCCCAGTTAAGGTAAACTGGGCAAACAAAGTCGAACTTGCTAAAAATGCAACCAGCGCAAATATAATGCGACTAAAAGATATAATTCTTTTCATAATAATGTGTTTTTATCAGTTACTTTGGATTGATTTTCAATCTCAAGCCAATAGTAGTAAAAATAAGTATAATTACTAAGTATTTATACTTATTTTTATACGTAAATATAAAAAATAATTATGTATCCTATCAACAAAAACAATCAATAAAAAAGGTGTTTTAAATCATCATAGGTAAAAAAAATGAAATTAAATACATTTTAAGTGAATTTGAATCAAAAAAAAGAGCTACGTAATAATACATAGCTCTTTTTTTTGATTCAAATTCACTTAAATAATATTATCTTCTAAAGCTATTCGAACCAACTCAACAGCATTTTTAACTTTCAACTTTTTCATAATATTGGCACGATGGGTTTCAATCGTTCGAATACTAATACCTAATCCATCAGCAATTTCACGATTATTTTTCCCTATAGTTATCATCTTCAAAATACCTTTCTCTCTTTTTGTTAAATCATATTCATCATTGGATGAAATACTTGATTGAGATTCTGTCTGCTTAACTTTATTCAAATATCCAGCTACTAATACACTAGATATTGCAGTATTGAAATATTTTTCTCCATTAAAAATAGCATTGATTGCTTTAACAAATTCCGACTTGTCTACATCTTTTAATAAATATCCGTAGGCGCCAGCTTCAACCGATTTTAAAATATAGGTTTCATTGTCGTGCATGGATAGGATTAATACTTTTGAACCGGGATATTTTTTTGAAATTTCCATCGTGGCATCAATACCGTTCATTTCAGGCATTGTAATATCCATAACAACTACATCCGGATGTAATATTTTAACAGTTTCAATTGCATCAAAACCGTTAATAGCTTCGCCAATAATATTAAAATTTACTTGATCTTTAAGTGTAGCTTTAATCCCATCACGAACAATGGTATGATCGTCCACCAATAAAATATTAATTTTTTCCATGATCTTAAATTGTTATTG
>NZ_CALMGQ010000066.1 GCF_937863595.1 uncultured Cytophaga sp.
GCAAAAGCAACAGATAACTCTGGCGCAGCAACTACTTCTGCAGCAGTATCAATAAGTATTACAAATCCTACGAATCCTGGTAATGTTGGTGACTGTGTTACAGAAGCTGTTCCAAATGCATCTCAATGGGTTGTTAGAAATAATTGGGCAGATCAAGGTAATGGTTCTTCTGTAGCAGCTTCGACAGGAGCAATCAATATCAAACACCGTCAATGGGGTAATCCAGAACTTTGGGCAATCGAAACAGGTAAGTCTATCAATGTAGTAAGCGGTCAAAGCTATACGGTATCTTTTGATTTCAAAAATGATGCACAAAGCCCAGCAACAGGAATTACTCTTGGTTTTGCTACAGGTGAAGTGTGGGACGGAGCAATTTTAGCACAACCTGCTACAACAGTAAGCTCTGGTTTCCCAGCATCGTATACCACTAAGTCGGTAACATTTACTTCAACAACTACTGGGGCAATTTACTTGGCATATAAGTTCACATTTAATGGACAGCCAAACAGTGCAGTTAATATGTTTATTAAAAACATCTCTGTATGCCCAACAACAGCAAACTCAAATTCCTCAAGCCCTGCTATTACTCCACCTACAAATGTAACATTGGTTAATGGAGTACAAATGGGTGCAAATCCGTTCTTCGATCAAACAACTATTTTAATCCCTTATCCATCTGATGTAGTACTGAGCATTAGAATGGTAGACATGAATGGGATAACAGTATGGCAATCTAATACGTGGCAAACAAACCAAACAATTTATCTTGGTTCTGGCTTACCAATTGGAACATATATTGTAACAACGCAGTATGATGGAAATACAAACACGTTCAGATTATTGAAACAATAACAGTAATAAACGTACATAACAAAAAAAGGGAGCATGTGCTCCCTTTTTTTGTTATGTACGTTTGAATGAATAACTGTATCTTATTTGAGAGGTTAACGTTTTATACGCATTACAATTATGTTGTAGTCCAACTTAAAATTAGATTGCTACATAACTCTATCCCTTGGGTAGTGCTTAGTGGCGTCGAGTAAACTAATACTAGCGAAAAAACTTTCAACAGAAAAACAAATATCCAATTGCCAAACCTATCATTAGGTAGGAAATTGTTAAATATTTTGCTATTCGAGGATAGCCAAGTCTTTTAGGAATAAAATAGAATAAAAGTCCAATTCCAAATGGCACTACCACAAATAGGATTATAATAAGGCCTATTAATAATAATGTACTCATTCGTCAAATTTAGTCATTGAGGTAGTCGTTCATTCAAATATTCACAGTTCAAGCATTACTAAAATCAGCCATAGCAATCCAGCGCACTACTTCACTTTATATTTCAATTCAGTCAATAAGGCAATGATGCGAACTTTAAAATCTCCTTGAATCAATATTTCGCCATCTTTAGCAGAACCACCTACACCTAGTTTATTTTTCAGCTTTTTACCTAATTCTTCTAAATCTACCGTAGTGCCAATAAAACCGCTCACTACGGTTACTGTTTTGCCAGCACGTCTTTTACTATCCAAAACAACTTTCAGCTTTTGATTCTCAGCTGCTAGTGTATCTGCTTCCGCTTCTCCTTCATACGAATAATTAAATTCTTCACTAGTTGAGTAAACAACACCTGTCCTGCCTTTATGTTCCTTCTTTGCCATTTCAATTCTTATCAAATTTGTTGCGATTTTTCACTATTTTAGTAACAAACGTTTGAACCAATACCCATGAGATATCCACTCTTTTTTTTAACAGCAGTGAGTATTGCACTAATTATTTCTTGCACTACAGAGCATAGATGTAATACCTATTCTAATTCAGCTGTTAAATCCCATAATCGGCAGCATTGATCTCTTATAAAAAAGTCAAAAAAAAACCCGCTGCTTGCGGGATTTTTTTTTGATGGTATCAACCTGTGTTTCGTAACGCTCCTGCAATTGCATTTACTGTGAGAAGAAGTTCCGTTAATATTTTATTTGCTTTTTCAGATTGAGGTTGTGCATTCACCTTTCTCCATTTTCTGAGCAATTCAATTTGATCATAGTGCAAATCATTCAATGCTTCTGCACGCAATACATTCGAATAGTGATGGAATGATCTTCGCACTTCAAACGGATTGTCAAATAATAAGGCCAACATTTTTTTGGTTCTATTATATTCTTTAACAATCATGTCTAATATCTCTGTTCGAATAACTTCGTCTTCTACTAAGGTTGCATAGCTTCTGAATATTTTTTCATCCGTTGCAGCCAAGCTCGTATCTACATTGGTAAAGATATAACGAATGATGGTATCACTCGCAGCCATTTTCTTCAAGTATTCAAACTCTTCAGGATTTTCTTTCATGAACATTTCCAAAGCATTACCAACCCCATACCAACTTGTGATATTGAAGCGTGATTGTGCCCAGCTAAACACCCAAGGTATAGCTCTTAAATCTGCCAACGTTCTTTTACCTGATCTTCGTGCGGGTCTAGATCCAATTTTACTTTGTTCAATAACATCAATAGGAGTTGCCTGACCAAAGAAAATAATGAAGTCTTTATTGTTAATTAAATCTGTATAATATTCCTGACTTTTAGCAGCTAAGAATTCCAGATATTTATCAAAACGATTTTTCTTATGCTTTGTATACTTATGCAGTATAGAATATCCAGCAGTACCTGCTTCTAACAATTCCAAGTTGAAAGCCGCATTAATTTTGTTTGCATATTTCTGCGATATCGTTTCCCCTTGTTCGGTCAAGCGCATATCGCCTTGAATAGAATTGTGTGGTAAGGTTTTAATAAACCATTGCGTAGGACCAGCACCACGGCTAATTGAACCACCTTTACCATGAAAGAAACGAATACGTGCACCGTATTTTTTACCAACATCAACGAGTTTCAATTGGGTATTGGATAAATTCGATTGACTTGCAAGAATACCGCCGTCTTTATTACTATCGCTATATCCAATCATTACTTGTTGCACACGATCTTTTTCGTTGCGATCCAAACGATGATAATCCAAACTATTTTTAGTAATTGGATGCTCTAAAAACTTACTTAATATTTGAGGGCTTCCTTGTAAATCTTCTATTGTTTCAAACAATGGAACAACAGGCAGTTTACAAACAATACCTTTATCTGTCTTGATTAATAAACCTGCCTCTCTTGCTAATAAATAAACCAATAACAAATCCGATGTAGAGCGTGTCATGCTCACAATTAATGAACCAAGTGCACTCGTTCCATAATTCTCAACGTGGTCTGCTACTACACGTAAACAAGACGTTACAGCTTCTGCCTCGGGTCCTAATTTCGTTTTTGGATAAGAGAATGGTCTTAAGGAAAGCAATTCTTTATTAATAAACTTCAATCGTTCTTCTTCATTCAAAGTTAAGAAACGATCTCCATCCATAGAAGCCGCATTCATCAATTGAGAAATTGCGTTATCATGAAACTTACTATTTTGACGAATATCTAAATGCGCCAAATGGAAACCAAACGTCTGTACCAAACGTGCCATATCACGCACATCATGGTAGGCAATCGTTTTTGCGCCAAACGAAATTAACGCATCTCGTAAAATAATAAGATCTTCTAATAATTTATTAGACTCTCTATAACTGTATGGTTTTTCATTTAATCTCAATCCATCTCCTTTGTTTTCTTCTAAAGGAAGTTTCATGATTAATAATTCAATATAAAATCTAAAAATTTCTCTGTTATTCGATTCTAATTCCAACAAGTGTTGGCTATTTGTTTCCTCTAACAACTCATTAATCCTTTTTTGTAAAGGCTTAATTGTTTCTTTATATAAGCAGGTAAAGCTCAAATTTTTCTCAAGCTTTTCTAATTGTCTGTGCATTAAAATAAATGCATTCAAACGAAACAGCTCAAGTGTCTCTTTAGTAACTTCACTCGTAACAAGTGGGTGTCCATCACGATCACCACCTACCCAGTTTCCAAAAGAAACCTTTGGAAGTTTTGTATAGGAGATTATTAATTCAGGATCAAAACCCATTTGTTCCCACGCCATTCCTAACCTACGATCAAGAATAGAAACAACTTCAGGGAAAACGGTTGTTAAATAATGTAAAACGTTAGAGCGTTCAGAACTTAAATCAGGTTTTTCAAGATAGATTTCGCCTGTTCTCCACAAGCGGTCTAGCACCAATTTAATCTCTCTTTTAATTTCGTTTTTTTCTAATACGGTATAGGTTGAATCTTCCCAACGTAAAAATAACAAATACAATTGTCTGTGATGCTCAAGTACTATGGTACGTTTCGCTTCCGTAGGGTGAGCCGTTAGTACGGGTTCAATGCGAACATTACAAAGCTCTGCGGCAATTTGCTCCGGAGTAATCTTCTTTTGTTTCAGCATCAATAAATTCTTACCCCAAAGTCCGTTAACACTCGATAATGACTTATCGCTTTCATGCTGACGACGTAATTTCACGGCTCCATTTTCTTCAACCATGTTCAATAGTTGAAAAGCAATGGAATACACTTGAATATGCTTTTCAGTAATGGAATCGTGTACTGCTTTACCTTTTTTATTAATCCAAGGTATATAGCGAGCAGTTTCCTCCTCCCCATTTTCAACCAAAACTTCCTTGAAACAATTTAAAAGGAATTCCAAATTGTGATATGTCTTACCTAGCTTATCCTGCGTTACCGTTAATGCGCTCATTTGGTAGTAATTAATTAGTAAATCTTCGACTTAAACAAAAAAAATCTTTGCTCCCACGTGTCATTTCCCTACAAGATAAAATATTTAAATTGAAAATATTGAAATTGTTCAAAATAAAATCGTTTAAATCTGTTCTTTTAACTTAATTCTTGGAATCAGCCTAATTCAAAGACTATTACCTTACAATTTCTTCTGTTTCCCGAATTTATTGTAATTTTGATTCACCCCCTATTATTAATAAAACGAACGCATTCACATTCTCACTATGAAACCATTCTTAATCATATGTATCGGCTTATTGTCCTTTACAAGTATTGCTGCCAAACCTGCTTTACCTCCCAAAGACAGCACAGGAAAAGACTATTGTTATTATTTCGATGTGCCTTTTAACAGTCCCAAGTCATGGGATAGTACATTATTCTTTACAAAAAGATTTTTAGATAGCTTCTATGTAAATAGATATGAAATCGTTGCAATCGATTCAGTAGGCAAATCAATGAAGATTCGAATTACTAATAAATTAAAAAGTCATGGAATGTTGAAGAATACGCACAAGCCTATTTATAGTGATTGTTCCATGACATTTGATTATATTATTTATTATACTGAAACTGGACTTCGTTGTAAAGTAAAACGATTGGTACATTATTATACCTACACGGAAGAATCTACCTACATGGGAAAAACAACAGGTAGCAGCAGATCTATGCGTACAGAATCTAAACGTGTCGAAATACCTATGATTCAGACAGACTTACAAGCATATACAAAAAACGTATTGATTGAAGTAAATAAAGACATTTCAAATAGCATTCAAACATTTCAATCCTATAAATGGATATACAACAAACCAATTAAAAAAGGCAAAAAATCAATTGAAGATGACGACTATTAAATCAGTATTCATAACATTCATAGCATTCATCGTATGTTGTATTGCGTTTATTTCTTTCACCCAAAAGGAACCCAATACACTACACGATACGATTGTAGGTAAATGGGCTTTAGTAGAATACTTCCCCAAAAAAATAGACACCTTTTCGCACAAAGAACTTATTGAAATTGTAATAGAAAAAGACGGTATGACTACTGGCTTTATGGGCTGCAATATGTTTAGAACTACGTGTAGAATTTACCAAGACAGTATTCAATTTGGAACTATTTTGCAATCCAGAAAGTTCTGCAACAAAACATTCATGGATATGGAAGACAAACTAAAAAAAACGCTTTCAAGATCTAGCAATTACACCATACAAGGTAAAACATTGATATTATTTGAAAGCAAAAAGAAACTTGCTTCTTTTAAAAAAGTAGATTATGTTCACGAACCCGAGAGACCCGGACAATAAAATAATCAATGCTAAAATTACAGAATGGGTTTTAGAAACGGAGTCCATCCCAAGAGATGCTCGCGTACAAACGAGACAAGTAACGTGTAATGATCCAGGATGCAATCATACTGATACCTACATAACAATCGAAGCTTCTAGTGATTTTAAAAAAGAACTTATCGTTCGCAAGCCACTTGTATATATCCGAAAGTGGGATATTGTACTTTAGTCTATTTTTAAACCGGATTGGTCTACTAAACTAGGTATACAAATCTATTATATATATCTTAAAATTTATATTCCCCAATTATTACTTATTACCTTAATTTATGAAAAGAATTTGTTCCTTTCTCCTGCTTCAATTTACATACACACTATCCTTATTTGCTCAAACACCCCTTGCTAACTCAGCAGATATCATTCAAAAACTAGAGAAATTAAATACCCTTGGTTCTGTATTATATATTGCGGCACATCCGGATGATGAAAATACGCGACTACTTCCCTATTTGACCTATGGAAGAAAATATCGCACAGGTTATTTATCCTTAACGCGTGGAGACGGCGGACAAAATTTAATTGGTAAAGAGCAAGGTGAATCTCTTGGATTAATTCGCACACAAGAATTATTAGCGGCAAGGGGAATAGATGGTGCAGAACAATTCTTTACACGTGCCAACGATTTTGGTTTTTCAAAAAATCCCGAAGAGACATTCCAATTTTGGAATAGAGATAGTATCCTTGCAGATGTTGTATGGGTTATCCGTACATTCAAACCCGACGTAATTATTACACGATTCCCAACAACGGGCGAAGGGGGACATGGCCATCATACGGCATCTGCACTATTAGCAGTTGAAGCGTTTAAAGCTGCTGCAGACCCAACACATTTTCCAGAACAATTAAAATACACAACCGTGTGGCAAGCACAACATATTTTTTGGAATACTTTTCGCTTTGGAAGCATCAACACAACATCTGAAGATCAAATTAAAATAGATATTGGTGGCTATAATCCCTTATTAGGAAAATCATATGGAGAACTGGCTTCAGAAAACAGATCCATGCATAAAAGTCAAGGGTTTGGAACAGCAAAAACGCGTGGAGAAAACATCGAGTATTTCAAACAATTAGATAGTAATAAAGTCACGAAGGATATTTTTGAGAATATTAATACCACATGGAATCGATTTAACAACACACAATCCGAAACAAAAAGCATCGATGCCATACTTGCTGCATTCAATCCAATGCATCCAGAATCAAGCTTAGCCGATCTTGTAAAACTGCATAAGAACATCGAACAAATTTCAGAAGAAAATAAAACCATTGCACTTTGGAAACACGCAAAATTAAAAGAGCTAGAGTCTATTATTCTTGATTGTTCCGGACTTTGGGTAGAAGCTTACGCAGCAGATTACATAATCATCCCAGGAAACATCCTTCAAACAAGTATTCAAATTATCAATCGAAATAATTCTTCTGTAACATTACGTAGTATCAATTTTATTGAAAGCGATACCACTTTGTCCTTGAATTTAAAACCGAATCAATTATATACCTTCACCCATTCTGAAAAAATTTCAGAGAAAACACCTCATTCAAATCCATATTGGCTGAATGCACCACATACAAGTGGATTGTACACCGTAACAAATCAACTACTGATTGGTAAAGCGCAAAACGATGCTGCGGAATCTGTAGTATTTGAAATAGAAATAAATGGAACCGCATTGAAAATTAGCAGACCGATTGTATACAAATATACCGACCCCGTAAAGGGCGAATTATATAGACCACTTGAAGTGCTTCCTAAAATAACCATCAATACGGTTGAGCATGTGTATGCATTTGTTGACACCAAACCTAAACCCATACAATTTATCATCAAAGCCAACGAGCCTAATATTCAAGGAACATTACAATGGACCTTGCCTAAAGGCTGGACAGCAACATGTGCACAACCATCGTTCAAACTAACAGAAAAAGGAGAAGAAATAATCGTAACTGTACTGGTACAAGCATCTGCTACATGCATCAATGGAAAAATTGAAGCTACCGTTAAAATGGATTCGGACGTGTATACAAAAGGCATCACACGTATTGAATACGATCACATACCCTATCAATACATTTTAAAAAATGCTGAAGCGAACGTAACGTTTATTCCGTTAAAAACAGCAGGTAAAAATATTGGATATATTCCAGGTGCGGGAGATGATGTGGCTGCCTGTTTGAAACAAATCGGATATACTGTAACAATATTAACGGATGACATACTAGACAAAGGCAGCTTGAGCCAGTATGATGCTATTGTAACAGGCATTAGAGCCTACAACACGAACGATAGATTACAAGTCTATTACAATACTCTTATGAAATATGTTGAACAAGGAGGAAACTTAATTGTTCAATACAATACAAACAACCGGATTGGACCTGTACTATCAAAAATGGGACCGTATCCATTTACGATTTCAAGAGATCGTGTTACAAATGAATTGGCAGAAGTACGAATCTTAGATACGAAAAATTCTGTATTTACATATCCCAACAAAATTGACTCAACCGATTTTAAAGGGTGGATACAAGAACGTGGAATTTATTTTGCAACCGATGTTGATACACATTACCAATCTCTTTTATCGATAAATGATCCCGCAGAAAATCCACATGAAGGCAGCTTGATAGTTGCAAAATATGGCAAAGGGAATTTTGTGTATACAGGATTGGTATTCTTTAGAGAATTGCCCGCAGGTATACCAGGCGCTTACAGATTGTTTGTAAATATAGTAAGCATTCCAAAAAATAAATAACATGGAAGAAAAAGAAGACATGCCACCTTTTTTAGGAACGTGGAATCGCGTATATGCTTTTATACTTGGATGGCTTCTATTTACAATGGTGCTATTTTACATCTTTACAAATTATTATAAATGAGTTTTATTGACTGGGCTGTATTAGCAATTACCATCATAAGCATCGTAGTATATGGTTTATGGAAAAGTAGAGGCGCAAAAAATATAGAAGGTTATTTATTAGCAGATAAAGAGCTTCCTTGGTACCAAGTAGGCTTATCTGTTATGGCTACACAGGCGAGCGCTATTACATTCATTTCATTACCCGGTCAAGCGTATAGCGACGGAATGGGATTCGTTCAAATGTATTTTGGACTACCCCTTGCTACGATTATTTTATGTAAAACATTTATACCAATTTTTAGAAACCTAAATGTATACACCGCTTACGAATATTTAGAAAATAGATTTGACAGTAAAACACGTTCCTTTACGGCATTTTTATTTCTAGTGCAAAGGGGAATATCTACCGGAATCACCATTTATGCACCATCTATTATATTATCTACCATTCTTGACATACACATCACCTATACAACGCTCTTTACAGGCGGACTCGTAATTAGTTATATTGTATATGGCGGAACAAAAGCGGTAGCTTATACGCAAATGTTTCAAATGGCTATTATTTTTTCAGGCTTATTTATAGCGGCATTTATGGTTGTGCATTTACTTCCCGAAGAAATGGGTTTGGTAGAGACCTTACATTTAGCAGGCAAAATGGACAAACTCAATGCAATCAATTTAAGTTTCAATATTAACGATCCGTACAACGTTTGGTCTGGTTTGATTGGAGGCTTCTTTTTACAATTATCGTATTTAGGAACCGATCAATCGCAAGTTGGCAGATACCTGACGGGCAAGTCCATTAAAGAAAGTAGATTGGGCTTGGTGATGAATAGCTTAATTAAAATCCCCATGCAGTTTTCAATATTACTGATTGGGATATTGGTTTTCGTATTTTATCAATTCAATACACCTCCCCTATTTTTTAATAAAACAGAAGTTGCACGGATAGAAACAAGTATTCATGCACAAGAATATCATACACTCGAAGCAGCGCATAAAAATTTGTACGAAGTTAAAAAAAATCAAGCCCAAACATTGGTACAAGCAATTAAGAATCATGAAGCAACAGCATACATAGATCAGGCACAGCAAGAGCTTCACAAGACTGTAATTGCTGAAAAGAAATTAAAGAAAGAAGCGACCGATTTAATGACTCAGAATGATTCGCTCGCAGATACCAACGATACCAATTATGTATTTTTAACTTTTGTTACAACTTACTTACCTGTAGGATTGGTAGGTCTCTTAATCGCTATTATTTTATTAGCATCCATGGGCTCAACTGCAAGTGGTATCAATTCATTGGCTTCTACAAGTATTGTAGATTTCTATAAACGCTTTGTGAATAAAACCGCAAATCCACAAACGTATTTAAATGCATCTCGCTGGGCAACGGCTGCTTGGGGTGTATTTTGCGTTGTAGTAGCCTTATATGCAGGACAGCTAGGAAACTTAATTGAAGCAGTTAATAAACTCGGATCTTTATTTTATGGAAATATCTTAGGAATATTTTTAGTAGCCTTTTATCTAAAACAAGTGAAAGGTTCCGCTGTGTTTTATGCTGCAATTGTTACAGAGATTTTCATCATTGCCATTTGGTGGAACGATCTTATGGCATACTTGTGGTTGAATGCAATTGGTTGCATGTTGGTAATGCTTATTTCACTGATGATGCAATACATTCAGAATACGTTTAGTAAGGTACGATAAGAACGAATGAAGGCTTGCCTTCGCTTAAAGCGAAGGCAAGCCTTCAAGACTGAATATAAAAAGCTATTCGTATAAGATTGAAATCTAAGTTATCCTTTAAAAGAGACCCATTTTTTAAAACGAAATTTGATATTGCAATACAAGCATTCCTTTACGTGCACTTGAATTTAATTTTGTTTCTCCTGCTTGTAATGTTGCTTCATACACACTACGATTTTGATAAGAAAGAGAAATCTTAGGACCAAATGTACCTGTTATGTAATAATTAAATCCTGCTTCAAACATTGACATGGGCGACTTCAATCCATCAAGCACGGCCACTTCAGAAGCGACAAATACTTGTGTTCTACCTTTATCTTTTCCATCCTCCGTTACTTTTTTGTTAAATAAATATCCTGCTTGGGCATAAAAAATATTCCCCGTACCAATTCCTATAAAACCAGTACCAGAACCAACAGATGCAGGATTTGGTGTAGCAATCATACGCGTATAATTTTTACCATAGTTGCAATAATTATATGCAGCATAAAGTGTTAACGCATTCCCTTTATCACTTAAAGGCGCATCGTAAAAAACATCTAAGCCAAACACCGTCATATCTTGCTTGATGGTATCTTTTGCAACATTCTCTGATATATGCCACATGGCATTTGCACCATACATAAAACCAGCTGCAATATTAAAGACTTTTTTTGTACCCAAATACGTACCTCTATTATACGGTTGTTCAATAGATTCTTTATCTAAAAAGTGATAAGTAAGCATTCCCAAAACTTGTGGTTTGGGCGTTAAGGTAGATATACTAGATGTTGTATTTATACTACTTGTATTTTGCTTATAGGGATTTGTAACAACAGCACGATAATTAAACTTACCGATCATACCTTTTGCATACACACTTAAATTTCTATTCCCAAAAGTAGAAGAAACATTATTTTGCTGGTAAATGGGAGCATCTAAAGTTAGTTGTGTTGTAGAACTCTGCGCAGAATAACGTGTAGTACCAGCACCGTAACCGCAAAGTCCACCACCAACTTGAAACTTCTTATTAAAATGATATTCTCCCAATACATCTAAAATAGAAAAGGGTGCGTTTGAAGGACCTGAATTTTGTGTGAAATTAATATTGTTTTGTCCCAATTGAATGTGGAAATATACTTTTTCGGTAAGCATCCCCATTGCTTGTATTCTTAATCTTCGTATAACAACATCAAAATTATTTTGTGTGGTATTGCTTCCTACTTTACTTCCAGGATTCAAATTTGAATAACGTCCCCATAATTGGGCATTGATTCCAAATTTAATATAGCGCGAACCATCTTCAGATAAGTGAATCGAGTATGGGTGTATTTTGTTTGGTGTCTTAACAATTTGTGCCTTAACACTAATTTGCAATAAAATTAATAACGAAAGGCTAAGTAATAAGTTCTTTAACATTTTGTATTAGTTGATGATTATGTAATAACAAATGTATTGTTATGATTTAACTGGTATGTTATCCCAATGTTATGTTAATGTTAAGTCGACTTTTCTATAAAATTACGCGGGGTGAAATTGTGTTAAGTGGGAATAAAAATAGAATTTAACTAGTTCATTATCAATAATATTAAAAAAAGAGCATTGATTTATTTTCAACTAAAAATCAATAGATTTGAAAGTGTAACAAGAATTAAAACTAGAGCATATAAAAGCATTTTATACTTTTTATATTTCAAATAGTTCCGTAACCCATATTTTTAACAAAATTAAAACCATGAAAAAATTCATCCGAATCACACTATACGTGTCAGTAATACTTATATTAATTATTGCAGGGGCATTAACTTATATCAAAACAGTCTTACCAAATGTTGGCCCTGCGCCAGAAATTACAATTGTTTCTACTCCTGTCTTAGTTGAACGAGGTCGTTATCTTGCCAATTCTGTTTCAGCCTGCATGGATTGCCACTCAACGCGAGATTGGACAAAGTTTACTGGTCCGGCAGATTCAACAACTTGGGGAAAAGGAGGCGAAATATTCGATCGTAATTTTGGGTTTCCAGGTACGTATTACGCAAAAAACATTACGCCTGCGGGAGTGGGCAATTGGACAGACGGTGAATTGTATCGTGCTATAACTTCTGGAGTAAGCAAAGATGGTTCTGCATTGCTTCCTGTTATGCCACACCCAAGCTATGGTAAAATGGACACACAAGATATCTATGCAATCATTGCCTATTTAAGAACCCTACCTTCTATAAAAAATGAGATCCCTAAATCTGAATCAGATTTCCCAATGAATTTCATTATCAATACCATTCCGGCAAAAGCAAACCCTCAACCTATACCGAATACTACAGATAAAGTTGCCTATGGTAAATATTTACTGAATGCTGCTTCTTGTGGTGACTGCCATACCAAACAAGAAAAAGGAAAAGCAATTCCAGGTATGGACTATGCAGGTGGTTTTGAATTCCCAATGACGGGTGGCATGCTTCATTCTTCTAATATTACATCAGACAAAGAAACAGGTATTGGTGATTGGAGTGAAGAAGCGTTTATAAACCGTTTCAAAATGTATGCAGACAGTACTTATGTTCCAGCAAAAGTAAGTACAGCAGATTTCAATACCATTATGCCTTGGATGATGTATGCAACAATGAAACGTGAAGATTTAGCAGCGATTTATGTGTATTTACAAACAACTACTCCGGTTAAAAATGAGGTAGTTAAATTTACAAAGAAATAGTTTTTTAAAAAGTGGTCAGTGAAAAAGTGTACAGTGGTCAGTGAAGTTTTACGTTTGAAGTTATGACCCTCGAAACAAAACAATTCTAGCGTATCATTTCACAGTCTCTGAAATCAATAAAATACAATTATATAAATTGTATTTTATTAAAATAACTTAATCGTTATTAAAACAAAAAGGCGTTCAATGAACGCCTTTTTGTTTTAATAACGATTAAAATGAATTCTTCGAAGCTCGAATAAATTATTTCTTAGACTTCGTCTTTGTTTTTGTATCTGTGTTCGGCATTGCCTTTGCGTCAGCAATTAATTGATTGGCCATTTTTACATAGTCATCATTTTTTGCTTCTGTAGCCATAGCTACTGTTTTTTCTCCACTTGCAATAGCAGCTTTTGAATCGTTTAATTTTAATTCAATACGTGCTTTCATCATTACAACCCAAAATGCTTTTGGATTTTGTTCAACCGCTTTGTTGATCCAAACCAATGCTTGATTTAAATCTTTACCATTTTCATAATAATATGTTGCAGCTTGAAAATATGGACGAGAATCTACAGCCATAGTTGATTCGATCGTTTTCATAACTTTAGAATCAATTTCTGTCGTAATTTTTACAGGCACAGAAGTTTTTTCCCAAATGAATTCTAATGTTGCAGTTGTTGCAGTAACATCCGCTACATCAATAGTGAATGTTTCAACTGCATTAGATAACATCATTGGTTTTACCATTACACGAATCACTTCGTTTTCAGCTTTAAAATTAGATGTGTTACCACCCATTGTTAAATCGCTGTACAAAATAACTTCCCATGAATCTTTATTTGGGATTGTGTAGATAGCATAGCTACCTGCTTTTACTGCTTTACCTTCAACTTGTACATCGTCTGAAAAGGTAATTTTAGTTGCTGCATTTGCACCCGTTCTCCACATTTTACCGAAAGGAACAACATCGCCAAATATCGCTCTTCCTTTAGCAGAAGGACGAGAATAATCTATTGTGATATCACCTAAGCCAAATGCTTGTTTAATAGATTGGGAAGTACTTGGTGCAGGAGTTTTTAATGTTTGCGCTTGAGATGTAAGCGTAGCTAGTGATAATGCGATTGCACTAGCAATTACTGTAAACTTGTTCATTGTGGTACTGTGTGTTTTATGAATAATAGATAAGTTACCATTTTTAATACGAATAAAAAAGCTTTTACTTTTTATAAAATCGGCATTAAATGAAAAAATATAACAAGCAAGAATGCAATTTGTTCACTGCTCATTATATTTTTAATAATTAAAAGTATAATGAGCAGTTATTCTCATGAATCCCATAAATAACAAGCCTTATGCAACAAGATAAAACAACACGTTGATAGAAAAATCAAACAAAACGTATTCGGATGAATCCATCGAAAATGCTGCTTTTAAAACAAATAGACTACAATTCAAATGCTTCTGCAATTAATTCAAAAGAACGTCTCCGATCCTCAACATTACCTGCCATTGTAGAAATAATTATTTCATCCACATCAAATGCATCGGCAAGATCGATTAATTGTTTTTTTACATGTTCTTTGGTGCCAGAAATGATGCGGCCGCTATTGTATTTGATGCGTTGCAGTTCTTCCTGCGTAAAAACATATTTTTGAATCTGCTCAAAAGTAGCAAAATCTTGAAAGTTCCCTTTTTCAAATTGCATGAATACATAATCCATAAACTTCCGCATTTCTCTCGCCTTCCCTTCAGTATCTGCACACAATACAAAAATAGAAAGCATTGCTTTGGGAGATGGGAAATATTCAGAAGGTTTGAAGTTTTCTTTATAGGTATCAATCACTTCGCGTGTGACAAAACCATTTATAAATTTTGCTACAACTAAGCCCAATCCAAATTTAGCAGCGATCAAACTGCTACCACCACTAGAACTTAATATCCATTGATCGGGAACACTATTCGATTGTGGTACGGCTAGAATTCTTCTGTTATCTCGGGTATATGCGGTATCTGAAAAGAAGTTTTGAAGATGATCCAATTGTCGCAGATAACTTTCTTCTGCAAAATCATTAGAAGGATTTAATAAGGAAGATGTTAAACGATCAGTTCCTGGTGCTCTACCCATCCCTAAATCAATACGGCCAGGAAAAAGTGTCTCCAACATTCTGAAATTTTCTGCAACTTTCAATGCGCTGTGATTGGGCAACATAATACCTCCAGAACCAATGCGAATGGACTTTGTTTCTGAAGCTAATTTTACCATTAAAATCTCAGGTGCAGAACCAGCAATAAAAGTAGAGTTATGATGTTCTGAAACCCAAAAGCGAGAATATCCTAATGCATCTGCAAGAATTGCTGTCGAAATGGTCTCATCAATAGCCTCTTTAGCAGTTGAGCCCGTATGAACAACCGATTGATCTAATATCCCTAATTTTATTTTTTTCATAAAGCCTTCTATCAAAACTAATAAGGCTGAATAAGGCAATAAAGTTCCATTAGCACATTATTAAACATTAACTGTCATGTAAAAAATAATATGAAAGTTAATGTGAAATGTATGAATCTCATTAAATGAATCACTTATGCATCCTATTAATTGTAATAGCTCATTACACCAGAAAAAAATGTAGAATGCTGATAAATGAACTTGTGTTCATTTATCAGCATTCATTTTCCGAAATATATTCTTTATTTCAATACCTTATTCATATCAATCTTTTGAACCATTTTACTCGATAAAGTAGAACAAAGAACTTCTATATCGTGAATGGTATTCAAAATCATTTCGTCTTTATTATTGAATGCATACGTTGCGGCAACCTTAGAGGTAAGCGACAACATTTCGCTGCAATAAATTAAATATCTATTTACTTCTGCTTTCGTAAATTCTCGTTTGGGAGAATTTTTTGTTTTTTCTGCTAAAATATGCGTGGGGTCTTTGGTAAGTTGGTGCAAGTCTATAATGTGCGCAATGGTTCGTAATTCTTGCAAGGCTATTAAAATTTTCTTTTGTTTCAGGATATCTTCATACTTATATAAAAAATAAAATGCGAAACCAATGGTAATGGTTTCATTTAAAAATGCTTCACTTACTGTGATAAAATTCCCTACCCGAAACAATGATTCGTCAAACTTCAGCATCAATAAGGTATACACAATAGAGGTTGAAGCGATGATAATTAAAAGTATTAAAGCAATTCGAATAAGTATATAAGGTTTTGCTAATTTCAAATTTGCGCCTTTACTTTTTATCGCTAATTCTTTTAACTCCAAACACACCTGCAGCAGGTCTGCTTGAGGAAATCGATCTTCAATGCGTAAACTTAATGTTTGAATAACATCTGTTATTTTATCAATATTTAAATGCTTATACATATATGTCCTTAACCCATTTATCTATTCAAAGATTGTTAAAAAAAACGAATATGTAGCTATCTAAAACATCCGTGAACGGTAATTAGAATAAACAAATGAAAAATAACCAATCGTCAATAAAATTATTTGAATCACTTTTTTTGTTTCATAGCAAAAATAGTAAGATCTGCTGTCCCCTTACAGAAGGTTTTTTTCAAAATATTTTTACGGTGGGTATTTACAGTATGTTGACTGATACAAAGTCTATCTGCAATTTGTGCACTTGTCATACCCATGCTAATCAAACTTAAAACCTGGCACTCTCTAGCGGATAACACGGTATCTGTAATTTCAGGCAAATACCGATCTTCATAAAGAATTGTGGTAAGGTTTTCATTATTGGTATAGGACACAACAAAATCGATCGTATCATCCTTCTTATGTTGTTGAATATTATTTAAATTCTTGAGTATCAAACGAGGTCTTTGTAATTCATCTGTAGAAATAACTTTGATAGAATGTTCATACCAATGCGTACTTCCATCTTTGTGGGTTAGCTGGGTTTGGTAGGTAACGTGTATGTCTTTATAATCTACTTTTGTACAATATTCTTCAAAATACTGAAACATACGAGGGAAAATTTGTTGTGTCATAACATACCCATGTGCTGCAGGGAAAGCTAATAGTGCTCGCGCTAAACCACCCTCTAAAAATTCAATTTTATCAAAGCCCAAAATTTCGGGACCATTTACATACACATAGGTATTCTTCGATAAATCAATAACCATAACTGTTCCGGGTATATTATCGAGCACACGAGAAAGAATATTCATCCCCATATCTTGTGGTTTATAAGATTTAGCGGTAGCATATTCTTTGTATTTATTTAAAAAATCATTCGCATCATTCGCACTCAAAACAAATTTCTCTTCAATAGACTTCTTCATACTTCACGGTTCGTTTCTTCAATGTATTTATTTGAGATCATAAAGACTATTTTCGTCTCAAATAAATACATTCGCATGATCAAAAAAAACAAGCGATTGATAATTAATTGTCTTAAAGAAGCATATAAACAAGGTATGTGACATTAAAATCAAAACTTGGAACAAATCATTCCAACATTCTAATTGTACGTATCAATTTTCTTTGCTCATAGATATTAAGTTCATAGACTAACAATTTGGATCAAATAAAAAAGCTGTCAAAAACCAATGTGTTTTTGACAGCTTTTAGCTGGTTGAAAGATTTTATCAATGTTACATTTGAGCCGCTTTAAAACGTACAACTCTTAATCCAATACCCATATCAGAAGCAGTATGTATTACAACCTCTTTTTCTTTTTGAGTAACGGGCTTTTGAATGGCACCTGTAAGTTCTTTTAGTTTTTTTGTAATTCTTTTCATAGCAGTATAATTAAAAGGTTAATTAAAAATTATTTATCAGTATGTACTTTCTTTTGAATATTTTCTACCTCAACAATAAAGTTGCTAATATTAATATCTCCTTGTGATCCATATGCATCTATCAGCAATCCTTTTTCCCCACTTATAGCTTCTATTGCATATAAAATTGAATTGTCTTCTGGGTTTGATTCGCCTTCAAAACGATAAAAGCTAGAAACACAAACTTCATTTGGTGAATAAACTCTATCCGATGCAAATGATTTTAATCCACTTTCATCAACTTGAAATGTTGTATTAAATCCTTCTTTCTCTAACAAGGTTGTTAAAGCAGAAAGCGTTTTCATTTCAGTACCAATGCTATTATTAACTTCCATATTCGTACTTATTTATTTTTGTTCAACATAACAATTGTCTTTGATTGATGCATGCAAGTTATGGTTTTATAATCCACCAGTATTTACATGAAAAATTTATTTTGTTACACATTTCACATAATAACATAATACACTATTTTACAATACATTAAATATAACCCAGAAGCCAAAACCATCCATTTATAGATTTAAATAGGTATTAAATTTTAAAACTAAATAGCTCATATCTGATGTCATATAAGTTACACAATTAAACCATTTTTTCAAAGGATATTAGCCTTTAAAACCAACTATTCTACACAAACCAGATGTAAATGGATATTATACATAGAAATTGATAGTTACGCTCATTCATCTTTGGTTTTTTTGTAACATTCATCGAAAAACATGTAATACAATAAAATGAAAATAATAGAACTTTGAGTTATAAATTAAAAGCTTATGAAAAACGTATTCATATTATTTCTTACAATTGTTTTGGTAGGCCAATCTTTTGCACAGCACGATACGCTTAAAAACCCAACTGTACCTAAAGAAATAACAAGTTCTTTTAACAAAGCACACCCCAATGCTAAATTGGTCAATTGGTCGCGTACAAATGGCACATACATAGCAACGTTTAAAGAAGGAACCTCAACGTTGTGGACTACATACGACAATACAGGTTTATTACTAGAAAATAAGTGGAAAGTAACTTCTGCTGAACTTCCAGAAATGATTCGTGATTCTATACCAGAAAGCAAAGCGAATCCTGCCCAAATAATATATAAAAGAACAGATGCAAAAGGATTTGTGAGTTATGAAATAAATTCTCCCAATAAAAAGGTGATTTACAATTCTTTTGGAGAACATGTAAGCACTACAGAAATGATTAAAAGAAAGTAATGCTTTAACAATTTTGTTTATTTTCAATTACAACAGCTGCTGATATTTTGGTGGCTGTTGTTGTTTAGAGTATGATAAAAAATCAAATACACCACACATGTATTTATATAAATTAAAAACGCATTCTGTAAAATGTAATTTTACCATAACAATTAAACTATTAAAATATACAGCAAATATTTATCTTTGGAATAGCATAATTTTAGTATAGTTTAATTTGGATTAGTAATTTTTAAGAAGGGTAAAAAGGACTTTATACTTCATCCTTATTCTTAAAAAGGCAATTCTATATATATAACTACTCCAAACTATACGTGAAATAAAGTCCCCGTTCAAACATATTAGGGCAAAAAATTATATTAAACACGTTTCACGTTTAAAAAAATACAATTTGGAATCATTAGGTACAAAACACAGCGACACCTTCTTGCAAGGAGGCGGAGAAACTGGAGAATTGATACGCAATTTTGATTGGTATTCAACCCCAATAGGAATTCCTTCATCTTGGCCTACAGCGCTCAAGTTTGCTGTACATGCAATGCTACATACCAGTGTGCCAACACATATTAGCTGGGGTACCGATTACATTCAACTATACAATGATGCTGCTATATCTACTTTTGATAAAGGAAGACATCCCGCTGCCTTAGGTAGTTCAGTAAAAAGCAGACCACAGATATGGAAAATCCTAGATCCGGTATTTGCTTCAATTATGGCGGGCGGTAAAGAGCAGCAACGAGACTTGCTAATGAAAATTGAAACAAATGGTTTGATAGAAGAACGGTATGTAGATATTTTTTACGCGCCCATTTGTAACGACGATTGGACCATAGGTGGCGTGCAAACAGTTATTTTCGATACGACAGATAAAATCCATTCTTTTAGACAAACCAAGGAAGACGAATTAAAACTACGTTCGATTATAGAAGTAGCAACAATTGCGATTTGTTTTTTTACAGGCAAGGATATGATCATTGAGATTGCAAATACATCTATGATAAAAATTTGGGCTAAAGGCCCAGAAGTTATTGGAAAACCGTTAAAAAAAGCATTGCCAGAATTAGAAGATCAGCCTTTTTCCAACTTATTAAAAGAAGTGTACAACACAGGAAAAACCTTTGAAGCAAAGGCCTCTCCTGCGCACATCATAATTGATGGCGTACTTACCACCTCTTATTTTGATTATAGTTATGTTGCTATTCGCAATTCAAATGGTGAAGTATATGGCATCTTAAATATGGCTACAGATGTAACATCCCAAGTACTTGCATTACAGGAATTACATGATAATAAAAGTCAGCTTGACTTTACAATAGAAGCAACCCAATTAGGAATTTGGAATCTAAACCCCATTACCAACACATTTACAGGCAACAATCGATTAAAGGATTGGTTTGGCTTAGAAGATGATGAAAAAATTAGCCTTAAAGCAGCTACAGATGCCATCGCAGATAAAGATAGACATGCTGTTGAAAATGCAATTTCCAATGCACTTCAACCAGCTTCTGGCGGAAAGTATGACATTGAGTACTCAATAATTAACCCATTAACTAAAAAAGAACTAATTGTTCATGCTAAAGGTAAAGCTCTATTTAATGAAAATGGAAGAGCCTATCAGTTAAGTGGCACGTTGCAAGATGTAACAGAAGACGCTCACTTAAAAAAGCAGTTGGCATTGGACGTTATCGAACAAAAAATAGCACACGATAAATTAGAAGAAAGTGAATTTTTTTCACGATCTGTTATCAACCATTCACCTGTTGCAAAAATTGTTTATATCGGCAAAGAGATGCATATAAAAATTGCCAATGAAAATATGTTGGAACTCATTGGTAGAGACAATTCCATTTTAGGAAAAACATTTGATGAAGTATTACCCGAGTTAAGAAACACTCCTATTTTAGAAAGAATGCAAACAACATTCCGAACAGGAGAAACCTATATACAGCCAGAAGAAAAACTTTTATTCCTCCGATTCGGAAAAGAATATGTTGGATATTATACTTACACATGTAAAGCGCTTAGAAGTATATCTGGAGAAATTTATGGCACCATTGTTACAGCCACAGAAATCACCAAACTAGTTACAGCCAGACAAGACATTGAAGTAAAAGAAAAAGAACTTCGGGAACTTATTACCTCCGCACCTATTGGTATCTGTGTTGTAAGCGGAAATCCTGCTCGAGTAGAAGAGGTAAACGATCGGTTTATATTAATTTCAGGTAAAACACGTGCACAATTTACAGATGCCTTGTATTGGGAAGTACTACCTGAAATTGCAGCTCAATTCCAAGAAAAAATGAATGAGGTTTTTGCAACGGGTAAAAAATTTGCCAGCGAAGAAAATGAATTGCATTTAATTCGAGGAGGTGTAAAAGAAAAAGTTTTTACCACGTTCGAATATCTCCCTGTACTTAATTCAGAAAACAAGGTTACAAAAGTTATTATACTCAGCATTGAAGTAACACATCAAGTAGAAACACGAAAAGAGATTGAGCAAGCAGTAATTGAACGAACGAAAGAACTTGCTGAATTAAATCACAGCCTTATAAGATCCAATAACGAACTGGAACAATTTGCCCACATCGCTTCGCATGATTTACAAGAACCAATAAGAAAAATTAGCTTATTTACGCAAATGCTGGAACAAAATATTCCAGAAATGAATGATAAGGCTAAGAAATATTTTGATAAAATCAATACCTCTACTGAACGCATGACCAAGTTGATTCGGGATGTATTGGCCTTTTCAGAAGTAACACAAAGTACTGCTGATTTTGTTCACGTAGATTTGGCACAAACGGTACAGCATGTAGGATCCGATTACGAGTTGATAATTGATTCTAAAGACGCAAAAATTATCATACAAAACCTACCCATCATTCATGCAATACCTGCACAAATGATGCAACTTTTTAGCAACTTAATGTCGAATGCCCTAAAGTATGCGCGAGCGGATGTGAAACCTATTATTCAAATTACATGTACTGCTGCCCAAAAAGATATTTTTGAAAAACATCCCCAACTGAATACAAAAAAAGAATACCATTTAATTGAATTTAGTGATAATGGCATCGGTTTTAAAGAAGATGATATTGACCGCATCTTTAAAATATTTCAACGACTACACAGTAAAGCAGATTACGAAGGCACAGGCATTGGCTTATCTATTTGTAGAAAAATCATTCAAAACCACAGTGGACATATCTCTGCGAGTACAGGTAAAAATGGAGGAGCCGTATTTCACATTTTACTTCCGAAGAATTAAGTGGGCGATTCCGTTTAATGAAAATTAAATGAGTTGAAAAAATAGTATTCAGAATGAAACACAAATAAAAAAAATAGATTCTCGGATTCTTTTATTTTACAAAGCATACATACAAAAGTGAAGAGCATATGTAATCTATAGTCCTCAAGGAACATCAGATTGAATTTCATCTTTCAGAAAACAATAACTTATTTAATTTTCGATACAGGAAGATATCCCAATTCGATGATATCTTCTTCGCTTTCTTCTTTAATAATTTCAAGTACGTACTTCGCAGAAAAAACTTCTGGCAAAATTTCTTTTACATTATAGATGTCATCTACATCAATCCCATATTTTTCATCAATGTGTGAAGGTGCTTCTTTAAAGCCCGTTTGCTTATAAAATTTTTCTTTCTTTGCCAAACGTACTGCACCTGCAGAATCTTTTGCAACAACAAGTATTTTATAATGGAGTTCTTCAAACTCCCCTCTGCGATATCCTCCCAAGTTTATAAAAAATAATTTTAATGCACCCTGCTTTTCTAAAACATCTGTTTTTAACCGTGGCCGAATGACATAGTTCTGCACCCGCGTAACTTCACGCCATGCATCGATGTGAATCCCCTTTTTACCTTCTGGCCAAAATGCTTTTATTGCAGGCACAAGACCTTTCAATGAAGTGCCAATACCGAAAAACACATCGTGTTGTTCGACATTGCGGCCTTCAGGCTTGCATCCCAGCAGAAGCATAAATAATTTTGGTTGAACGGGTTTCTTCATAACATTTGTGTAATACTATTAAATTAACAAAATAAGTAGCATTATACAATTGAATGTGCATTTTATTGTTCTATGTCTTTTCTGACTCCTATCTTTAGCGAAACGATGGCTCACACGTATGTATACTAGCCTTTGAAAGAATAAATTTATCTGTCATCGATTCCATTCTGCAAACGATGACACGTTTAATGTACTAGAAATGGTTTTTCGATGGGATTTATACAACAGAAATACATGATGATATAATAATAAAAGATCTATTAAATTGGATATTTGTATTTAATTAATAAAATAGTGCCTCAACGTTTATTAAACAGATAATCAATAACAAGAACCATGACTGAAAAATTACCTTTGTATCACAAGCTTTCCGTTATCCTTATCGGAATAGTTGTGTTTTTTTACATCTTATTTATTGGTCAAGAAATATTAGTTCCATTGGCTTTTGCATGTCTGTTAGCGATACTACTAAACCCCATCGTTAATTTTCTACAAAGAAAAAAAGTTAATAAAATTGTAGCCATTGTCCTCTCTATCATTTTAATGATGTTGGTTGCTGCGGGTATTCTATACTTTATTGGCTCTCAGGCTTCGAAGTTCGCAGACATGCTTCCAGAACTAAAGCAAAAAGTGAATGAACTTGCAAAAGAGGGCTTATCGTGGTTCTCCCAAACATTTAATATTACAACACCCAAATTAACCAGTTGGATCAATGAACAAAAATCTAAGGGAATGCAAGGCGCAAGCGGCGTCGTAGGTGCAACGCTTGGAACTGTTTCGGGATTCTTTGTAGGATTATTTTTATTGCCCGTTTATATTTTCCTCTTTCTCTTTTATAAACCGTTGTTATTGCAATTTATAGGAAAACTATTTTCAAGTGAAAAACATAAAGTTGTAGCTGATGTATTAAACGAAACAAAAGGACTTATACAGAACTATCTAATCGGTTTGATGATTGAAATGGTTATTGTAGCGGCTATGAATAGTGCTGCCTTAATGATCATTGGTATTAAATACGCAATCTTACTAGGAGTAATCGGCGCCATTCTTAATTTAATCCCCTACATCGGTGGCATCATAGCTATTGCATTACCCATGATTATGGGCCTCATGACAGATGATCCAATATCGGCGCTTTATGTTTTGATTGCATATATTCTTATACAGTTTGTCGACAACAATTTCTTAGTACCAAAAATTGTAGCATCAAAAGTTAAAGTAAATGCATTCATTTCAATCATTGTTGTATTGATTGGCGGCACACTTTGGGGCGTTGCAGGCATGTTCTTATCCATACCTTTAATTGCAATCCTTAAAGTTATATTCGACCGCGTAGAAGCGCTCGAACCTTTTGGTTATTTAATTGGGGATGATATGCCAGAAGAAGAAGAAAGAGGTTCGCTTAAACTTCATACAAAAAAAGAAAATAAGGAGAATAATAAAGAGTAGTATGGTTTGATACATTAGTAGCATTGAAAAGATATGTACGGTAACATTTGGTCAGGTAAGTATGTTATCGTATGCATCTCATTGTCTGAACCATTGATTAAGCTGATTATTCTGATTAAAAACTGATAGTGCTAAGGAACGGTTATCAAAACATCATATATTCAAGTACTAACAATTCATGCTCAAAAAAAACATAATCAATCAAAGAGAATAACCACAGTAAATCAATTGAATCAGGTCAATCAACGGTTCAGACATTTTCACTTCTCATTTCAGTAATCAGTGTGCGTAAGGATTTGCGCACGTCTCTTTTTAAGCCTCCAATTTCTAAGATGACACCATCTTTTATGGAAAGATCCTCTTCAAATGTTTCAGCAAAAAGTGTTCTCCAATGCTCCCGCTCCTCGTCGTCATCATAAACGATATCAATCAGCTTATCAAAAATCGTGATTCCGATATTCCAAAAATCCCTTCTCGCATAAAGCTGCTCATACAGATCATTAAACTCCTCTTCAGTAAGAAGGGTATTTTCTGTAATCATTTTATTGACTCTATTTCTGGATGGGAGCGATTCTATATCCATGTTGTGTATGCGATTGTGAAGGTCCTGTGTATGCAAAGATAAGTATTAACAGAACTTGGTGGTAGGGATTGATGATTATTTTAAAGTGTGAATCAGCTACTATTGTTGGTGTTACCGCCGGAACAAATCCGTATTAAATGATCCAAACTTGCGCGGAGCACCAACAATCATTTGCTAATTGTCTGAACCAGGATTTAAGGATTAAAGGATTTTGAAAATTCTTGCGCCGGCGACCTGAACGCAACAGACATTATTGTCCATGATTCCACAGTCTTAGAGATCTAGCAATCTTGGATTATTAACCGCTTCACTTTCCTTTCCTCCTTCATCACGCTTTCAGGTTAAACGATTTTAGCAATTGCTCAAATACAGCTTGGACATTTACCGTACCAAATCCGTTTGCTTTAAAGATGGCAGGATCAGGTAAAACATCTTTTATAACATCTGCAAATTGTTGTAAGTCGGCTTGTATTTTTTGAGGTAATTCAAATACATCATCCGGACGCAACATTAGTACCATTCTAAACACATCGTATTTGTGTTTTAAGATATCATCAGTTCTTACTGCTTGTCCTGCATCCTGTCTGCTTTGGTTGCTCAAATACGCATAGGCTTTCAGACAAATAATGGCATGTGGTTTTGCAAAATGTATATTGTTTTTAAACGCACTATGTATTTTAGTAAAATCATAATACGCCTCATTCAATAAAATAGCAGACAAACTTGACAATCCTTCTTCTGTAGGAATTGGCGTTAAATACATGCCTTCCTTCCGCGGAATAGCATCTGGTGTTCGACTGAAAAGTTCAACCATCTTTGGAAATGCTTCTGTTCGAGGACGTGAAAAACGATAGCAGTTTCTTTTTTCTGATTCCTCTTGCATTATTTCATATCCACCATCTTTTATAAATTCCCAAAAACGTTGTACAAAAGCTGGTTCAATTACTTCTACGATCAAAATGACGTCAATGTCTTTTGTTACACGTGGACTAAATCCAGCATCTTCCAGAATAATATCACAAGCAGTGCCACCAATGATTAAATAACAATTCTGGTATTCTTTAAAATATTCACTAAATGTATTTAATCCAGTTACCATGAAATTTTTTCTATAATTTGTTCCATGGCCATTTCAATACGTTCGTCATGCGTATCTTTTAAACTTAGATATAAGGAAAGCGGATCAACTACCGAACCATCGTTTGGCAGCTCCCCTACAAGTGTTACAGGATTATACTTCCATACTTCCAAACAATATTCGCCTTCGTATGCATTCGCATTTACCAATGCATTGTTTTTTTGAAAGGCATAAAAGATGCTTTTATCAACCGCATAAAATTGTTGTCTGCTTGGGTTCATGTCTGTATATTCAGACAAGGCAGAGGTATTGCTGTGTAACATAACCATGTTCAAAGGTCTTTCATCTACATAAACCTTTTTTAATACAGGACTTACCCAACTTTCACGATGTTCTAAATCACGCCACAACTCCAGCCGATCCAACTTAAAACGGATATACTTTTCTTTCACACCTACAACTTCAACCACTTCCAATTGTTTTAGATTGTCAATTGCTTTGGTAATACCCATAGCTGTATATCCAAGTTTTTCACCCAATTCTTTAAAGGAATATTGTTCGATCTCCAAGTTTTTATGAAGTATATGATGAATCAGAATAAACTGTGCCGAAGGTAAAAGTTTAGAGCTTTCTTTTTTTATTTTCCTAGTAATTCCAGTCTCCCGCAGATCCATCAGCATATCGGGTAAAAAAAGTTGTTTGCCCGGAATAATAAAATTGATCCTTTTTTCAATCAACCGTTTCCGATTCAAAGAAGATACCTCTTGAATAACCAATACTATTTTTTTGTGAAAGAATGCTTCAGCCAACACGTCAAAATGCTTTTCAATCTGTGCGATGCTGAAATCTTCTATATGCATGGGTTCAACCAATACAAGATTCTGATGAAACACCATACCATAATGAAGTCGATATGCAGCCCCAATAAACATAGGAATAGACCCCATATCACCTTTAGGCACAGGTTGCAGATTCATGTCTACACCTAATATTTCCTCTATATATGCCTTAATTTGCATTATCTCTATCAAATAAACTACTTTAAGCTACAATAAACCTATAAGGTTTATTGTATAAATATAGGTTTATTATACTGATTTTCAAATATTAAATACACTTTCAGGATTAAATAAACCATGCTCCCCATACTTCACATAACCCAACTGATTGGTCAGCATATTCGTTTTACCAATTTCAAAATCTGGGGTAGCACCATGGTGATGCCCATAGATCCATGCATCCGGACCATTAGCTTCTATCAGATCAAATAATTCTATCGCAAAGGCTTCGCTTAAAACACTACCTTTGTATTCCGCAGGATAATGCATATAGGTGGGTACATGATGTGTAACAACGAGCTTTTTAGTTGCTGCTGTAGACTTCAACTCCTGTCTTAGAAATGCCAAACTTTCTTCGTGTAACTGATTGTACATAGCTGCAGAAAAGCGTTTCCCATCCTTGGTGATACAATGAAAATCGCTCATGCCACGTTCTATATCCCAAGCACACGCATCGCTTATTTTAGTCCACATGGTAGAGAATATCAAGTGTACATCTTTTACTTGTACACTCGTATTATTCACGAGAAAAACATTGGTACTGATTTCTCTCAGCAAGCTTCCCGCATAGTGCATTAAATCCGAATTGTAATATTCGTGATTGCCTGGCACCCAATACACGGCTTCGAAATGATCAGACACGTACTTAAAAAAATCTGCATGTTTGTGCATCACATTAAACGGCACCACATCTCCCGCCAATACCAACACCTCTGCTTTCGGCTGTATTGGATTGGCTTTCATAAAATCTCTGTTTTGAGAAAATTCCAGATGTAGGTCGGATGCGTATTGGAGGGTCATGGTATCGTATTGTTAAAACCATTTTCCTGACTTCGGGAATATGGTAGGTGTTTGTAGTTTATTCTTGGCAGAAAACACAAACGAATGTATATATAATTAGTTGATAGAAATAGACGCTGAAAAAAACTTTTCCTGTAAAAACAAAAATGCCTCACCTTTCGATGAAGCGTTTCTAAACTATATTTTCAACGTTTTATATCGAATATAAATATTCTGAAAAGGCATCCATCGTTGTAATTTTATATACTGGAATATCGTGTCTTTCACGATCAGTTGCATCTTGTGTTTTTGCAACCGTTCTAAACATATCCATTACCGAAGTTGATGCATTTACCAATACAACCAAGATTCCTTGATTCGCCAATTCCACTTTTTCTTTATGCAGTTGGTCTGCAAAAGATCTAGACACAAATTCAACACCGTCAAAATTCAATTCAACCTGCGTACATGCAGTTTGTTGAATTTGAGTTTTAATGTTAAGGGCAGCCTCGCGCGTATTAATAATGGAATCAATTTCTGAGGCAATATGAATTTCTAATACTGCTTTCATAATGGTAATTGTAATGTGGTTCGTATAACAAATATAAGATTCGTCAGATTAATAACGAAAGATACCTAGAATTAGTTTCTTTACCCTTGCGTATATGCATGAAAATCAAAGTTTTTTCGGTCGTTTGTAGGTATTCGAAGCGCTACAAGACTTCCTGGAAAGAACAATTCATTCTTTAATGCAACAACATCATTTTGCTCAACCGTATGGCTAGCCAGTGCAGCACCAGACCACAACATAAATTTACCTTTTAATGCATCAATTAATATGCTTCTGGAGGTTGACAAGCCATACCCACGCGATTCGGGTATGTCTTTTGTAGATTTACCTTGTATGGCAGCTTTAATGGCTTCTGAATGGCTGGTAATTTCTGGATATTTGCCACATCTGATATAGGAATCAAGCACGCCTTTGCCTCCATCCGATATGCATAAATCCATAAAATTTTTCGATTTATAATATTGGGCAAATAAAAACCCTCGACTTACAGCAGAGTGATCAGATGCATTATTACTCAACTCATCAATCATATAATAAACTGCATCTCTAAAAGAGCCTGTCAAACCTAATTGATTTTTTAAAATAACATTAACAGCCGACAATGTTTTTTCTCTAATGGTATCTTCAACACTACTTTTAGCTGTTGGAAAAGCAACAAGCGGAATATAAGTACACGTATAATATTTCTCAAAGGTTGAATGCAATGAATGAAGCTCTGATTCTTGCGGACAAAAACCCGCAGGAAAAAATATAGTTTCCAGATACTTTTTGAAACTATAGTCTATACAATTCAAATTAAAATCTACGGTATTTCCATTATGGCGCAAATTAAATGCAATCGCTGCAATACCGCCTAAGAAAAGGGGACTAGAAAATTTGCAATTCGAAAAATCGAACATAATTTCATTTCCACCTGTCGAATGTATACGTTCAACAAGAACAGCAAGCTTGCGAATGGAATCTCCAAAATCTTCAGAAATCCGTTCTGGCATTTTTAAAATAAGTGGACTCATAGATGTTAAAATAATACCTCTCCTTTCGGCTGTATCGGATGGACTTTTATATAATCTCTATTCTGAGAGAATTCTAAATGAAGGTCGGATGCGTATTGGAGGATCATGGGGTTTTATCGTTTGTAATCAAAACCAGAAATTGTATACTTTTTCATTTTTGCATCCAACGCCTCAATTATTTTTTTATTGCTCGGTGTGGCTGGTGCGTAGATAAGAGATAAACGAATACAAAATGATTTAATCCAAATTGCAAAAACAGAAAAAGTCAAAAATAAATAATATGCAATACTAAATGTCAAAATAATAACCATTACAAATGAATAATTTTCCATAATTGAATTACGCAATTGTTCCACATAAGAAATATTAATTTTAAAAAATGCAATAGATAGTGAGTAAACACCAATACCTGAAGCACCAAGTATAAGAGTAATGATGACATTTTTCAAGTCTTTTCCAAATACAATACATGCAGGCGAAGCATCTGGAGGAATGTCAAAATATATTCTTTTCAATTGATCTTTCAAATATTCACTACATCTATACAAACTAAATATAAGCAAGAAATGTACGCATAGAATTATAGATCCTTGGACATTTAACAGAACACAGCCACCCATAAATACAGCAACCAACATTAGAAAAACCACGAACACATTTTTCATAGCCTCTTTTAAAATTCAACTACTACCCCACAATCGGCCAATCCTTAAACTGCCCTTCTGCCTGATCCATAATCTCGGCTAAAATCTGAGTCAATTCTTCCAGACTCACTTTCCCGCGTAATTCTCTCTTAACCGCCAAACGTATTGCCGCTTTAGCGTCTTCTTTTTTAGTCCAGTCTATTTCTAAATTATCTTTTACCGCTTTGCATACAGCATGCACCACATCTTGTATTGGACCGGCCTGCTGAATGATTTCTTTTTTAGCATGAATAATATCATAAAAGGCGAGCTCTTCATCGGTAATACCCAACTCCTGCTGGCGGCGTTTTTCTTCTTGCAAATCCTGACCGCGTTTAATCAATTCCAATATGGTCGTGTACGAATCAATTGCGTTCTTGTGGTATTTATCAATTACTTTTTCTATTTCTTCTTTTAAGGAAGTATACTTTTTAATATTCTTATGCAAACGCAGTGCAATTTCACCTTTTAGAATATTCCGCAATAATTCAATCTGCAACGACAAATTTGATTTGTTCTTTTTGGCACCCAGTAAAAATTCTTCATTCAAAATCGACACATCCGGTTTTTCAATTCCAGCCATCGCAAATACATCAATCAATGCTTCCGATTCTATGCTTTGCGAAATCAATTCGCGCACTCGTGATTGATTGTCTTTTTTACCTCCGGTTATCGACTTGGCTTTGCGAACCGCTGCAGATACGTGTTGAATGTATAATATATCCAATACATAAGGTACAATCTCTTCGCTGCTTTTAACAATACTCAATAAACCGGTTAGCTTCTTTTCATCTTTCATGAAGCCTTCTGCAAACTCGTCGGTTTTTAAAACAGCATTTAATCCTGTATTAATCAACAAACATTTATTTCCATCCGACAAACCTCTCCAGCTGCTGTAATCAATCGTATCGGGCAAATAGATTTTGCACGCTTCTAATTGATTGAAGAACATTTCCAATGCCTGCTCCATATCAATTTTGGCTTCGCCCTTGCCGCCGCCTTGCGTATATTTTTTTGTAGCAGATTTCAATTGATCGCCAATACCAATGTAATCCACAATGACACCCGATTGCTTATCGGCAAATACTCTATTGGCTCGTGCAATGGCTTGCATTAAATTGTGCCCTGTCATTACCTTGTCTACATACATGGTATTAATGATGGGTGCATCAAATCCGGTGAGCCACATATCACGCACAATCACAATCTTCAAGGGATCATCGGCGTCTCTAAAGCGTTTCTTAATAGCTTCAAACTGTTCTTTAGTTCGAACGTGTTCTTTCCAACTTGCAGGGTCTTTGGATATGTTGGCGGTTACAATAACGGCTATTTCCGGACAACCTTCAAGCTTCTTAAGTGCATCGTACATCTTCACGCAGTTTCTCCTGCTCATACACACTACCATGGCTTTACCATCCAGCGTTTCGGTACGTCTTATAAAATGTTTTAAGATATCCGCAGCAATCTTCTCTACACGATCATCTGAGCCAGCAGCATCTTCTATGGCGGCCCACTTTAAGGAAGCATTTTCTTCGCTTCCTTCGGCAATGGCTTCCATGTCTGCATCTATGTTTGCATTGGCAAGATGCAATTTTGCTAAGCGTGGCTCGTAATAGATCGGCACGGTTGCGCCATCTTCTACCGCTTGTTTGATGTCGTAGGTGTGAATGACCTCGCCAAACAATTGTTCGGTATCGGCATCTTTATTGTCTACGGGTGTACCTGTAAAACCAATGAACGACGCATTGGGCAAGGCGGTGCGTAAGTTTGCGGCATAACCATCTAGCAAGCCGTATTGGGTGCGGTGGGCCTCATCGGCTATAACAATAATATTATCTCGGGCAGACAACACAGGGTGTTCCGTTTCTTCCTTGTCTTTTCGAATTCTGAATTTTTCAATGGTGGTAAAAATAACTCCACCGGCATTGGTATCTAACAATTGTCTTAATTCATCGGTAGACTCTGCATGTTTTACATCGCCAACTATGTCTTTACACAATACAAAGTTTTCGTACAGCTGCCAATCGAGATCGTTGCGGTCTACCTGTATAACAATGGTTGGATTTTTCAAGGCGGTCAATTGGCGCAGCATGCCGGTATAAATGGCCATTGAAATACTTTTGCCTGAACCTTGTGTATGCCAGATCACACCAATACGGCCGTCGCCTATGGGTTTGATGGCTTGTTTGGTTTTTTCAACAGCAAAATTTACACCGAAGTATTGGTGGTACTTCGCACCTTTTTTAATTAAGCTGCCATTATGGTCTTCAAAGAAAATAAAATATTTGATGTAATTCAGTAAGCGTTCTTTGGTAAACAAACCATGCAACAAGGTATGTAACTGAAAATCGTTTGCATCCACAATGTCTCTGCCGTTGATGGATTTCCAGGGAGCAAACCACTCCATGCTGGCAGGATACATACCGTGTTGTGCCGTCTTGCCATCACTAATAATGGTGAGTGCATTGTATTCGAATAAAACGGGTATGTCTTGTTTGTAATGTTGTATCTGATTAAACGCTTCGTTTTCGGTGGTGCTGTGATCAAACCAGTTTTTAAATTCAAACAACACCAACGGGATGCCATTGATGTAAATAAGCAAATCTGGAATGCGACGGTTGCGGCCTACAATCTCTATTTGATTGACACAGGTAAAGGTATTTTTTTCAGGATTTTCAAAATCGATGGGATAAATATGTAAAGCACATTCTTTGCCTGTTTTATCCTTCCAGCTGATGTCTATGCCCTTGGTAAGTTTTAAATGAAAGTCGCGGTTGCGGTAATCAACATCGGTACCAGCGTTATTGGTAAATTCTTTGGCGGCTTCTTTTACAATATCAGCAGGAAGCTGCGGATACCTTGAAGCTATGAACCCTTGCAGTACATCTTCTAACACAACCGTGCGCACATCACGACTATAAGCACTGCCGTGTTTGTAGCCGTAACCCAATTGCTGCAGCCATTCAATAGCGGCCTGTTCAATGTGATATTCTTTCATTGCATTCATATCAATTCTTTAACCGCTTTACGTGCTTCGTTTACGCGTATTTCTCCACTGATTAATTTAGGCAAGAGGTAGTCGCGCGTTTGTTTTAAAATCTGATTCTCTATTGTATTAGCTCTAATATTTTTAAACCATGGATCAACTTGCTCGTTAAAATTATTATGTGTTTCAATATTTATTTCAGGTAAATCATATTTTAAGAATGGCTCATTTTGAACCCGTTGTCTTCCTGAAGTTCCTACCATTGTGGAAATAGCAAATTGCCTAAAATTCATATCTCTCGATAAGCAATAAATCATATATTTAGATATACCTCTTTTAGCTCTCATTACTAAAAACTCCGTCGAACCAAAACCAATTTCATCATCTTTAAGAAAATCAACAAAAGCAGTTTTACCATTTTCAAGACATGGAGTAATACGTGCGAATAAGGTATCCCCATTTTGAAATTTTGAGCCGGAAGAAAATTCTTCAAAGTCAACATTGGATACTGATAACAAATTTGTTTCAACACTTTTCATTTCAACAAAGGGAGCTCCAATTCCTTGCTTTAAAACTAACTTAGGATTTAGTTCAATATAATCTGACAAAGTAGACTGCAATTGGCTACCATCTACAAACCAATGCTTATACAAAGCATTGGCCATTTCTTCAAGTGTCTTATTGGTTTGCAGGTTGAGTTCTATTTTGTCGTCAAGAGAAGATAGTATTTCTGCTATGGCTTCTTGTTCGTTAAGTGGCGGGAGGGTGATATTCAATTCTTCAAGCATCGATTTAGTCAAAGCCTTTCTAGTCGCTCCAGACGATGAAAGGCTTAACAACTCATTTTTAACTTGTGGTTGAAGCAAATAATACTTTAAAAATTCGGAATTCAGCTTTTCAACATTACATCTCAAAATTGCTACATGTTGATTAACTCTTGCTGGCAAAATATTGTCTGGAACTTTACAAACTCTTGCAACTGAATCGCCTGTAATATTCACTAATATATCATCCTTTTCCAATGTAACATTTTTCAATTCTAAAGCTTGAGCTTCATTTATAAAAGCTAAACCAGAAATTGAAAAAATAAAATCATGAACATTTTGGCTTCTAATTAAAGATATGCCTTCATTTATATACGCACTATCACCACCTCTAGGTGTTGACCCACTTCCAATTTTAATGGTAATCTCTTTTAGTTTATACTGTTCCATTTAATTAAGCAATTCTAAAGGGTTAGCAACATTCAACAGTTTATCAATTTTAATTTTCCCTTTTATATCTATAGATCCCAACATAATATCTTGAGAAATAAAAAAATCTTCAATAGTAAGTTTATCATCGTAATCCACATCTACTGGATTATTGACAAAATATTCTAATATAGAATTTAAAATAAATGTTAAGTAATACCTTAAATGTGATGCATGAACTGCGATGCCAGATTTAATTGCAGCATTGTGAACAATTTCGTTTCGTATTCGATATAAACGAATAATATTTTGCTTTAAATTTTCTTGATGAGTATTTAAAATAGTATTAATTTTTTCTGGATGTTGTAAAAACTGTAAATAATATTTTGCTCTGTATCGCATCAATACAGAATCAGTTTTCCCAATAATTAATTGATAGGTATCCTGCTTGGAAAGATATTCTAAATTTTTATTATATTCTACAATATATTCTTTCTCATTTAACATGTCCAATTCTTTATGAAATTGAAACATATTCCTTTTAAAATAGATTATTGAATGGCATTTAGGAAATATATCTTTTATTCTTATTAGTGTTGAACTTCCATCGATATGATTAGTAAAAATATATTCTATACCTATCCAATAATTCAATAATTTATTCTCTAATTGAGGAGATTCTGTCCCTAAACGTAAATACCGAATTGCAGATTTAATTTTCCTTTTGCTTTCTTCACTAACCTTTAATTCTGTAAGCTTATTTAATCGTTGAATAAACATATCAAAAACCTTTTTACTACTTCTGTAATAACCATCGATTTGATAATCACATGGTATAATAGTTGCTTTTTGAGGATTTTTTGAACCAATTACAACAACTTCCTTTTGCAACTTAAACTCTGCATCACTATGACCTAAATGATACACGTCAAAATCAGATGAAAGAATGTCTATTGAAATATTGACAGCCTTGTAATAATCTAAAGCTTTTTGTTTTATACTAAACAAAGCTCCAGCACCGATGCTTGCGCGTTTATCTAAATAATCAGCAACTTTTGAATTTGAAATATTTCGAATTCGTTTTCTATCCCCTGCATTTATAATAGAAATATTTGGGTTAACAATTGTTAAATCAGATATATTAAATCCCTTATTATTTTCAACACAAAAGATCAATTCAAAATCTTCCTCTTCTCGTTGAGCAAGTTTTTCCAAAATTTCATATCGAGCTAAAAAATTTTCTTCCCCAAAATAAAAAATTGAAGTTGTAAATTTATGTAAATATTGTTTTGAATAACCAAGATTTAACAATTCAATAAATAAATATTGAATAAGATCCATAAAATTATAAATTACTGAATCTTCAATCACACAATCAGGATATTGATTAATTAAATTGTCTATTTTTTCAAAAAGCACTTTTAAATAATTGTCGTTTTCACTTAAAACAATTCGACTTGCTTGTAATATTTTAACATATTCTTTGGGTGTATTTAATAAGTTCAAATAATATTTTTTATTCACTTTTTGAAAATTCAATTCATTTTCTTGTATTAAAAGACGCACTACTTCTTTTGATAAAGAAATTGCATATTCATTATTGGTCAGTTCCTTTCTTTCCATTAAACTGCATATTTCCATAAGCTCTTTTATAACAGTTTTGGGATTATTTAGTCTCAACCTAAATGTATCAATTGTATTTTTATACAATAATTCTATGCTTTTTTCAATAAAAAGTAACTGAATGTCAGTAACTGCGTATTTTATTTTTATATTATACATATTATGTGTTATATTGTATTATCAAAAACATTTAAAGTACAGAAAGGGGCTCTGGATTTTATCCTCTAATCTTTACAATTTGAAGATTAAGTTATTTTCCCAGCCCCTAAGAAATTTAAGACCTGAACAAAATTCAGGTCTTTTTTTATTTTTTAAATCTAATAAAATAATAGAACTATATATCATTCTCACTTCTTCATCTTACTTTCCAGCGTATTCTTCCCTACTGTATACGCATAAGCAGCAGCGGGCATAAATTGCAAGTGAACACCTTTATATACCTGCTTGCTTTCTTTGTCAATGGTGGTTACAAAAGCAGCGTCCAAGTCATTTTCCAAACAAAACGGAATGAGACTTTTTAACTCCTTCGGATTTTCAACATAGCGGTTGCTCCATTTTATTTCCAAGGCCCATTGTGGTTTTAATGTTTTATCATCTAAGCCCACCATATCTACTTCGCCTTTGCTCCAGCGTGCATACCAAGGCGTAAACTGTTCGCGGTGCATCCATTGGTCAAAGATTGCAGTCTCTACCATGGCACCAATCAAATCATCCGTTGCGGTAAGCGGTGCAAACAGTGCACTGCGCAACGATGGGTTTGTTAAGTACAACTTAAAATAATTGTCGCGCTGAAAACGTTTCCCACTCTGGTCAATACGCCGTACCTGCTTAATTAAAAAAGCCGCCTCTAAATAATCAATGTATTTCTTCAACGTATTTTTAGGTACACCACTGCTGGTACTTAAGGCTTCGTAGCTAAATTCGTTGGCTGTATTGTAAGCAATATAGGTAAATAAGGCATTCAATTCTTGCACATCACTGATGCCATACAAGCTGGGCAAATCGCGCAGCAATACTTTGTCTACAATATCCTGACGGATAAAGCGCCCAGGGTTAGCCTGTATCTTTTCAGAGAAAATAACTTCGGGGTAGCCGCCAAAATTTATGTAATCAATAAAATGTTTATTCAGCTGATCAATATGCGTAGAGGTATAAAAGGTGGCACTATTTCCCTGCCAGTTTATATCTATGGGTTTAATAATGGCATCCAATCCTTTCAGCGAAATGTATTCATGAAAGGTAAGCGGAGGCAATAGAAAATCGGTAAAGCGCCCGGCACCACTCTCCTGACTTTTGTATTTCAAGGCAGCCGCTGCAGAACCCGAAGCAATAAACTTGCATTGGCGATGTGTATCTACCAATGTTTTCAGATGTACTTCCCAATCTTTGCAATATTGAATTTCATCATACAAAACATACCAGCCATTGGCATCGTCTGAGCCAACAGCTTCTTTGGCATATTCAAACAATTGTTCCAAACCACGATTGATGTAGATGGGATTTTCAATGGTAATAAAAATAATTTTCTGCGGATTAACACCCTTCAATATCAGCTCTTCTACCAAATGAAAAAGCATCACCGTTTTACCTACACGGCGTGGGCCCATCAATACCAAGGCACGGCGCACGTCAGTATCCATAGCCAGTGGTTTGAACAACTCAAAATACAAGCGTCGCGACATCTGAAGATAGTCTTCTTCAATATGTCCATTTACCCACCAAGAATTTTCAAAGCGCAGACGTTCAAGCACCTGCGATTTAGAAACATTTTGCAGCATAATTTTACTTATTTCACTATAAATATACAAAATAAGATCAATTAATTGACTCTATTTTAACACATTTAGTAAAATAAGAAATAAATGGCGCGTTTTAATCCTTATTTTATAGTTTTTGGAGGTTCTTCTCGATGCGTTTCTGCAATTCGTTGCTTTTAGCAAACTGTTCTTTGAGCGTTGCTTTTAAGACCTGCATTCTGTCCTCAAACGAAACATCATCAATAGCCGCATCTTCACTACCAACAAAAATACCCGGCGTAAGTTTGAAATCTTGTTTGATTACTTCATCCAACGAAACCGATTTGCAGAACGCTTTCACATCGGCATACGTTCCTTTTACATTGCGCCATTGGTGATACACATCTGAAATACGTTCCATTTCAGCATCGGTCAATACACGCAACTTACGACTCACCATCTCGCCCATTTTACTGGCATCGATAAATAAAACTTCTTTCTTACGCTCGCGGTGTTGTTTGGTTCCTTTACGATTTTTGCTTAAAAAGAAAATACAAGCAGGTATGCCCGTTGTGATAAAAAGTTTGTCGGGCAAGCGCACAATGCAATCAATCATGCCTTCATGCAGCATGTGTTCACGCACATTACGTTCGCCTTTGTTATTGGAAGTCATAGCACCGTTTGCCATAACAATAGCAGCCGTACCGGTATTACTTAAATGACTCCATACCGTTTGAAACCACATATAATTGGCATTGCCATCGGTAACAGAAGCATCTGTAGAATTATTAATTTTAAATAAACGTGGATCGTGTTCGGGTAAATCTTCGGGGTGCCACTGACTTACATTAAAGGGAGGATTCATAATAATATAATCCGCTTTTAATTCGGGCAATTTATCTTGCAACAAGGAATCTCCTAACTCCAATTGAAAATTAAGATCACGCAAGGCAAGGTTCATTTTGGCCAAACGCAATGTACCATCATAACGCTCTTGTCCGTAAATGGAAATATCTTTTTTACTACCACCATGTGCTTGAATAAATTTCAATGATTGTACAAACATACCGCCGCTACCACAGGCCAAATCGGCGATTTGTCCTTTTAATGGTTCCAGCATATCTACCATGAGACGTACAATGCAACCGGGTGTAAAAAATTGTCCGGCACCCGCCCCTTCTGCCTGCGCAAAACGACCGATATAAAATTCATAGATGCGTCCTAAGACATCGCTCTCCGGATTTTTCTTTTCAGAAAATTTATCGTTCGAAAATAAATTGATGAGTCCGCCCAATTGGCGCGGTGTAAGCTGACTCTTTACAAAGATACGCGGTAATACACCTTTCAACTCAGGTCGATATTGCGCAACAGTTGTTTCCAACAGTTCAAACGCATCATCTACTTTTACTTTTATATCATCCTGCTCGGCATTGTCCTGAAGGTATTGCCAGGTCGCCTCTTCCGGAATGATGTAGGTGTTTTTCGCAATATATTCGTCGGGATCGTTAACGATCGCCGCAATTTCTTTTTTGTTTTTTGTATAGTAGGGAGATGCAGGCTCATTGGTCTGACTCAACAATTCATCTCTGCGAAGCTCATAGCGTTCGCTCATGTGTTTCAAAAAAATCAGCGACAATACATAGTCTTTGTATTGATTTTCAGCAACAGCACCACGCAGTTCATTGGCGACATTCCACAATTCTTTTTCAAAATCAATGTCTGCTTTTGGTTTGTTATCAAGTGCTTTTTTAGCCATAGGGATTGTGTAACAGTTCGTAATTTACCTATTAATATGGAAGGGAGCAAAGGGGATGCACTCAATTGAATCAGTAAATTTCATTTAAACAATTAATTGCACCAAGAAGAAAATTTCCTTGTGATGGAAAACAAGAAATAAATCTATTCGAACATCGTATTAACAAATACGTATCCAATTACTAATTAGAATCCACGATAGATTTTAATTGTAAGGTTACAGAATTAGGCTTTGACGGAATCTGCTTTTGATTCAATCAACAAAAAATACAGATCGATATATGGAAAAAGAGGATCAACTATTCGAATCATTAATTAAGGAAGGTTTAATTAGTACAACCTATGGTATTTTTTTAATAGCAAATAAATCTTCTACGATAGGATCTATAGCTCGCACAGCCCTTATGGCATCCTTGAAAGCAAAAGAAGATGCCTCAAAATTTGACTTACCAAGCATTGTAGTAAAACACGATGCGTTATATGAAGTAAAATTAGATGGTTCTGAAACGTTTATTAAGGCACTTCCAAAAACATTGAGTCAAAGCGCTAAAACATTCAAATTAAAATAGGCTTCCTCAATCACACATGTTTGAACAACTGCTACTAATTTCCTAAATCCTATAAATCAGCCCACCCACGCCACTCTCATCGCATTCACACCAGTCATCAACTTACCGCTTGCATAAAATGTTATACCAATCAAAGAGATCAAGGCCGTGTCTTCCGATAGACGAGCAACAGGTAATACAACAGGAAGTTTAAGTCTTACAGGCAGGTGTAAGTTTGTATGAAGCAGTGGCGAAGATACCGTGTTCGTTTACAAATACACAAAATAGCGTCATTCCATTTACTCTATTTCTCAATTTTAGTCAATTAATAAATTCAACGGATTTTTAAATCGTATTCCTTTACACGGATGTCTGATAAACCACATGCGTGAGGGATAGCAGCGGAAATCCTTTTTGCTTTTCGCAAAAGATTGGAGCGGATAGCCCGACCCGTAGGGGCACGCCCAAATAAGCAAACTGTAAAAAACAAATTCCCCAAAACACAAAACTATAATCAACGATTGTAGAATGATTTGCCCCAAAAACAAAAATCCCCTAAATTTTACCTTCAGGGGATTTTTAGATTGTCAACTATGAAATCATTACTTTTATTAAGCAACTGTTCTATACGCCTGCTGCGGGTGATTAGCCATATCTGGGAACGTGTATTCCAACATACCAGCTTCGCGCAACGGAGTAATAAAATTACGCAGCAAGTATTTTTCACTACGTCCTAATATACCAGCTAGTTCAGCAGATTTAAATTCTTTATACGTGCATAATTGCAAAACAACATCTTGTAAAACAGTTGCATCTATAATACGTACAGGGAGATTTTTAACTATTTCTTGCAAATTTAGGGGCAACTGGTGCACTAAATCCTGATTAACTGGTGCACTAAGATCGTCAACTGGTGCACTAAGATCGTCAACTGGTGCACTAAAAGTATTTATCTGATTACCTGCAAGATCTGTAGCATAAATGAACCATGATTTGCAGGAATTATTTGTAATGTAATACGTATAACGTCCTTTGCCCTTTTGTTCTATAATATCAGCATCGCGCAATACACGAAGTTCGACACTGGCTTTCATTAAATCTACGCCATTAATCTGGCGGTAAGTAGCATTGTCTATAGCCCCTGCTTCGCGCACAAAAATCAGCGCACGTTTTTGAGGATCATTCAGATCATATGATTTAAATTCTTGCAGCCATACGATATCTTCCTCATTTAAAAAATGGTGTAAAAGTAATCGTGTACTAAATTGATTGGCACCATGATCGCTTTCAAAAGTTGGCGGAACCATGGCAGCTTTTTCCATCAGCAACCGCATGGTGCGTATACCACTTCCTTTGGTTTCAGCCAAATTGGTTTCATGAAAAATAGCTGCGATAAATGGATTGCGGTTTTTAGAGCCCGGCTCACCTAATTGTTCTTCTGGCTTTAATGAAAAGCCAGGATTTTTTATTTCAATTCTATTTCCATAACGAATAATCTGAATGGGTTGATTTTCTCTATATGTTCGATGCATAAATGCATTAACGATGGCTTCACGTAATACCTTAGCAGGCAAACCGATGCTTTCGGCTTGGAGTTGCCCTTCTGGCAACAGAAACCCTTTTGGCAAATCATCGGCAATGGCACTAAACGTGCGCTGTACAAGTTCAATTAAAGGACCACGCATATCAATAGTCGTGAATCTATTTTCGGGATCAGCCACCCATTCATTACCAGGCACTCGAATATAATCTACCCGAACCATGGGTAATAACCTTCTCAACGCTTGTCTTTTACCAAAAACTAAAAGTCCAGTATAGGTAAGCATTAATTCTTGCTTATCTTTTTTAATGCAACCTAAGGATTGTAGTAACTCTTCGTCTGAATAGTTAAGTTCTTCGGCATATGGATTTACTTTTCCTCTTAAGGAACGATACAAAGAAAGTGCCTCATCACTTACGTCTTCTATAGAAGTATCTTTTACTGGAGAACTATCAAACGTATCTTCTTTATTATAAAAAATAAAAAGATCATCATCGGTACATCTTTGATCGCTAGAGCCAATCCTACGAAAAGCGCCTCTGGGCAAACCTTCATTTTTAAAATATAATGGCTTTTGTCCATCGGGCAATTCATGAATGAATATTTTCATTACAAGCTTACCTCCAGCCATTTTTTCAACTTCAATATCTGGCCTTACCGGTTGATTAAAAATACTCGATGATTGAGTAGCAATATCTAATTGTAATTTATCAGGAAATTCAATGCCAGTAACTGTATAAGCAGGAAATAACGATTGGAGTTCAAGTTCTACACCTAATAGAATATAGCCACCGCCCAAACCGGGTTCATTGGAAAAAGCACAAACCGTTTCCATAATGGAGCGATCAATAGCAGATCCTCTTTTAGCTTCGATGGTTGTGCACTCATCAGTGATATTTAACTGATCTATTAATTCTTTGGATGACTCCATTATTAATTTATATTTATTATCTATTAATGATGCAAGTGAAAAATTTTATTTTAAATATAAGATTTTAGATTATAACGTAATAAAAACAATACAAGTAACCTTGATTGACATTTAGACCTGTAACAATCAATAT
The DNA here is from genome assembly GCF_937863595.1 of uncultured Cytophaga sp. GTDB lineage: Bacteria > Bacteroidota > Bacteroidia > Cytophagales > Cytophagaceae > Cytophaga. Next base: position 43,067 of record NZ_CALMGQ010000066.1, read on the forward strand.
TTACATTAATAGTCCAAAAAAAATCCCCTAAAGATTGCTCTTCAGGGGATTTTTAGCCTGTACCTAGAGTCGGAATCCCCCATTTTTATATTAGAATATAATAGACTAATATTGTATATAACTTACTGATGTAAAGAAACTTACATAAAAGTGTAAATATTCTTACATTCTATTAGCATCTATTATCATCAAATATACAAAATTTTGCCACCATATCTGCCACCCCATGTTTAAATACAATTTCAATATCATAATTCAAAAAGAGGATAGACATGGACTTTGCCCCATTCAGCTTACAATAATCTATAATTATAAAAGAATTAGAAAGGCAATTCCCAATGTTAAATCATCAATTAATAATTGGGATGCTAAAAAGCAAAGAATAAAACATCATACGAAAAATGAGTTAGATAATTATGCTGATGAGTATAATGACGTAATCTTGGAGTACGAAAAAAAACTAATCCACTTAAAAAAAGAAATAGGAATTAAACACGTCACATTTTCAGAGGATTTACTTTTGGAAAGACTTTCATATAATAGGAAAACAAAATATGACAACTATTTCTATGACAAATATGATGAATATGTAGAAATGATTAAGCCTCCTATAAAAGCAGCTCAGACTGTTAAGGGGTTTGTGACCTGCTTCAATAAAATAAGAGAATTTGAAAAAGAAAAAGAATATATAATATCATTTGAAAACATCAATACTGAATTCTACGAAAGAATCAGATCTTATATGTTTGATGATAAAAAATATGCTTCAAACTATTTCGTAAAAGTTATTGCTACACTAAAAACATTTATGAGTTGGGCTGAAGAGAGAGGATATACAAACAATCAGAATTATAAGAAATTCAAAGCTATAGAAAAGGAAGTTGATATTATTGCATTAGATGAAGTAGAATTAAACAAACTTTTGAATTGCAAATATGATACAGCAAGACTAGAAAAGGTAAGAGATGTTTTTTGCTTTTCTTGTTATACAGGCTTGAGACTTTCAGATATTCTTTCTTTAAAAAGTGAACATATTATTAATGGGTATTTAATTAAGGATGTTGTTAAAACAAGACAAAAAATTCGCATCCCATTAACAAAACATGCTATCCAAATATTGGAGAAGTATAATGACTTAATCACAGGTCCCTTACCAATTATTTCCGGACCTAAGTATAATGAATACATAAAAGAATGCTGCAGAATTGCAGGCATAGACACTCCCACTTCGATTTCACGGCACGTAGGAAACACATGTACATCAACAATACACCCTAAATACGAATTAATTACCTCACACGTAGGTAGAAAAACTTTCACTACACTTTCTCTTGTAAAAGGGATGTCCGAAACTGCTGTCAAACTAATAACTGGTCATAAACGAGATGAACATTTCAGAAAATATATCAAATACACTGACGAAAATAAAAAAGTGGAAATGGACAAAGCTTGGAACCAAGTCGATAAAATATGATACTGTTGGTTATTTTGAGACTTTATATAGTCATGATCAATTTGTAGAACAATTCCCTAAATATATTAAAGGGAATTGGAGTGGAGCTAAGCAGTATGAATTCTCAATACAAAATTTAGATTTTGATCAATTAATTAAATTGAGAGAAGACTTATTCAGACAATATAGTTGGGTATTTCTATTAAATAAATCATTTCTTGAAATAAATTATAGAATATTTTATTTCAATGAATCTGTAGAAATAAAAATAATAAATGATTTATATAGTGATGACATCGACTTTTTAAATAATAAAAAAATAGAGCATATTGGATTATTAAAGATTAATAATGAATATCTAAATAACCTAAAATATAAATATATAAGAACCCTGTCTGATCCTCACTATCTAAATCTATTTGAAGAAAACTTTTATACGTATTCAAAAATACATGAAACTGTAATTCAAAAATTAGAAATGAGAATTTACATGTATACATTTCATTATGATCGAAATACAGGAACTTTTCCAGAGATTTACATTAATACCCCTCCAACATTTGATGAATATAAATCGGGTAAAGTAAAAAAAACAGATAAAATAGTAAACACAATAATTTCATTACCGATAACAGAGACTTCAAATAAATTCAAGGAGCTAAAATTAAACCAGTCTTTAAAGGCATTCACAAGAAGACTTTATATTTTCCCTTGTCACATTGTCAAAAATCATGAGACATTTTCAAATTTTATTGATCAAAAGATTCATGTAATTAACCAAAATGAAACAAACACTAGCCAACTAATATTAAATAAACGTTTAACTCCAGGTAAATCATTCGAAAGTATTCATATATTCTTCTCTAAAATTTCTAAACAATATAAGTCAAAGTATGAATGGCTTAACATCAAAGAATGTGACTTAGCAAACTTTATAAATTCATTATTTGACTTTGGAATTAATGAATCGGGCATTCCATCATTTAATATTGAGGTTACAGGTGCAATTTGGGCTTCTATGTGGCATGAATTAAAAACTAAAGGATATGTAAATGCAACAAATATTGAACTGTCAGATACATTATCATTTTTTTTCCAAAATTCTCGAAGCAATAAAATTAGCAAGTCTACTTTTTTAACTTATCTATCTACTGAAGAAAGAAGAAATAAAATAAGGGAAGACAACAATTACATATCAATAAGTACAGTGAAATCTTTCTTAGAGTAGGTTTTATAAGTAGGTTAACAATTAACTTACTTCAATACATGTTTATTATCTATAGAATTGCATCATGCTAAACAAACACATAGAAATCATGAGCAATTCTAAACAAACACTTGTCTTATTATCACCTGATGATATCCAAAATGCATTCATTAATGCATTAAGTCTATTCTTTAAATCGGGAACCAATTCTACTGAACCCAATATCCCTGCAGAGCCAAAACGGCTATCGCATAAAGAGGCTTCAAAAGTTTTAGGTGTATCGGAAACAACATTAACTAAATGGCGCTATGCCGGTCTAGTACCTTTCTATCAGTTGAAAGCAAGAGGTACCGTTTTTTATGAACTTGAAGAATTAAAAGAAGCTTTCAAGCAAGAGCCAAAGCTCACCAAATACTCTAGAAAATAAAAAAAGCACCGTTGACGCGGTGCTTTTACTAATTCTTTAAAACAATTCACTCCTGAATCATTTCCTAGAACAAAGATAGGGAATGATATTAAAATATCATTGTGACCTATGAAAAAAGAATGCAGCTATATGCGGGTTGGAACAGTTTATTATAAAACAATATACAAACCCAACTTGTATGGTGACAAAATTAAACTATTGGTTCGATGGGATTCAGAAACCATCAAACAAGACCACGGTAAAGACTATTTGAGTGAGGTACCAAAGTATGATGGCTTTGGCTTTTATCCTGGCCACATAGACTATAAATACGAAAACCTTGGATTCATTAATAAATATCACTCTATAAATAACAAACCAATGGAAGGCACATGCAATAAAATTACAGATTTTATCCGTCACATATTTGGCGAGCAATACGAACTAGGACTAGACTATATATCACTACTATATCTGCAACCTACAAGAAGGTTGCCTATTTTATGTTTGGTAAGTAAAAAGCGAAATACAGGTAAGTCCACATTTTTAATGTTTTTGAAAGCAATTTTCGAAAATAACATGACCATAAATACCAACGAGGATTTCAGATCAAATTTTAATGCTGACTGGTCGGATAAGTTGATTGTCGGAGTTGATGAAGCCTTACTTGACCGAAGAGAGGATTCTGAACGGATTAAAAATCTTAGTACAGCAAAGACTTATAAAACAGAAGCAAAAAATAAGGACAAGTTTGAGGAAGTCTTTATTGGCAAATTCATACTGTGCTCAAACAATGAAGACAATTTTATCATTATAGAGCCTGAAGAAACAAGGTATTGGATCCGAAAAATAGAACCATTCACGAGTGAAAATGAAAATCTATTAAATGAACTTGAAAAAGAGATCCCCCAGTTTTTATATTTTCTAACTCAAAGAACACTTGTTCCGCCTAAAGTCATCACAAGAATGTGGTTCAGCTCTGAACAAATAGCAACCGATGCTTTAAAACGGGTTAAGCGAAAGTTTTTGAATAGAGCAGAAATGGAGTTATTAGAAATTTTCAGGGATATCATGGAAGCTAAAGAACCTGCTAAATTATGTTTTACCAATACTAATGTAAAGGCACTATTAGAACGAGCAGGAATTAAGCTTTCGAGAAATGATGTCCGAAAAATTCTTGAAGAAAAATTCAGCTTAACGCAACAATCAAATTCATTAACCTATAAAGAATTCTATTATGACGGAACAGGATTTATCTATGAAAGAGATGTTGTCGGCAGATATTATTCTTTAAAAAAAGAGGATTTCGACAAGATTTATGATGAGTTGATGAATTATTGATTTAATATTTTATTTCTCAAACAATTACGGGCTCATCATTTACTCATCTTTTACTCATCAATAAAAAGAAAGATGAGCAAAAAGACTAAAACGCTCATCATTCACTACCAATGATGAGGACTTGATGAGCCTTTGATGAGCACTTAATAAATTAAATATTAAATACTTAAATACGATTTTCATCTTTCATCAAACTTTTGAGAGAATTTTCTCTACAGTATAAACAGTATATAAAAAGACGCTGGTTGAATTTTATGAATTATAAAGATTTCAATGTTATCGTATTTACTGGAGATGTAAATACAGGCAATAATGGCTTCGTTAAATACCGAAAACAAACCTCTCTGAAACGCTTTCAAGGTTATGTTGACACAAAGTATCCTTCATGGAAATTCATGACCATATATGACAGGATAACGAATGAAAAAGAAGTAATAAAGAACAATGGTATTCAACCAGCGTCTTTTCAAAAAGGATTTTAATTAAAAAAAAACTATGGCAACTATCATATCAATATTAAATCAAAAGGGTGGTGTAGGTAAAACCACGAGCTCTATGAATGTCGGCAGCTGGATGTCTATTCTTGGCTATAAAGTCCTAATCATTGATTTGGACCCGCAAGCGAATCTTACTGCAGCCTTCGGAATCAAGGATCCTGAGTATACCATTTATGGAACACTTCTAAATGAATATCCATTTAAAGCATTTGAAGTTGAAAAGAATATATCTATTGTAGCTAGTACTCCTGCCCTATCAGGTTTGGAACGTTCTCTTGCCAATGAAATTGACAAAGAATTTATACTTCAAGAAAAGTTGAAAACTATTTCAAATAATTTTGATGTAATTATTTTAGACTGCCCTCCTTCCCTGGGACTAATAACCATCAATGCACTTGTTGCGTCCAATTCGGTTTACACACCTTTAGAAGCTCAGTTATTTTCTACCGATGGCTTGAATAAGGTTTTTGAAATGATTCATAAAATCAAAAATCGATTAAATCCTTCATTACAATTAAAGGGGATTTTCTTCACTCGATACGACAAACGAAAAATTTTGAAACGAGATATTATGGAATCCATTTCAGAAGAGTATCCAGATTTGATTCTTCATTCAAATATTCGAGAAAATATTTCTTTAAGCGAAGCTCCGCATGTAGGCAAAGATATTTTCCGATACGACCATGATGCAATTGGTTGTGTAGACTATTCTAAATTAACTGAAGAGATTCTGCGAAGAGAAAATCTAACTCAGTATTTAAATTAGTATTACTCGGTAACACTAGTAATATAGTTAATACTGGTAACATTGGTAATATTAGTAACATTAGTAATATTAGTAACATTAGTAATATTAGTAACATTAGTAACATCAGTAATACTAGTAACATCAGTAATACTAGTAACATCAGTAATATTGATTAAGATTTATCCAATGTTACTACAACTACAAAACTCCTACAAATATGCTACAAATATAAATTTCGATTTGGAACTACTACAATTTTACTACAAAACTGCTACAAATTTCAAATTCAATTTTAAACAACTACAATTTTGCTACAAAATAACTACAAATCGAAAACGTGAATACTTAGATTTTACTTGAATTTTACTAAATGTTTTATTGAGTAAAATAACGATTTAACTAATTACTTAAATATTACTTCGACTTTACTCAATGCTAGATCAAAATCATTAGTAAGATATTAGTAACAAATTAGTATGATTTTGGGAGTTGTTTTTAAGTTAAAATCAGATTAGTACGATTTTAGTATGATTTTAGTACAAGTTGAAATATTTCAATTAAACTATAATACTATGGGCAAATCATTCAAAACCATCATCAAACCTGAGTCACAGAAGGACATCTTAGATTTAACAATCGAAGAAAAGGAACATAATATTACTAGTGTAACTAGTATTACTCCTCCCAAAAGCCCTAAAAACGAAGATTCTACTAAAGATTTAAGACAAACTATTTTAATAAGTCCGTCAAATTTTGAACGACTAAAAAATTACGTTCATACCAGGCGAATAAATGGTGAATATGATTACTCTCAAAAGAATGCATTTAAAGATGCTCTTGAATTACTCTTTAAAGATATAGCAATAATTGAACGGCCACAAAGCGTAATCCAAAAAGAATTGCACCGTTCAGACGTACTTAGATCGTCACTTAAAAAAAACTAATTTGTCCTTTTCGGACAAGCAAGTCGGAACGGGGCAGAGCCACCGTTCTGACTTGCCCTGCGGGGCTAGGATACTGAAAATCAGTATCCCTTCATACACTATTCTAGTGTATGAATATATTTTGAATATACTATTCAAAATAACTCATTCATAATCATTACTTATAAATATATAATCAATATACTATGGCAAGCTTACATATAGAAAAAGAATTTGACGATATGTTAAATGAATTAAAAACAATTCATGAGATGGACAAAAAAAAAATTGTTCAATTATGCATTCGATATATATATAAGAATAAAATCAATCCCGAAAATATAAAACCCAATGACTCTGCCGCTGAATTGAAAGCATTAAGAAATTCTCTTGTTGGTTTTATTAAAACTCAGGAGAAAGAAAAGCTAGACCCCATTTTACAAAAGCTTGATTATGTAATTGAGAAATTAAATAAGCCAGTATCACCTATGGTCAATACTACAAGCCAACCTTCAGATCAATATTTAAAACTACTTGATATTCATAAAAACATGAGTGAGCAATACAAAAAATTAGTAGAGCATAATAACAATTCATTACCCATTTTTTCAAAACACATTAAAGAGAACACTGAAAGTCTAAGACAATTGAATGAAACCGTTCAAAACAAGCTATCTAAAAAACTACTTTAATGAACCTTAAATTTACAGCAAGTGAAAAAAAGATTGGAAACAAAGAATCTGTTAGAACCCTAGTCAACTATCTTGAAAAGGAGAATAAGGACAAAAGTATTGGAGACCGCGAATATTTCTTTGACCATGAGAATAATACTGTATTCCCAATAGATGTTATCAATCGGATAGATAACAACAAAAAAAAACTAGGCGCAAATGATGCTAAGTTTTATATGTTGATTTTAAGTCCGTCTGAAAAGGAAAATGAATTCTTGGGAAATGACCCAGATAAGCTTAAAACATATACGCGTGAATTTATGAATGCCTATGCAGCAAATTTCAATAAAGGACTTCAAGGAAGCGATTTGGTTTATTATGCCAAAGTGGAGTGGAATCGATATGATGAAAAGAAAAAAGATATTAAAGATGGCAATAATCTACATGTACATATCATAGTCAGCAGAAGGGACAAGAACCAATATTACAAATTAAGCCCGATGACAAACCACCAAAATACAAAATCAGGCCCGGTTAAAGGTGGATTTTGCCGTAAGGATTTAATGATTGAAAGCGAGAAGCTATTTGACAAATCCTTTAATTATAATAGAACTCTAGAAGAAAGTTGGGATTACCAATTTGCTAAAAAACATCATAAGCTGGATGTAAAGCCTAAAATAGTGGAAAAAATCAACCCTAAAAATAAGGAAATTAAGCCTAAAAAAGGAAATGATAAAGGTCCGGAGATTTAATCCCTCCTATTGACCTTAAAATCCTTTGAAAAACTATTCGATTGTAATTTCTAACGAATGACAGATTTTTTGTAGTGAATATACCGTAATCTCCTTTTTACCATTTTCAATCTTTGAAAGTGCATGCTTATCAAAATCGCCCCTAAGTCCAAGTTCAGATAAACTAATATCCTTTTCTTTCCTAATTTTTCTAAGCTGAGCACCAAGCTTTAGCGTAAATGTATCTTTGTCGATCATTTTCATTGTTTTAATAATTGGCAATGAAAATTTTTCTCGACTAAAAAAGGTTGTACGAACATACAACCTAATGGATTTTTTATTTAAATTGAGGCTTTAAATCAACCGCCATTATACAATTCATTTTAAAGATTATGTACAATTTTAAGAGTTACGTTAAAGTTCTTTTAGGAACTATTATTTTAAATTCTAACCTATCCTTTGCTCAAACAGGAAATGCTTTGCTGGATGCAGCGCAAGGAACCCAGACAACAACTCCAACCAATACAACTGGATCTAAGACTACTTTTACACCTCAATATTTGAAAAATGACTCCTTAATGAATTTTGAGAAGGTTGGAGCTAAAATGGAATCAAAAGCCATTGGAATGGGATACGGAGGTGTTAACTCTTATTTTACTATTTTTGATAGTCCAAAATCATCTGTTCATTTTCATCATGATTCTATTCCAAAATTTATTATTACAGTAGATCCAGGAACGGATGTATTTGAAATGGTTTTGATTGTAAAAGCAGATGTGGTCAAAAATAAAACCTACAGACGATTTGTAAAATCTGGTATTTCAATGGCTGGTTCAAAAGATATGAGTTCGCACCAAGTAATACCAGAATTAAAATTGATTGGCACCGACAAATACCAAATTATACTTCCTAAGCTGGAAGCAGGGGAATATGCTTTTATGCCAATCTATAAAGGTTCGCAAGCCACTAGTATAACTACTCCTTCTGGTAATTATCGAATCTATTGTTTTGGTATAAATTAAAAAATTTGTAATGGAAACGGATAATCAAAAATATGTATTGATTGAAAATGCAATCAATTCGTGTATAGAAAAATTAAAGACTATAGAACCTATACTTGGCGAACTAACGTACGAAGGAGAAAGTCCATTTAAAAAGGGTGCGATGAAACGAGATCTGGAGTATCTATTAACTGATCTGAATAAATACATTGATAAAATACATAACCGAGATAATAATAAGATCCCTAAATTTTAGTATCCAATACCAAAATAAATTCAACCAGTGTATTTTTAAAAATTGAAGGGTGCAAAGGAATAGAGTAAGTGAGTCCAATTTGATTGTTTTATTTTTATTCCTTTAAATTGTAAATACCCATACTATTTTTTATTTTTAATTATCAAACTTTCAACCATATGCTAGCTAGTTTTTACATTTACACTTATAAAACATTTTTTGTAGAAGGGTTTCTACAAATTGAATTAGATGATCTTTTTAAAAATTTCCCATTAATAAAGAAAAAAGATTATATAGAAGCACTATTTGAGTACCCGTGTATTCTAGTTAATCAGGAGCCATTAATGAGAAAAGAAGATGTTGAATCAGCAGTTTTTCATTGCATGAAACAGCTGAAGTAAATAGAATTAAAATTCATCTTTAATTGTTGGTTTATTATGGAATATAAAGCTGAAGGTTATATAGTTGTGATTTCACCAATTGTCCCAAGGATGGGACTAAGTGTTTTAAGAAAGCATTGGGATATGCTGAAACGACCAATTATGATTTCTAGAAACGGTTTAACAATTTTTGTCTGGCTAGATGGAAGAGAAGTTGCGTTAACTAAATCGCAAAAGGATACTAACAGTACTGATATTGAAATTGAAAAATTATCCTACAGTACCAGTAATCTAAATCCAATATTAAATTCTTCAGAAAAACTGACACTAACCCTACCCAAAATTGCTGAAGGTATAACAATGGATCAGTTTGGGAATCTATTTTCCTTTACCTATTCGGACCTGAACGATTTTGAAATAACTCATATTGCTTGTGGTTACCAATCTCCTCTTTTTAAGTATGATGGTGAAAACTTCGTTAAAGAAAATGTTTTACGAAGGATCCCTCCTATTTTGATTGAGGGTAGAAAGTATATTTATTTTAAGGATTTACCAGAAATCCAGCAAAGAGAATTCTCAGTAAATTGCCCAAATAGAGTAAGTGAAAAAATATCATTTGACGACTACGGCAGTTGGCATTATTACTGGTATGAGCAAAATAAGAGATCTTTGTTTGAACGGGTTTAAAGAACAATAATCTCCAGAAACATATTTCTTAAGATTATATTCAAATTTTACTAGGATTAATCGACAATCATGGTCTTATGTTAAAAGATATAGGGAAATTTTATTCTCAATATTTTATAAAACCCTAACTAATAACGAATTTATAAATACTTAATCTATATATAAAATTGATTAAATCTTATCGTTAATATTATATGGATGAACAAAATAGTATTGCTTATACCATATTAAATATAAAAATAATCACTTGCCCCTTGTTAAAAAAAAATATTTTTAAATTCGGTTATATTATTTTCTACTTTCCAAATTAACTGTTACATTCATAAAGAACAAACTCATTTTTATCTATGAAAAATTTCATTTTACTACTCGTAACTTTTAGCTTTTTAAATGAGTCATACTCTCAAACTCCAATCATACTTAACTTTGATAAGACTAATAACAAATTAAACTTATCTAATGCTAACGCTGATGAGTTAATTCGTAATAGAAAAAAAAATCATACAGAATATATTTTTAAAATCACAAATATCAATACCGCTTATCATATAATAAATATCAATCCTAAAGCTGTTAATAGATCAAATGATATTCCAGATATTCTTAAAGCAATTATGCCTGGTATTACAGGAAATGAAGAATTAATTCCTAGTCCGAATAGAGGGTTTATGAAAGGCCTAACAGGAGGCTCAACCATAGAGGATCAAATTAATGCGATCTTTGAAAGTGCTAATGAGAGCTACAAAAAACTTTCGATGACCTTAACAGAGTCAAAGGCCTTAATAAATTATGTTAATTCTAATTGGGATGATGTAACTATTTGTAAAGTTAAAGGTCACGAAGCCTTAGAAAAGCTATGTGGACATTATGGTGTTACATATTTATATAATAATCCAGAAAAAAATATTGAGCAGTTGAAAGATTCTATAAATGCTTCATCATCTAACTTTATAAGTCGATATGAAGTATTTTCTCAAATAATTTCTAAAATACCCACTAACATTGCATTAACAAAAGAATTTTTAGATAATTCTACTAAGTTTTCAATAGAATACACAAATGTGAAAGCTAACAAGGAAGTTTTTATTAAATGCATAGCTTATATAAAAACGGTTATAAATGCAAACGACTATGTCGAAACAAAGCCATTTAAAGTCACTAGCGATTATGTCACACTTACGACTACAATGATTAAAAATACACCTTTAAGTACTGATGCCTCCCAAGACACTATATTAAAAAGTAACCAATTTTTCTATGCAAGTCATGATTGGGATTTTAGTTTTTCTACGGGATTCTTCTACAATACTTTATATAATAGAGATTACTATTTAACAAACGATAGTATCAGACAAATAAAGCAAGAGAACGGATTAAAATTTGATATTGCAATTGGTGCTTTAGGTCATATATCTTATAGGTTTACTAGTAGAGCTAAAGCTGGATTTTGCTTAGGTGTTGCACTTTCACCATTGGACAGTAAAACAAGGTATCTATTAGGTTGTAGTTATATAAGAGGTAGAAAAAATCAACTAGCCATATCGGCAGGAATAGCTACGAGTAAAGTAAAAACATTGTCTCAAACTGTGTCGGATAATGGTAAAGATCCTCGAGATACTTTACCAACAGGTATTTCTTCTGTACCAACTTATGATAAATGGCAACTAGGGTTTTTCTTTGGACTTACTTATAATCTTTTTAAATAATCAATATTATTCTAACACTCATACTTTAATCTTTAAATTGTTATGGATCCAAGTTTAGTAACCCCTGGTAAATGGAGCAATATCACATTAATTTTTAATGACACTCGAATTGAGAATTTCTCTGTTATTTGGGGCCTTTATACTCACTCTGCAGACGATATACCAAAGTGGTGCATTGCGAGCAGATGGAATGGTTGGAGTACTTCAAGAGGTTATCCTGGGCAAGCTAATTATCCATTATGGTTTTGTGAACCATCATATCTTAGTATACCTATCTTAAATGGTTTGATAGAACATTGTGAAGCAAATCTAGATGAGTTAAGAGAATGGCTTAACCCTTTGAGGGAAACTATTGATAAGTTCAACGCATTACCATTATAAGAAATGAATAATTCGATAACAATAGATAACTAAAATTAAGAACGGGATAATCTATGGATAATTTTATAGGACATATAGTCAGAATATAGATATGTCTGAAAATCAAGTTATATCTTTAAAGGTTAAGAATAGAATTACAATATTGATTTAACATAAAAACTGATACTTTAAACCAAGTATAAAATTAAATAAATATAAAATCTTATTAAATTTCACTACATGCAGATTCATGATTCACTTAAGACTATTCTAACTCTAACAACAAAATTGAAAATTTTTTATAAGCAGTTCGCATATCTCAAGAGCAATTTAGTTGAGCTTGATATGATTAATATTTCTGAGAATGAAAATGTAGTGTCTTTAAGAAAATCATTAATTGCAACAACTACAGAATTAATATTTTTAAACAGTGAATCAATTTTGGAAGAATTTAATAAGGTATTGACACCTGGAGTATTTCCAGAATATAATGACAAAATCATTTTATTAAAGCGAGAATCTAAACCTGCAATTGATAGGTTTAATAAATGGTCAGAAAGAAGATTATTTAGAAATTCACTTGTTGCCCATAATCTGAGACTAAATGATAAAACTTCACTTTTTGAAAGAAAAGAAAAGCTTAAAATTAACGCTCCCAATTTTGATAATGACTTTGTCATTATCTATTATTTACATGTCTATTTATGTATGTGTATTGGAAAACATTTTCCAACACATGTTAAAGAATTGAATAGAGACACAATAATTGATATGATAGAATTTACAGGACAATGGACAAGTTTACATGATGAGTTGCCAATTATTGAAGGATGGTTTAGAAGTTTTAACTTTCATTATGAAGAGCTTTCAAATCATGTTGAATTCTTAAATACAAAAAAATCATAAAACACTTGAATACATTTAATTTATAGGTTCGTTTGCTAGTAAACAGTTAAGGGATTTTATATTATCATTTAAATTATTTCTTGTAAAACACTTTTATTTTCCCAATTTGAACTTCTACATCCTCAACTTTAGGTAATTCGTCAATCCTAACTCTTGCTTCTGGGCTAAAGGACTTAATTTTCACAAACATTTCTCTAATTGGATCGTCGAAATCAGTTTTAATTCTAACTTGCGCCTCAATCATTTGATACCAAGAACTCCACGCAACAGTTTCATCAGCAATTTCCATTCCAGTAAAATTCATTTGATTTCTTGATATAACAAAGCAACAAATTTCTTTTATTTCTTGATTTTCTTTTAACTGTTTATTGATTTGAAGAGAATTGAAAATTGTTTTACTTGAATTATTCGTTGCCCAGTATTTCATCTTTTTAACCCACTCATTCGCTTTCGGGAATAAATTACTCATCCTACTATACCTTTCAGTCATATCCTGAGTATATGGGTCTTGCCATTTAAGTTGAAATATTCCTAATGTTCCTGTTTTACTATCAAATAATACTGCATCAATGTCTGTTTTAATCCCATTATATGAAATATTTATTTCTCTAGGAATTTTGATGATTCTTTCATCAGGAAAGAATCCAAATAGTTCTTTCCTGAATCGATCTTCTCTGCGATTTACAGCTTTATCGTAATCACTTCGATATTTTCTTTTTAGTTCTCTATTTAATAGATCAAAAGGATTACTAAGGCAGCCGGCAATAGAACGAATAGTAATATTCTCCGATACTTGAAAATACATTGGAGGAGAAGTTGAAGGATATTCTAAATAGTAATTGAAATTTTCTTTAGAAAGTGTTAAACAAGAAATAATTTGTTCAATTTCTTGATCGCTTACTCCAAGATAATTTGAAAAAGCACTTATCGTCTTGTCTTTAAAATGAGTATAAGATAATATATTAAGTAAATTGATATTGGGATTCATTTTAACTAGTTCTAAACATGCTTCCATATGCATAATCCCTACACCAGTTACTAGTTCAATAATATCAACATATTTCCAATATTCAATTCCCCCAAATCTGTCAGTTGTATCGAAATTGTCATAACCTTGTAAACGCAGAATATGATAGTGCCCCTGTTGATTATAATACTCATCAATTTCTGAAGTAGTGTTATAGCTGATCATTTTACCATCAGGGCTTTTAATAATTTTTCTTAACTCATACCTAATTTTATTTTCATCAAATGATTTAGATTTTTTCTTTTCGTTTATTAAGCGTTCAACAATTTCTTTTTTAAAAAAATCTATACTCATTTTATCGAACTGCTCAACTCCTGTTGTTTCGTGTGTGTATGAAAATGTAAACTCATTTTCTTTGGGTGAACTTATTGAAATAAGTCCTGCTTTTTCATAAGAAAGTAGCTTTTTGCAAAATTCTATTTTACCACTAAACTGAATATTAGAATCTGTCCAAGAAATCATTTCATCTGTCATTAGAGGAAATGGTTGGTGTACATTCAGATTAATATCTGTATAATACTGCTTTAAAATAGGAGCCCAACCATAATTATAAAATTCACGAAAATTATCAATTTCTTGTTCAGACCAACCATCCTGTTTCCAAAATAGGGGTAAAATAAAATCAATTCTTCTGACTATATTTTGTATTGCCCAATAACTTGCTCCGCCAAAATTATTTTCAAGAATCTTAGCTTCTTCGTCTATTTTTTGTTTTAAAAGTTCGCTTGGTTTCATTTTTGATAATTGCAGATAACTCAAATAATATTATTCCACTTGACTTCAACAGCAAGATACTCCCATATTATGATTCTTACAGTTGTACCAGAATTGAAATTCATCATATAATGGTAATTATTCGGTTGAACTGTTATCCATGGAGAGTTCACTAACCTTGCTTCAGTAACAGAGATTAAAGCTCGACTCCCTACTTCGGGAAACTTGTCCATTTCTAATGGAGCAAAAAAAGAATTTTCCTCTTCAATTGTCAGCATATGTAATGGTTTCATCCAAATGCTACTTGGGTCTTCTATGATTGGCTGACTATTCTCAAATTTAGTATGACCTTTAGCCAATTTTACAAGTACATTATTTACCCTATTTTCTTCTATTTTAAAAAATATGTTTCCATTACTTTCATTTTTAGCAAGGTCAAGTCTAGCTTTGAGTTTAGGTTGCCTAATCAAAATGTCTTTTATTCTTTTTCTATTAAGTTTTTCGATATCACTTGTCCCACAAATGACACACTCAATAAGACAAGCAAAATACTGCTCATCCAACGAAAACCCATTATTACATTCTAAACAAGAGCGAACCATATGTAAATGGTCAGGAAATGGCCTATCAAGTAATATTTTTGAAGGAACATGATCGTTTGTATCTGGCTCTCTTATTCCACAATACAAACAAAACTCGTCAAGACGATTATCGCTATGTGGCATTTCTCTGTATTTCATTAAAGTAAATTAAGATAATAAGAGTGAAACTGAATCCCATTCAGTTTCTCAATCATCGTATTAAATTGATTTTTAGTTTTTCAACGACCATCATCAAAGTAATCACTGCTAAAATTAGCAATATGACATTCATGATGATGACAGCTCTTAATTGATATCTGTCAGCTCTTTTTTTTGCAGAATCTTAAAAATTATAATACCAAAATTAAAAACCTTTCATTACAAAGCATTAAAAAGAATTTTTCCATTCTTAAACATAGAGATATCTATGTTTTTTACCAATGACAAAGGGTCAGGTAAAAAAGCTGGGGAGTAACTGATAAAATATTAACTTTACAGGT
>NZ_CALMGQ010000067.1 GCF_937863595.1 uncultured Cytophaga sp.
TTAAATCCCTTATAAATCCTAGTTCAGACAATATAGAATGTCAGACAATTGCGCACTTGTCTGAACTGGGATTTTTTGGATTGAATGGGAAATACAGGAGTGGGCTTGTATGAAATATTTTGAATCAATTTGACTGTTATAGAACTGTATTGTTATTCAACTTCCTGTGTATCCTTTAAATCCCTTATAAATCCTGGTTCAGACAATATAGAATGTCAGACAATTGCGCATCTGTCTGAACTGGGATTTTTTGGATTGAATGGGAAATACAGGAGTGGGCTTGTATGAAATATTTTGAATCAATTTGACTGTTATAGAACTGTATTGTTATTCAACTTCCTGTGTATCCTTTAAATCCCTTATAAATCCTGGTTCAGACAATATAGAATGTCAGACAATTGCGCACTTGTCTGAACTGGGATTTTTTGGATTGAATGGGAAATACAGGAGTGGGCTTGTATGAAATATTTTGAATCAATTTGACTGTTATAGAACTGTATTGTTATTCAACTTCCTGTGTGTCCTTTAAATCCCTTATAAATCCTAGTTCAGACAATATAGAATGTCAGACAATTGCGCACTTGTCTGAACTGGGATTTCTGATTCTGAATAAGTTCTGAAATTAAGGATTTCACCTACATGCCGCCAGCAACAACATAAGACATGTCTGAAGGATTTAAGTATTTTTTTGCAACGGCTTGGATGTCTTGTGCTGTGATAGATTGTATCCGTGCAAAAAAACGATCGTAATAATCGTAACCCAAACCATGAAAGTAAATAGTTTTGTATTTATCTGCAATAGCAAAAGATGTTTGAATGTCTCCTACAAAACTACCTAGCATATAATTTTTTACAGTGAGCAATTCATTATCAGAAACAGGCTCGTCTATTAATCGTTGTAATTCTTTTTCAATTTCAACAAGTGTATATTTTGTAAACTCACGTTTTACATCTGTGCCAATTACAAAATAGCCCCCTTCTTGCATCGGCACTACACTTGAATGTATGCCATAGGTATAGCCTTTTTCTTCACGAATGTTTTGCATCAATCTAGATCCAAAATAACCGCCTAGTATTTCATTCAATACATATACATCAAAATAATCCTGATTCGTATGATTGAATAACATGCGGCCATATCGAATGGATGATTGCACGCTATCCTCTTTTTTGATGATGAATTCTTTCTCTGCTTTTTTAAAAGCCGGCAAGGCACTTTTTGCATTGACGGAATGAGTGACTTCTGTTCCGAATAATTTTTCTAGATGCGTTACAGCATCTGCAGAAAATCCACCTGTGATAATAATGTCACATTGTTTTTGTGCTAATTCTGATTTGAAGAAAGAAATCAAATCCGCTTGTGTAATCGCATCAATAGCTTCTAACGTTAAGTGTTTACCATATGGGTGATTGTTGTTAAACAACAATTCTCTAAAGGCAACACCCGCTAAGTATGCAGTTTTTTCTTGATTTACCTGTATTCCTTGTCGTTGAATTTGCTTCATTTTATCCAACTGCTCTTCAGGAAAAGTGCTTTCTGTGAGTAAGTGCTTAATGAATGGAACCAACTCGGAAACATATTTTTCCAAACAAAAAAGCGTAATATTTATGCGCTCATTTCCTGGATTAATTTCTAGAAAAGCACCAAACTGTGCCAGATATTCTTGTATCTGCATAGAGTTATGGCTCGTTGTTCCTTCAGCCAACATTTTAGCTGTAAAAAAAGAAGTGCCATTTTTATTTTCATTTCTACTACCAGAATTGAAAATCCATTCTACACGTACTACGGGTTGTTTACCTAGGGCAAATTTATGTAATGAAGTACCGTTAGAAAACGAAACCGTTTCCACTTTTGGCAAGTGAAAACGGTCAATAGGATTGATGTTAGGAGCAATTGTCCTGTCCAGTGTATGTATCATTAATTATCGATTACAGAATCTTCTGTTGCTTTTTTAGACTCAAATGTAAAATGAAGTGTGAAACGTAGCGTTTCTGCTAATGGATTTGATTGTTGAATCGGTATCAAATACGCCATATCTAAGCCAAATGCATTGTAACGAATACCAACACCAACGTTCGCATAACGGCGGTTACCATAGGTTGGGTTTTCATAATGATAGCCAGCACGTAAAGCAAATAAATCATTGTACCAATATTCTGCACCCATGCACAAAACGATTTCTTTCATTTCTCCTTTAAAACCATTTTGAGAATCAGTGAAGGAGCTTGTCATGCCTTGAACGATTCCCATATCTTTTGGATCTTTTCCTGTACTATCCCATTTACTTGGCACCATATATTTATTGGCATCGAACGAAACGGAGAATTTGTTAAACGGATCTGTTTGTATGGTGTAGGTACCACCAAGTCTTAAATTGGTAGGGATAAAGTTTTTGTTATTAATATCCGTATAGGTAACCTTAGGTCCAATGTCATTTATAACTAATCCGAAAGCTATATTTGAATTCATGCCACTTACTAACATGTCTTTGGTGTAATAGGCTCCAATATCAGCCGATACACTATTGATTGCTTTTGCAATTCCACCCGAACCAGCATTATAACTACCCACTAAATCTGAACGGAAATATTTAAGACCTAAACCAAGAGAAAAAGTTTTAGATAATATTCTTGAATACGTCAAACCAAAAGACAATTCGTTTGGTTGAAAATCTCGAACAATATTTCCACTCTGGTCTGTGAAAGTTACTTGACCCAAATTGAAATATTTAAAACTAACCCCAACTGCATCTTCTTTACGAATTTTTTTGTAAGCAGATAAGTAAGATAAAGACATGTCGTTTACAAGCTTTCTCAACCAAGGATTATACGATAATGCAACACCAATATCCGCTTTATTACGGGCAAGTTTCCCTGGGTTCCAAAACGTTGCATTGGCATCTGGAGTAGTCGCTGCGCCTACATCACCCATGCCTCCTGCGCGTGCGTCAGGTGTAATATTTAGAAAGGGTACCGCAGTGGTTATTGTTTGTTGAAAGTCTTTATTTCCTCCCGAAGAACCAGATTGAGCTTGAGCTTGAAAAATGCTACAGGTTGCTAGTATTAAACCTGAAAAGAGTAATTTTTGCATAAATGAATGTATTATTAGCTACAAATATAATGTATTATTTTATGAGTTTAATTCAACAAGACCAGTTTCTCAAAAACATGGGTTGTGGAGCCATCCTGTAGTGAACGAATTTTTAGTTTATAAACGTATACGCCTCTACCAATTTTATCACCAAAATCGTCTAATCCATCCCAATGGATGCTTCCAATGTGTGAAGGGCTGTTATAAACGGTCTCATCTAAGGTTTTTATCAATTTCCCAGAAACGGTAAACACCTGAACCTGAATCATTAAATTATCGCCCACCCGGTTATGGTCAAAATGGAAGTTTGTACTTGTGCTAAACGGGTTTGGATAATTTAACACGTGGCCCAATTGAATCTTTGTGGTATTCTGAATGGTGAATTCTAAGGTTTGCTCGCTTGAGTTATTGTAGGTATCCCAAACTTTAAATCGTAAGGAATAGGTACCAGCGGCCAGGTCTTTTAATGGATATTGAACTTTGCCTTTTGTATAATCATCTTTAGCAGCCGAATAATATTTATTTAAAATAATAATCTCTGTACTTGTGCTTAACTGCAGCGTTATTTCGTGACCAATACCAGCCGCAGATACGTTAATTCCATTTTCGTCAGAAACTTCTGCATAGAATACTGGATTCTCTCTTGTTATACCACCTGAAACAAAAGAAGGATCGTTCATATATAATTTAATTTTTGGCGGTGTTTTATCATCTGGTGCATTTGGATTTGAGCCTCCAACAACAATATTGCTTAAATAACCACCCGCATCTTGATTGCCATTCTGCTTAGAAGAATATAAACTTACTTTTCCATAATCATATTGATAGGAAATATCTTTTGGTACAATAAACGTGACTTTAAAAGTGCCATTTGTAACACTCGCCGAACCATCAAAAATAATATTGCTTTGTAATTTAAATGTTGTTGCGATTGAGCCACCGTTACCTAATGTTTTGATAGAACTAGGTTTGTCATATATGGTAATTTGGGATGTACCACTATAATTTGTGAGTGTTGTGCCTGTTTGGTCTTGTATCAATCCTTCAATGGTGACTTTGCTAAGTGCTTTTAATGTATCAGGTATTGCATTCACAGCAATTCCATTAATGCTTGTAACTACCATCGTTTGTTGGGGATAACGAATGCGCATACTCGGATCGCCTAATAATGTGTAGTTTCTATTGTACACTCCAGCTATACTAAAGTTTTTTGTGAGCCTTATAATTTCACCTAAGGTGTAAAAAGTGCCATCGGGGTTGCGAAGAAAGGCGTATTTATAAAAGGCTTCATTGATCTCTGCATTTGTACTTGCATACACGGTTCGGGTAGATGTTAAATTCCCAAAAGATCCCCCTGTAGGGCTCAGTAATATTCTTTCTGCACCAGAGATTAACCCGGGCTTATCGTTTCTGCCAAAACTGCAAGTAGCCGTAATGTAAAATCCAAGTTTAGTAATATTGGTCCAACTATTAATAGTTGGTATTGTAACAATGGCTTCTTGAGCTAAACCTGTATTGCCACCATGTCCAACATAATTCCATATGAGTGTACCTTCATCGGTATTTCTTTTAATGGCATCTACAGCCAATAATGCTGTTTCTCCACCTGGTGTTGACTCTTGAGGGTAAGTATCTAAATAAATTTTGTTGATATTAATTTGTTTATTCGTTGTATTTATAATGTTATATAAGGCTTCAGTATTGTTTAAATGAAGATTTGCATCCCCATCGTCGCAAAGGAGTGTTATTTTATTTTCCCAATCCCCATTTACAGGAATAGACGGTTTGGATGCACTTATTAATTTATTTACAACAATTTCAGCTTGATACGCATTTTTTACAGGTAAGCGACCAACACCTATACTCATCAGATTAATCGTATTGTCATTAGAGTGTTCTTCTTTCCAATAGCCGTCTGCATCATCCATAAAACCAAAATAATCGTCTGAATTGTACGATTCCAATTCTTTTAAACTCTCCCTCGATTCATAGGTTGGAACATAATTTCCACCCATTCCAAGAATATTTTTATAATCGTAGGTGCCAGTTCCAAATAATAAGAGATATTTTAGTTGAGCACCTGTAGCACCTCTATCGTATACCATCTTTGCAAAATCTCGAATGGCAGTAATGTCTGCTTTGCCGCTTCCAAATTCATTAAAAATTTGTTTGGGGGTACAAACAAAACAGCGTATGCCATCGTTTTGAAATCTAAAATTTGCTAATTGCTGTGCTTGAGAAATAAATTCTGGAGCCGCAACAATAATCATATCGGGCATATTTGCCGAAGTAATGTCGTGTAGGTTTTGATTGCTTACTTTTTCTACAAAACTGGGATAGTTAAACGCAGAACCTCTAAAGATTGCAAATTCCTTCAAGTTTAAACTGTTTGTTCCAAATTCTATTATTCCCGCGCCATACGTATAATTTTGCGCAGAAATATTTTGAGGATCGCTAACATCCCACAATTGCTCGCTTCCTGTGGTATTACTTATTTGGTAGCTTGTAGTAGGTTGTAAGATACTTTTGGATGCTCTAAAAAAAGTTTGATTTCCGTTCAAACGTAATGATTTTGTATAAAGTAATTCTAAGTAATTTAAATTTGCAGCAGCTGAAGGATTGCCGTTTAAAAAAGTCATACCAACACTTACTATTGTATTGCCTCCTAATAAAGACGAATTAAATGTATAGGTTTTCGTTACATCAATACCCATGGGTGCATAGTCTGCAGTGCTTAACGCAGAAAATCCCATATTGTCTGGGAAAGGATTGTTATTGATTTTGAAAATCATATTGGCACTAACGTATGATCTGCCCACAACAGCTGCTTTTAATGTCATGGCCGTGCCTGATTTAATACCCGTTACATTAAATTGTTCACTAAAATTTGGACTGTAAGTAGTAAAAGCGTGTCCGTACCACTCTCTACCAGAATCCATAATATTATAGGTGTCTGTTTCACTAAAATCATGTTCGTCAAAATCAGTTAGTGTTTGTGCTGTAGCTCCTAGATTGGATTGGCTAACAATGCGTTTGCCGACTTGTTGGTTGATTGTCAAAAAATAAAAATTTTGTTCGCTGTATAAATTGTACACATGGTTATAGGTATTGTTGCCTGCATTATATTCCCATGTATGAGGAGACTCTCCATAAAATAAAATATAATCATTCTTATCAAAAATGCCATTCCCATCTTCACTCATAAAAATAGCATTTTCAACTAAATCATCTAACCGTGTTGCACTATTCTCTTGTGGCAACATACCTCCACCATTTCCATAAATCTGAATCATGGAAGGGTCTAAATTGTTTGTATTTATGCCTAAACTTATTAAATAGGCAACATCAATTTTGTAAATATTTGTTTCCTCAACACCTAGTTTGTACCAATTACCACTTGCTAAAACAGATCCTGTTGTATTGGTTGTACGTGCATTCGAGTAGGAGTTTGCGTACGGGTTATTTACTTTCTTAGGTATTGTTTCTGTATCTTCTGTTAGTGTATACGCAAGCGTAAAAGATACTATTTGCCGCCAAGAACCATCATTTCCTTTTTGCACTAATGGAATGTACAATCGAGTAAATATCCCCTTATTGTGATAGTAGGAATATCGTACGTTGGTTGTAGCGTCAAAAGTTAAGTTTTTTAAGGCACTTTTAGACGCAGAGTCACCTTCATAATACGAGATCGATTCAATGCGAACAGATCCAGAAACTTTTCCTGCTATATCTTTCTGCAATACTAAATAACCAAACCGATCAATACTTGCATCTTTAGCCAGAGGGTAGGTTACTTTCTCTCCATTAGGTAATGTATTGGATGTATTAAATCCCAACCATTCTACATCATACGATACTGTAGATTGTTGTGCTATAACTGGGCTGGCTATAAAAGCTAGACTTAAAAGGAGTGCTAATATGTATTTTAAAAAGATCATTCAATTTAATAACAAATTTGTTTCACGCTTAGTTTGCTGATTCAATTAACGTTTGCGGTAATTTTTTAGTATTTCAAGTTACTTTAGAACGACAGATTTATGATGCTTTATATTCGCTTTTATTTTGAAAAATGGATAAAACCACAAACAAGGTCATAATTGCTAAAATAGATTCTTTTCTAAATATAATTAATAAGCCAATTGCACTTAGGATTAATAAATAGCGATAAAGATTATTTTTCCATGTGTAATCTTTAAATTTTAGTGCCATTAAAGGGATTTCAGAAATTAATAGGTAAGACATTAAAATGCAATAACCTAAAATGAAATAGAGATGGTGCACTAAGGGAAATAAGACGGATTCAGTATCTATTGCAATTAGGTTGAAAGAGCAAACAATGATTGCATTGCTTGGTGTCGGTAATCCAAAGAATCGATCGCTTTGTCTGGTATCTAAATTGAATTTTGCTAAGCGTGCCGCTGAAAACATTGCGGGCAAGGTTGCAATTAATAAATAGGGTGTAAATATGCCCGCGTCAAACAGGTTTATTTCTGTGATGCGTTCATAAGGTATACCTGTTGTGACAGATGCAATCATATAGGTAAGCATTACACTCGGCAAAATACCAAAGCTTACAACATCTGCCAATGAATCCAATTCTTTACCAATGGGAGAGGATACATGAAGCAATCGTGCAACAAAGCCATCTAAAAAATCTACAATTAACGAGCATCCAATACAATACGATGCTTCTTCTATTTTACCATTAACAAGGAATAGAATTCCCCAAAAACCAAATGCTAAGTTAATACACGTAAGTGCATTGGGTATATTTTTTTTTATCATAAGTTGATTGCACAATACGGATTATGTTTCTTTTCAAATTTTATGGTTGTGGTTGGTCCATGTCCTGGAAACACAACCATATCGTCGGGCAATGTAAATAATTGTTCGTGTATACTTTTTATAAGTGTATCATAATCTCCGCCCGGTAAATCCGCTCTTCCAATACTATTTCGAAATAATACATCACCAGATAAACATATTTTTTCTTCTACATTAATAAAAGCTATATGCCCAGGTGCATGTCCTGGCACAAATAAGATTTTAAACGTCATGCTGCCGACTTTGATTGTATCGCTTAAGGTTAACAATCGATCGGGTGTAGCAGGCGTATAGGAATGAAACCCATAATTGCTCGCATAGGAAGCTACGGATTGTAAGCTGGGTAAATCTAAATGGAAAATTTCAAAAGGAACTTTGAATGTTTCTTTTACAAAATAATTTCCTAGCACATGATCAATATGGCCGTGTGTGTTAACGAGTAACTTAACGGTTAAATTATTTTTTTTGATATAATCTACTAATTCATTTTGTTCATGCACTTCATAACAACCTGGGTCAACAATCATGCTTGATCCTTCATCATCATACACAAGATAGGTATTTTCCTGTAATGCATTAAATGTGAATGTTTTTATACGAATCATATATATTTAATGTAAGAGATATCTGCCTCAATAGGAAGATGTTTTTATTTAAGTGTAAAATTAGGCATTTAAATGCATTTCAAAATAATACACATAATTATTGTAGGGATGATTTGACAAAAATGAGCTAAAACAAGTGAATAATCAAAAGAAGCAACTTAATTTAGCGAAATGAAGCACGTCGATTATATAATTGTTGGGCAAGGTTTGGCAGGTTCTTGCTTAGCACTTTCCTTGTTGAATGAAAAACAGAGCGTTGAGGTGTTTTATAGTGAAGATAAAAAAGCATCATCTGAAGTAGCAGCAGGTTTGTACAATCCTATTACTGGGAAAAAAATGTTACTTACATGGAACGCTGAAATTCTTTTCCCTTACTTAGAAAAATTTTATAAAAAAGCGGAAGCAGAATTTAATTCTAAAATAATTTATTCGAAAAAAATATTTCGTCCGTTTCCAGATATACAAGCTCAAACAGATTTTTGGACAAATCACTCCGCAAGAACGGAACCTTTTGCAGCTCCAGAAATGGATAGCCCCGCGTATGAACCTTTTATTAACAATCCCTTTGGTGGCATAGCTACCAAGCAATCAGGATATGTAGATGTAAGCAAATTTCTTGCACTTACAAAGGAAAAACTTAACAAATTAAATGCGCTTCAAGAAGATACTTTTGATTACAAGGGACTCACGTTTAATGATGGCAGCGTTCAATATAAAAATGTGAAAGCACGCAAAATAATTTTTGCAGAAGGATATCACAATAAATCAAATCCATTTTTTAATTGGGTGCCAGTAAAGGGAATGAAGGGAGATGTGCTTACAGTAAAAATTAATGACTATCCAATTGAAGATGTTATTAATAAGCATTTTTTTATTATTCCTTTGCCGAATGGAAACCATCGAATTGGATCTTCTTACATTCGAGATTTTAAGGATGATTTACCAACCATTGAAGGCTTAAATGAAATTACTGCTGGGGCACATACCATTTTAAAAAAAACCTTCGTTTTAATAGATCATAAAGCAGGTGTAAGGCCAACAATCACTGGACATAGACCAATAATAGGAATGCATCCCAAACAACCTTTGGTACTCATTTTTAATGGATTGGGTACGAAAGGTGTTTCGATTGCACCCTTTGCAGCGAATGAATTGACTAAATTCTTAGTTTTTCATCAAGAAATTGAAGAATCTATATCCGTGAACCGATTTTATTATTTATATTCATAACAAAAAAAGCCTTCTATTAAATGCTACGTACCCGATTAGGTATATTCACGTGTGCCCTTTTATTTTTTCTCTTACAATCTTTTACATCTGTGGCTCAGATGTCTCAAGATCAATTTGGTAAAAATCGAATTCAATATAAAAAATTTGAATGGAAATTAGTTTCCACAGATAATTTCGATGTCTATTATTATTTTGAAGGCGAATCTTTAGCACCTATAGCTGCTACTCATGTCGAATCTGTTTTCAGGAAATTAGAATCAGCACTTGGGTATGGTGGTTTCAATAAAACAAAAGTGTTGATCTATAATTCAACGTCTGATTTACAACAAAGTAATATTGGCTTGCAATATAATTCAGCTGTTGGTGGATCAACTAATTTAGTGAAACCTACTGTAGAGGTTGCTTTCAATGGGGACCTAACAACTTTTAAAGAAGACTTGACAGAGGGGATTGCGCGTACTTGGATAAAAGTAATTTTATTCGGCGGAAATTTTAAAGAGGTATTACAGAGCTCTTATTTTTTATCCTTGCCAGATTGGTATGTAAATGGTGCATCTGAATTTATTGCAAAAGGTTGGAACAGAGAAATGGATAATTATATGCGTGATTTGGCAACAAGCAACAAATTACGTAATCCGTCTTCGTATTCAGGTGATGAGGCAACCTTGATTGGACAATCTGTTTGGCAGTTTATATCCGATCGATATGGTCCAGATATGTTTACTAACATTCTTCAAATTACCCGTATTTATAGAAGCGATCGTTCATCGATTGAGGCAGCTACGGGTAGTTATTTTAAGAACTTTATACAAGATTGGAAATCATACTATGCCGAAAAAGCAATGGCTATGGATGGCGCTTTTGTATACGACGAATATTTTAAAGCAGTAAATGGAGCGAACCACAAAGGACGAGAAGTAACAACGCCTGTTTTAAGTTTTGATGGCAAATATCTTGCGTATTCTGCAAATTATAAAGGAAGGTATACTGTTTTCTTAACCAACACGGAAACGTTAAAGAAGAAAAAAATACATTCTGGAGGTTTTAAATTAAACGATCAAGTTGCTATAACAAATAATCCAAAGCTTGCATGGCAAAGTGAATCGGTATTGGCTACAGTCATTATTAAAAGAGGAAAAATCATTTACACAACACACGATTTCGTTTCACATAAAAATGAAAAAAGAGTAATTGAAGTATTCCATCAGATTAACAGTTATTCTTTTAGTAGTGACGGAAAGTTTATTGCATTTAGTGCAGATGAAAAAGGGCAGGCAGATATTTGGTTGTATGATATTGATCGTGCTAAATATTTGAAAATTACGAATGATGAATACGATGATCATTCACCAAGTTTTGGACCTGGCAACAATGTTATCTTTTCATCTAATCGAAACGATGATACGCTTTCTACATATACGCGTTATCAATCAGCACCAAACTATTCATTGTTTATTTATAAGCCGGGATCTAAAACTTTAAAAAAGATTTCAGCACAAGGATGTAATTATACGCAACCAACATTTTTAAATGCTACTACAATTCTTTATTTGAATGACAATAATGGAGTGCAAAATTTGTACAAGCAAGATATCAATACAGGTGAAGCTGTTCCGTTAACAAATAATGTAACAGATATTTTAGAATATAATTACAATGCCAAACAGCAATTGTTAGCATTCTCGGCACGTTCAAATGGGAAAGAAAAAGTATTTATTGATACTGCATTTTCGGTTATGGATGTGGTTGAAATAACAAATAAAACGGAGCAATCGAATATTACACGTAAAAAAATATTGCCTCCTGAAAAGCCGAAACCAACAACGAATTTGATAAAGGTTACACCAAAGCAAAATGAAGACGATATTGATTTGGATAAAGTGTATTTTGAATCGGATGTAACATTGCTACTTCCTAAAAAAGTTATTCCTGTTGTTAAGGATAGTAATTCGCCGCCCAAAAGATCAATGATTTCTACTTATGGGCCGTATGATTATAAAAATCTATTTGGCACAGACATTGTTTCGGCAGCAATACAAGTTGACCCCTTAAGAGGCCTTGGATTATTGGTTGAATCAAAAATGTCTGATTTAATGGGTAACCACAGAGTAAATTTAGGTTTTTTTGGTATTGCAGATATTAAAAGCAGTAGTATTTGGGGCGAATATTTATATCTCAAAAGACGTGTCGATATGAGTGTTCGATTTAATCGTAGCACCTATTTTCCAACAGATGGAAATGTGAGTCATCGGTATGCAATGAATACCGTGGAATCAAAATTTTCTTTACCCTTCACTGTGTATAGTAGAATTTCTGCATCGCCATTTGTTTCTACAACACGCTTTTCAGATCTGTCGGATTTTACAACCATTGTAAATTATCCAGATCAAAAAAGATTGTATGTAGGTTCTAAATTTGAGTTTGTATACGACAATACGATTAGTTCTGGAATGAATATGTTGCAAGGAACACGTGCTAAAGTTTCTTTTGATACATACATCAACACGGCAGATTCAAAAGGAAATTTCAATCGAATTAATGTAGACATACGTCGATACCAAAAAATACATCGGGGTTTAATTTTAGCAATGAGAGGCTCTTTTGGACGATCCTTTGGGCAATCTCCCAAAAGTTATGTGTTTGGGGGGATGGACAATTGGTTGTTTAATGGTACCGATAATGGGGGCATTAAAAATCCATTGGCTAT
The DNA here is from genome assembly GCF_937863595.1 of uncultured Cytophaga sp. GTDB lineage: Bacteria > Bacteroidota > Bacteroidia > Cytophagales > Cytophagaceae > Cytophaga. The sequence continues at coordinate 12,458 of NZ_CALMGQ010000067.1, forward strand.
AGCTGCGGGTGGCGATAATTCCGATATCATGTTTGCAAAATATGTAACAAATGTTAGAGGTTTTAAATATAATGCGCAATCAGGTAATAGTTATTTTTTAGCGAATCTTGAATTAAGATTGCCAATTGTGAAGTATATTTATAGCGGATCTATTTCATCGGCGTTCCTACGTAATCTTCAATTAGTAACTTTTACAGATATTGGTGCAGCTTGGTATGGCTCAAACCCATTCACTACGGATAATAGTTTGAATAAGACTATAATACCGGGTGCATCATTTCAAGCAGAAGTTAATAATTATAGAAATCCATTTTTATATGGATATGGTTTTGGCGCACGTACATTCATGTTTGGATATTATGTTAAAGGAGATATTGCTTGGGGTATAAAAGATAATGTACAATTAAGCCCTCAATTTTATTTCACATTTGGTTACGACTTTTAAATTATAAGGAGGAATTTTTTAAACTTGTAAATTAATTTGCGAGAATGCTTTAATAGAATGAACATATAAACATATGCGAAAAAAGGTATTTTTAGTACTGGGTACGTTTGTATTATTGGTAATGCTTTATCTGCATAGTATTGATAAAGACTATTACTATAAAGCTGTGTGGTATAATTTGCCAGGCATTTTCGATGAGAATATTTTTGAAGTTAGAACAATTGCTGAATCAGAAAAAATACAACCGTGGCCTTACTCAGCCGATTTTTCAAAAGCGCATTTCTCTTCTGAATTAATGGATAGTTTAGAAAAGTACAAAACAACTTCGGTGTTATTTATTCAACATGATTCAATCATACGTGAGCACTATTTTGGCGGAATAAATGACACGACTCGAAGCAATTCCTTTTCTGTAGCGAAAAGTTATATTGGAGCACTCGTAGGTCGGGCCATAAAATTAGGATACATTAAATCGGTTGACCAACCCGTTGGTGATTATATTAAGGAGTTTGATTACGGCTTGAAGAAACATATTACCATTCGCCATTTATTAACCATGAGTTCGGGCTTGGATTGGGATGAAGCGTATAATAGTTTGTTTAGCCAAACAACAAAAGCATACTATGGGAGTGATTTAGAAAAGCAAGTCTTGGGACTGAACGTAATAAAAACGCCTGGTCAATTTTTTGAATACAAAAGTTGCGATACAGAAATTATAGCAATCTTATTGAATCGAGCTACTAAAATGTCTGTATCGGAATTTCTAGAGAAGGAATTGTGGATGCAAATGGGGTCTTCTAAAGCAACTTGGAGCCTTGACCATAATGACGGGTTAGAAAAAGCGTTTTGTTGCATATATGCTACGGCAAAAGACTTTGCACGCTTGGGGAATTTATATTTACATAAAGGTAATTGGAATGGAACACAATTAATTGATTCGTCATATATAATTCAATCGACTAAACGTGCAGACTTATTAGATCTCAAAACAAACAGACCGATTGATTTTTATGGCTATCAATGGTGGGTTTTGAATGAATATAAAGGATTGTCTTGTTATTATATGCGCGGCATACTTGGACAAAATATTATTGTAATTCCATCTATGAATATGGTCATCGTTCGGATGGGACATGAACGAGGTGTAAAAATGAACAATCATTATTCGGAAATGTATGCTTTGCTAGATGAGGCGATTCGAATGGAAAAGATAAGAAATGGTGGTTAATACAATTTTGCATTGATAAATAATTGTGTTCTTCTTACCACGTAAATCTATGGATTGGTTTTGTCAATTAATCAATAAGCTTTGCTTAGAGCAACTTAATGTATACATAAAAAAACACCTCTCTAAATTTTAGAGAGGTGTTTTTTATGTGAAGAACAAATTAGTATTACTCTTTGCTGCTACCAGCAATAGAATCACGCATATCTGTATCTGCTTGTATGTTTTTCATTTTATAAAAATCCATGATGCCTAAATTGCCACTTCTAAATGCTTCAGCAATAGATTTTGGAATCTCAGCTTCTGCTTCAATTACTTTTGCACGTGCTTCTTGTGCTTTTGCTTTCATTTCTTGTTCAAGCGCTACAGCCATTGCTCTGCGTTCTTCCGCCTTCGCTTCCGCAACTTTTAAATCTGCATTCGCTTGATCTATTTGTAATTTTGCACCAATGTTTGCACCAACATCTATATCTGCAATATCAATGGATAAGATTTCAAATGCAGTGCCCGCATCTAAGCCTTTTTGTAAAACCAATTTCGAAATCTTATCCGGGTTTTCTAATACCTCTTTATGAGATTTTGATGAACCAATAGAAGTTACAATCCCTTCACCAACACGTGCTAAAATTGTTTCTTCACCAGCACCACCTACTAATTGAGCAATGTTTGCACGTAATGTTACTCGCGCTTTCGCTACCAATTGTATACCATCTTGTGCAACAGCTGCTACATTTGGTGTATTGATTACTTGAGGATTTACAGATGTTTGAACCGCTTCAAATACATCTCTACCCGCTAAATCAATAGCAGTCGCTTGCTTAAATGTTAAAGCAATATTTGCTTTATCTGCTGAAATTAATGCTTTGATAACTGTAGGCACATTTCCACCTGCAAGATAATGTGTTTCTAAATCATTTGCTGTTAACGCAATTCCTGCTTTTGTTGCAGTAACTAAGGATTCAACAATTATTCTTGGTGGCACTCTGCGTATGCGCATAAATATTAATTGAGCTAAGCCAATTTTTACACCAGAGAAAATGGCCATAATCCAGAGATTAAATGGCACAAAATACATGAAAAAGAAAAAGCCGATAACGACTAAACCAACAATTACTAATAGTTCCATACGTGTAAATTAAGAGTCAAAAGTTTCTACAATTATTTTTAAACCTGAAATTGATATAATGCGAATGGGCATTCCGGCTTCTACATAATGTCCAAGTGTTTGTATTTCATATTCTTGATCTGCAAAAACGCCTTTGCCTACGGGTTTTAAAACAGATTTACTGATACCAATATCTCCAACAGAAAGTTTATGAAGAATATTTTCATTTACTTTATTGGTCATGGTATTGTTAAGAGAAACACCAGACCAAACATCGTATTTTAAGATTACATAAAATAAAATACCAAATGCAAAAAGGCTAATCCCTAGTGCTATGTGACCTGCTACTGACCCTTGTTCCAAGTATACTTTTATTATGCCTAAAATTCCTAAGGCAGCTCCGATAAAACCAACAAAGGTTGTACCAGGAATGAAGATAACTTCTGCTATAATAAAAGCAAGACCTATAAGAATCAGTACAATGGCAATTGTCATACGATAAAGATACTCAATTTAATTGATTATAGCGCTTTCATTAGTATGCTCTCGCAAATAACACACGTTGTGTAGAAGGCTTTCCTGTAACCATACAAATACCCGACTCAGGCTTCATACCTAATGGAATACACCGTATCGTTGCTTTTGTTTCTTCTTTTATTTTTTCTTCCGTTTCTGAAGTGCCATCCCAATGCGCTAAAATGAATCCAGGGGTTTCATCTAACATCTTCTTAAAGGTTGAATAATCGTCTGCAATCAACGTATTAGCAGATCTAAATGCCAGTGCTTTTTGAAAGATGGAATCTTGAATTTCTTTTAATAAGTTTTCAATACGATCAACAAGCCCTTCTTGCGGAACAGTTGTTTTTTCTTTTGTATCTCTTCTTGCAAGTTCAACGGTATTGTTTTCTATATCTCTTGCTCCAATTGCGATGCGTACAGGAACTCCCTTTAGTTCGTATTCAGCAAATTTATAACCTGGGGAAAATTTATCTGTATGATCAAATTTTACATTGATGTCTTTTGCTTTTAAAGCAGCTATTATTGGTTTCAATTTTTCTTCAATCAAATCTAATTGCTCTGAAGTTTTAAAAATCGGAACAATAACAACTTGTATAGGCGCTAATAATGGAGGAAGCACAAGTCCTTCGTCGTCTGAATGCGCCATTATCAAAGCTCCCATCAATCGTGTGCTCACACCCCAAGACGTACCCCATACATATTCTAAACCACCTTCTTTTTTTGCGAATTTTACATCAAATGCTTTTGCAAAATTCTGTCCCAAAAAATGTGAAGTTCCTGCTTGTAATGCTTTGCCATCTTGCATCAACGCTTCAATACAATAGGTTTCTTCTGCACCAGCAAAACGTTCGTTTGCAGATTTTATACCTGTATGCACGGGTAATGCCATATAATTTTGTGCAAAATCCGCATATACTTGTATCATTTGCTCTGTCTCGGCAATGGCTTCTTGCTTGGTTTCATGGGCAGTGTGGCCTTCTTGCCATAAAAATTCAGTAGTTCGTAAAAATAAACGCGTGCGCATTTCCCAACGTACAACATTTGCCCATTGGTTAATCAATAAAGGCAAATCTCTATACGATTGAACCCATGTTTTGAAGGTATTCCAAATAACGGTTTCACTCGTAGGACGAACGATTAATTCTTCTTCTAATTTTGCGTCTGGGTCAACAATAATGCCCTTTCCAGAAGGGTCATTTTTAAGTCTATAATGTGTTACTACGGCACATTCTTTTGCAAACCCATCTACGTGAGCAGCCTCTTTGCTTAAATAAGATTTTGGGATGAATAAGGGGAAATAGGCATTACTATGACCTGTATCTTTAAATTTTTTGTCTAATACAGCTTGCATTTTTTCCCAAATGGAATATCCATAGGGCTTAATAATCATACAGCCTCTAACGGGTGCATTCTCTGCTAAATCTGCTCTTTTTACTAATTCATTATACCATAACGAATAATCGTCGCTACGTTTAGGTAATCCTTTGCTCATTGTATTGTATTCATTTAAAATCGCTACAAAGATAGGTTTTTGTAGCGATTTTAAATGGAATCGTTGGTAATTACCTTGCTGTTTTTCTTATAAAGTGTAGGAGTACTTTCTGGCTTTTTAAAATCGGCGAATAAACGCTAAGAAGGGGTGAAGTAGTATTGACTAGAAAACAACTGATTTTTTGTTTTCTGCTACAGCGGAGCATTTAGAATGAAGACAATTTTAGCAAAAAAATTATGTAGGAACAAAATGACAATATGTGTTACGAAAGAGTATTTAATTATTGATTCATGGTATAAAATGAACTAAATTTGACTAGTAGCGCTTCATTATGAAAAATATCATATCATTCTTTTTATTTCTAGCATTATTTGGAAACGTGTTGGCCGAACCACTGTCAACGCAATTGACTGTAGGTGATAAGGCACCTGATTTTACAGTTACGGATCCAAGCGGCAAAGCAATTACGCTTTCTAACTTTAGGGGAAAATTAGTTTTAGTGAATTTTTGGACATCCTCGTGCATGCCTTGTCGGGCAGATCATCCTGCGTTGTATAAATTATATACGCTTTATAAAAAATTAGGCTTTGATGTTATAAGTGTATCATTAGATACAAAAAAAGATCAATGGTTACAAGCGATTCGTTCCGATCAAATCTCTTGGCCTAATAATGGTATTGATCTCGCTGGCTGGAATAGTAAATTGGTTGGATTGTATAATTTAAAAGGAACTCCAAGTAGTTTTTTAATTAGTGAGGATGGCGAAATTTTACAGATCAATCAAGATGAAATTGCACTTGAACAAACGGTACATTATTTAATTTTTGAACAACCACGGTTTTATCCTGTAGTTGCTTCTGATAAAATTTATTTTAATGTAATTGCTAAATATGCAGTTGTAGATGGAAATGGTATTGCAGTTTTGAAAGGAAGAGCAAAAGAAGTTGATCTTTTAAAACTTATCCCTGGACAGTATACCATTACGTATGAAAATAAAGAAGGTAGATTTTTAAAAGTTAAACCCTTGGATGTACCTGTAACATTTTATCCAACTAGGGTAGAGGATGTTGTTACTTTATCAAAAGAATCGGATTATTATATTTATAATCAGCGAGGCAAATTGGAGATTAAAGGAAACGGCACTTCAATTGATGTTACGCAATTGCCCTTAGGTGTATATTATCTCTGTGTAAATGGGAATGTAGAATCCTTTTTTAAGAAATAAATTTTTCTTTTTGTAGTCGAGTTAATATATCTGCGAGTTTTAATGTGTTTGTACTAAAAATAAGTGCTGCTTGTTCATAATACGGTGCGCGCTCTTTGTATTTTGATTCTATAAAATCAAAGACTTGTTTATTCGTTTTACCTTTTAACATGGGCCTGTTTTCTCCACCTTGTCCAAATAAACGATTCGTTAATTCTTCTGTTGTTGGGTTAATAAAAATTGTGACGCCATGTTTTTTCATTTCATTCATGTTGTCAAAAAAACAAGGTACGCCTCCGCCTGTAGATACAATGGTGTTTTTTAACTCAAATGTTTGATGTAGGATATCGTATTCTAATTCTCTAAAATAATTTTCTCCTTTATATGCAAATATCTCTTCTATGGTTTGTTTTTCTTTCGCACAAATTACATCATCCATATCGAAATAGGAGTAATTTAATTTTTGAGCAAGCATTTTGCCAAGTGTAGATTTGCCAGAACCAGGGAGTCCTATAAGATAAATAAGCATAATTTATTTGAGTCGTACGCGCGGATCAATCATAGCGTAGAATATATCAACAAAAATATTTGTTATAATAAAGACGAGCGCAACAAAAATTGTAGCTCCCATTACCACAGGGAAATCAAGACTTAATACGGCATTTATAGTTACTGAACCTAATCCTTTCCATCCGAAAATACTCTCTACAAAAAATGCTCCTGCCATTAAAGACGCCAGCCAGCCAGATACTGCCGTAATTACTGGATTAAGCGCATTTTTTAATGCATGTTTAAATATAATGGAATAACTGCCCAAGCCTTTTGCACGCGCCGTTCGAATATAATCTTGTGAAAGCACTTCTAGCATAGAACTACGCGTGAGCTGAATGATAATTGTCATTGGACTTAATCCCAATGTTATGGTCGGTAGTATTAAATTTTTTAATTTCAATTCTCTGTCTCCATAAATGGTATTCTCCCATAAACTACCAGAAGCATTTAATCCTGTATAATCTGAGAGTAAATCTCCAAAAATCATTGCCATCAAGGCACCAAACACAAAGGAGGGCATTGAAATTCCAATAACAGAAAAGGTTATGATGCTGTGATCTAACAAGCTATTTTGACGTAAGGATGCGAATATGCCTAAGCAGATACCAACTATCGTTGCAAAAGCCATTGCCGATAAGGCAAGCCAAAAAGTACCCTCTACATTTTCAACGATAATCTCACTTACTAATTTATTACTTTGAAAGGATCGTCTTAAATATGGTGTTTTCCATACAACTACATTATTACCCACAGTTAATAGTGTCGAATAGCGATATTTCTTCTGATTTTTAGAGGTGTTTTGATGAATGGAAAGTACAGATAAGTCATTGATATAGTGAAATAACTGTTTCCGAATAGGCAAATCTAAGCCGAGTTCTTTGGATATTGCTTCGCGAGTAGCTACATCAGTGCGTTGACCAGCCATCATATTCACTGGATCACCTGGCAAAACGTTGAATATAAAAAATACAACAACTACCGCTCCTAGCAATACTAGAAATCCATATAAAATTCTTTTTATAAGGAATTGAACCATGAAAAACTATAGGATACTAATTAGGATTATTTTCAATTGAGTGTGATTTTTAAATTCACTATTAATTAATGATACAATACTGATTTATGCGACTAAAGGTTTTGCAAAACCCAATTTAATTAGACAAAAAACGGAATAATTTATCATGTCCTGATAATTAGCATCAATTCCTTCAGAAATGAGCGTTTTTCCGCTATTATCTTCAATCTGCTTCACACGTAATAATTTCATTAATATAATGTCTGTTATAGAGCTTACACGCATTTCTCTCCAAGCTTCGCCATAATCGTGGTTTTTTTTCATCAACAAATCAAGTGTTGTGCTTGCATAATGATCGTACAATTCAGCCACTTTTTCAGGCACCAATTCCAAACCATCTGTAGGCATCATTTTCATCTGAATTAAAGCAATGATGGAGTAATTAATGATCCCTTTAAATTCATCTGAAATGTCTTCATCAACAAGCATTGTTCCTTTATCTTGAATAGAACGAATGCGTTGCGCTTTAATAAAAATTTGATCTGTTATAGATGGCAGACGTAAAATGCGCCATGCTGTACCATAATCAGTCGTTTTATCAATAAATACCTTTTTACAACGCGCAATTACTTGTTTGTATTCTTCTGCAGTTTGTTGCATGTGTTTGAATTCGTAAATTGTACTCTATATTCTATAACAATATACATAGCTTGAGAGACTTTAAAGATACATTTTTTTATACAAAAACAACATCCTTTTCTAGAGGAAAACTTCTTGATTGGAGTAAACCCACCATTATGGGTATTTTAAATGTGACCCCAGACTCTTTCTATGACGGTGGTGTAAACAATACATTTGAACGAGCACTTAGTAAAGTGGATGAAATGGTGAAAGCCGGTGTCGATATAATCGATATAGGAGGGTATTCATCTAGAGCCCAGGCAATTGATGTTAGTGAAGAGGAAGAGATAAACAGAGTGATTCCTGTAATTAAAGCCATTCGAGAAAAATATCCAGAATGCATTCTTTCCATTGACACCTTTAGAGCAGCTGTTGCCGACAAAGCACTTGAAAATGGTGTACATATTGTAAATGACATTTCAGGCGGAATGCAGGATGAGAATATGTTTGATGTTGTAGCAAAACATAAAGCTGTTTATTGCATGATGCATATGAAGGGAACGCCTCAAACGATGGTATCACAAGCCGAATATTCGAATCTATTTCTAGAAATAATAGACTTTTTTAATAAACAAATTGCTAAAGCGAGAGCAAAGGGGGTAATAGACATTTTAATTGATCCGGGCTTTGGATTTGCTAAAACAGAGATCCAAAATTATCAATTATTGAAGTATTTGGATGTTTTTAAAGTGCTTGAATTACCTATATTAATCGGTATTTCTAGAAAATCCATGGTTTATAAACCACTTCAGATTAAAAGTACAGAGGCATTAAATGGCAGTACTGTAATACATACCATTGCCTTACAAAAAGGTGCGACAATTATTCGGGTGCATGATGTACAAGAAATCAAGGAAGTGATTAAATTGATCAACAAACTCTAATTAATAAAAGATTCGTATCAAAAAAGCACTGTTTTTTAATACCTTTACGCCACATGAGTTTGCTCTTTAAAATATTCTTTATTGAAGTGTCTTGGATTGATATCTTAGATATTTTAGTCGTTTCAATTATAATCTATAAATTATATAAATTATTAAAGGGAGGGGTAGCGGTTAAAATATTCCTTGGAATTTTATTTACCTACGCTGTTTTTTTAATTGTAAAAGCATCTGGCATGGAGCTGTTGCACTCTATTCTTGGGCAATTTATGGGAGTAGGTTTTCTAGCTGCATTTATTTTATTTCAACAAGAAATTCGAAAATTTTTGCAAATGTTGGGCAAGAATACAGCCCAAAATAATAATTTAATAAAAGACTGGTTTTCAAAAACCAAACCAGGTGCACGTACAGAATTAAATTTGGCACCTATTATAGATAGTGTGAAAATATTTTCACAAACGAATACAGGTGCATTGATTGTATTCGGGAAAACATCCGAATTGCGCTTTTATGCAGAATCGGGAGATAATTTGGACGCAGAAATGAGCAAACGCTTATTGATTTCAATTTTCCAGAAAAATAGTCCCTTACACGATGGCGCAGTGATTGTATCTAATGGTCGCATCAAAGCAGCAAGGTGCATCATTCCAGTTTCTGAAAATGATAAAATCCCTGCTCACATGGGTTTAAGGCACCGTGCTGCAATCGGACTTACTGAAGTTACAGATGCTGTTGTGTTGATTGTTTCAGAAGAAACAGGAAGTGTTTCGATTGCCTATAATGGTGAAATCTATTACAATTTGAATAAAAGTGAAATTAGAGGTAAGCTACGATCCTTTATGTATGATAGCGACGAGCAAATTGCGGATGAAGTGAAAAATATTCGATTTGAAACGTCTAATTAATTAAAAAATAAACGTTCACAATGGTTGTGCCTTTGCTTTTTACAAAGGTTGTGCTTTTTCTTTTCGCCATGGTTGTGCCTTTTCGGCCAACCATTCTCAACTAGCAAAGCATTAAATCTATTTCGAACCATCTTGTAAAAGATACTTCCTTCTAGTTTCATTAATCAAGAATTTTTTTTGTTCCGTGAATGAATTGGGATGCATTTGTTCAAATTCTTCTTTCCAGTTTTGCCAACGACCAGGCTCATGAGCAAAAAAAGCAGCAGAATCAATTTTCTTTTTAATACAATACTCTTCAAAAGTCATCTACAAGGTTACAAAAAATAATTAATAGCTCTGCAAATGATACGTACCTTTTTCCAAAATTGGAATCAAATACAGTTTAGAATATTATTTTTTTTGAAAAAATATATAAAGAGTTACTTTATTGGTTAATAAAGGTATTCATATACTAAATACATCTAAAATATATAAAAACCTTATTTTCAGAGTTGTTTAACGTATTATCAAAGACGCAAATGCAAATAATTGAATAATTAATTGCATTTAATCAATAAAAAACTGGTGTAAGATTAGGTACGAATTCATAATTTATATGTAATTTGGAGCCTAAATATCAGTTTATCAATAGATAGGTGAACTAGATAGTTGAATCAAGAAATCTTTATAAATAATATTATGAAAAAGATTATACTAATTTTCGTTTCCATTTTTTCAATGGTATTTGCTTCGCAAGCAACTGTATTTACGGTAACATCCCCTGCAGATGCTGGAGCGGGTACATTGCGTCAAGCATTGCAAGACATTTCTAACTTAAACACAGGTGTTGGTGGACATGTTATTAATTTTAATGCTGCAATGAGTATTACATTAAGTAGTTCTTTAAACTTAAATGCAGATACAGACTATACTGGACTTACCATAAATGGTTTTGTAGATGCAGTAGCTGGTCCCGATGTAATTATAACAAGCAATAACCTTTGCGGGATAAGAGGGTTTAATATAAATGCTTCTATTACAAATATGAAGTTTTATGGCTTAGTTTTTCAGAATTTAGAATATGGTATTTATTTTAATGCAAGTGCTTCTGGAACTGTAAATGGATCAGAAGTTAAAGGCTGTTACTTTGGAACAAATGTATCTGGCTCTGTTATTCAGAATGGGATTTGTAAATCAGGAATTCTATTTATAGGTGTTTCTTCTGCAACAATTGGAGGACCAAACACAAATTTAGCAAATGGAGATGAAAGTTCTACAAATAACCCAGAAAGGTGTGTATTTGGAGGGACATGTATTGGTGCGGGAGATAATAATAGATATGGAGCTATTCAACTTCAAAATGGTTCTAATAATGTTTCCATTATCAACAATTACATAGGTTCTAATTTGGCAGGAACTGCTGTCTTGCCAATTGGTAACGTAACTAATAAAAAACCTGTAACCCAAAATGGTATTTCTATTGACGATAATCCTTCTTTTAACGCAATAATTTCTAATAATGTAATATCAGGCGCAATAGGTTCTGGTATTAACATTTTTACAAATTCAGCTTCTAGCGGTCACGTTATATCTGGAAATATTATCGGGCTAAATCCTGCTGGAACATTAGGATATAATGTTACAACGCCTGCAAGTTCATTCGGAAATCAAGCCTCAGGTATATATATAAGAAATGCGTCTAACGTTACTATTGGTGGAAACTCTGCTATCACCCGAAATATTATTTCTGCAAACGGTGGTGCAACACATACGTGGCCTGATCCCGGTTGTTTTGCTTCTTGGAATGATTATAATCAAATTGCAGTATATTTGGAATGGTGTACAAATAGTAAAATTTCTGGCAATTATATAGGAACAAATGCTTTAGGAACATCGAGTGGTATAGGTACAAATAACATTTTTGGTAATAGATCAGGAGGTATTAAAATTGTAGGTGGAAGTACTGGATCAAATAACAATATAATTGGTGGCGCAAATCCTGGAGAAGGAAATGTTATTAGTGGGAATGGATATTTATGGGGAACTTTTGCTCTTGGATCTTGTGGTTCTTTAAGTGGCATATCTACTGGTCATGGTGTAGTTTTACAATATGCAGATTGTAAAAATACAAGTATATTAGGTAATTATATTGGCTTAACTTCAGACGGTGTTTCGGCTTTAGGAAACGCTACTTCAGGTATTGATGTTCAAGGTGCTTCTAATACTACTATAGGTGGATCAAGTGTTAGTGCAAGAAATTATATTTGTGCAAATCAATTTGGTATAACTTTACAAGAAGATTTTGATGCCGCATCTCACAATGCTGCTGCTAATACAATTGTCGCAGGTAATTACATAGGATTAAATAAGAATTCAGCCGCTGTTGGAAATGGTGTTTCTGCTACTTTCACTGAAGGAGCAGGAATTGTAATACAGAAAGGAGCTAACTTGAGTACGATTGGTTTAGCAGTCGCTGGGGGCGGAAATGTTATTTCAGGAAATCGTTCTGGAATAATTGTTAGAAATGCAGAAGGTGCAGGCTCAAATACAGGTCCTGCAAAAAACAATACCATTCAAAATAACATTATTGGCCTTGACCCAACTGGATTATCGGCAATACCTAACACTTCAACTACTGCTGGGTATGGTTATGGGATACAAATAGAAGTGGGTACAGGTTCTGCAACAAATACTATTCCTTTCGCAAATATAATCGGTGGTACAGGTGCAAACCAAGCAAATACAATTTCAGGTAATCAAAAAAGTGGTATTTATATAGCTAGTGCAGTTGCTGTCACAGCTTCAACAGCAAACAGTATCATTGGAAATAATATTGGTACGAACAGTGTTGGTACGGGAAGTTTTGGTAATACATTACAAGGTATTGAAATTGTTAACGTAAGTAAAACAGCAATTACTTCTAACGTAATTTCTAGTAACAAACAAAATGGTATCTCGCTAACAGGAAGCACGACAAATACAATTCAATTAAATACGGTTAGTACGAACTCTGTAAATGGTATTTACTTAAGTGGTTCTTCTTCAAATGATATTTCAAGTAATACAGCAATTAACTCAAATGGAGCTAACGGTATTGCTTTAACAGGCTCTTCTTCAAATACGATTAAATCAAATACAATTAGTTCAAATACATCAGATGGTATTGCTTTGGCAAGTGCATCAGCATCGAATATTATGGATTCGAATATACTAAACACGAATGGTGGTAATGGAGTAACTGTAACTGGATCAACATCTATTAACAACTCAATCCATAAAAACTCTTTTAGCTGTAACGTAGGTAGGGGTATTGTACTTGCGGGTGGTAATAATAATTACGCTGCACCAACAATTGTTGGAACTCCAACACAACTGGTATTTACTGGCGGTTCATTTATTGAAGTATTTCAAACGGACGGTTGCGCAACATGTCCTGGTGATCCTACACGTTTACAAGGTAAAACGCTCGTTGCTTCAGGAGCATCTCCATTTAGTTTTACAACAGGCTTAGGTTTTGATAAAACGAAAACATATACTGCTACTGCTTCAGCTGGCACGGCTGGCTCAGCACACAATACCTCTGAGTTTTCTCAGTGTTACACAGTATGTCAGAACCCAACATCCGTAACGATTACTGGTTCTCCTTTATCATTCTGTACAGGTGGTTCTGTTACATTAACTGCAAAAATAGTTGGTGGCTCAGGCACTGAAAAGTATATTTGGACACTTGATGGTTCAGTTACTGGTGGAAATACTGCATCAATTTCAGCGAACGTTGCAGGTTCATATAAGGTTGAGTATAGTTCTACAACAACATGTTCCACTACTACTTCTGAAGCTGCAATTGTTGTAATTAATCCAAGACCAACCATAACATCTGTTGCGACAGGAACAGTTTGTAGCGGTGTCGCTCAAAACTATACGATTACGAGTAGTATAGCTTCAACATTTACATGGACAAGAGCAGCGGTAACGAATATTACTTCAGCAACTGGTTCAGGGTCTACGAGTACAATCACGGAGATTTTAACGAATTCAACTAACGCTCCAATTGTTGTAGAATATTTAATTACACCAACATCAACTACGGGTTCTTGTACAAGCACAACTCCATTTAGTTATAAAGTAACTGTCAATCCAATGCCAACTGTAACATCTGTTGCAACAGGAACTATTTGTAGTGGCGTTGCTCAAAACTATACGATTACAAGTAGCGTACCTTCAACGTTCACATGGACAAGAGCAGCAATAACGAATATTGCCCCAACAACTGGTTCTGGCTCTACGAATAAGATCACGGAAACATTAACGAATTCAACGAATGCTGCTATCGATGTTGTTTATTTGATCACCCCAACATCAAACACAGGATCATGTGTAAATGCAACGCCATTTACTTATACTGTAACAGTGAATCCAAAACCTTCCATAACATCTGTTGCAACTGGAGCTGTTTGTAGTGGTGTCGCTCAAAATTATACAATTACAAGTAGTGTTCCTTCAACATTCACATGGACAAGAGCAGCGGTAACAAATATTACACAGAACACAGGTTCTGGATCTACAAATACGATCAAGGAAACATTAACGAATTCAACGAATGCTCCAATTGATGTTGTTTATTTGATCACACCAACATCAAACACGGGTTCATGTGAAAATGCAACGCCATTTACATATACTGTAACTGTTAATCCTAAGCCAAAAATCACATCTGATGCAGCAGGAATAGTTTGTAGCGGTGAAGCTCAAAACTATAAAATTACAAGTAGTGTACCTTCAACGTTCACATGGACAAGAGCAGCTGTAACCAATATTACTTCTGCAACAGGATCTGGCTCAACAAATACGATTACGGAAACATTAACCAATTCAACGAATGCTCCAATCGATGTTGTTTATTTAATCACTCCAACATCCAACACGGGTTCATGTGTAAATGCAACGCCATTTACATATACTGTAACTGTTAACCCTAAGCCAAAAATTACATCTGTTGCAACAGGAACAGTTTGTAGCGGTGTGGCTCAAAATTATACGATTACCAGTAGCGTACCTTCAACGTTCACATGGACAAGAGCAGCTGTAACCAATATTACTTCAGCAACAGGATCTGGCTCAACAAATACGATTACGGAAACATTAACCAACAGTACAGCATCACCTATTGATGTTGTTTATTTGATTACTCCAACATCAAACACTGGTACATGTGTAAATGCTACGCCATTTACTTATACTGTAACAGTGAATCCAAAACCAACCATAACATCTGTTGCAACTGGAATCGTTTGTAGCGGTGCTGCTCAAAACTATAAGATTACAAGTAGCGTACCTTCAACGTTCACATGGACTAGAGCAGCAGTAACGAATATTACTTCAGCAACTGGTTCTGGCTCTACGAATACAATCTCGGAAGCATTGACCAATGGTACAACATTACCAATCGATGTAGTGTATTTGATCACACCAACATCCAACACAGGTTCATGTGTAAATGCAACGCCATTTACGTATACAGTAACCGTTAATCCTACGCCAATTGTAACGGATAAACCTGCTTCTATATGCAGTGAACAAACGTTCACAGTTACTCCAACTGGTGTAGCTGTAGGAACTACATATACGTGGACGGCACCTTCTGTTACAGGGAATGTTACTGGAACATCTGCTGAATCATCACAGGTTTCTATCAGTCAAACGTTAAAGAATAATGGATTAACAGATGCAACAATTATATACACTGTTACACCAAGTTCTGGTGCATGTCCAGGAAATTCATTTAAAGTAACAGTTACAGTGAAGCCGCAAGCAGGTGTTGCAAATCAGCCAAAAACAATTTGTAGTGGAGAAGAATTTAAAGTAGAACCAACAAATGTACCAGCTGGCACAACTTATACGTGGGCAGATCCTACTAGAGCTGGTGTTACAGGAGGTTCTGCAGAAGGAACACCACAGACTCTAATTAAGCAAACCTTAACTAATTCTGGTAATGTAGCTGGAACTGCGACATATATCGTTACACCATCTTCAAGTTCTTGCGGTAGTTCAACGTTTTTGATTACAGTAACAGTTAATCCGAATCCAGTGGTTACTTCATCAGCTACAGATAATGTGTGTAGTGATTCTCCACTTACGTATCCTATAGGTAGTAATGTTGCTTCTGGATATACTTGGACACGTGACTTGGTAACAGGAATTAAAAATGATGCTGCTTCTGGCACATCAAGCCAAATTTCTGAAACACTTAAAAATACTACTACATCAGCGGTAGATGTTGTATATATCATTACACCAACATCTACTTCAGGATCTTGTTTAGGTGATGCGTTTACATATACTGTAACCGTGAATCCAAAGGCTGTTGTATCTGTTACCGCATCTGGACCAACAGCAATTTGCTCTACAGGGTCTGTAGATTTAACAGCGGATGCTATTGGTTACACGGGTGGTTCATACGAATGGTTTAATGGAACAACTTCAATGGGGTCTACAAACCCAATAACAGTAAGTTCTGCAAGTAACTATACAGTTGTTTACACGGGCACTTCTACTTGTAAAAGTGATCCAAGTGCAGGTGTTTCAATTACGATAGCTCCAAACAACTCACTTGCGGCAGCCGGAATTGACTTCTCAACGTGTTTGGGATCAGCTTCTTTAGAAGGGAATATTCCGGATTTTGGTTTGGGTGCTTGGTCTGTAGCGACTGGCTATACTGCAACCATTATTCCTGGTTTGGATCCAACAAAAGTAGACGTAAGCGGACTAATTGATGGTAATTCATATAAATTTGTCTACACTGTCTCTGGAGAAGTTTGCGGAGGTCCTCAACGCGATACAATAGAAATACATGCTGGTTTAACGGGCTTATTAGTTAATGCAAGTGGTCCTTCTGATACCTTATGTGTAACTAAGAATAGAAATTTATTTGCTCAAGCTACTGGTGGTTCTGGCAGCTATACTTATGTATGGATAAGTTCTGACGCTTCTTTCAGTACAAAAACAACAGATAAAAATATTGTAGTGAAACCAATCAATGATGAAACAATATACACGGTATATGTTTTAGATAATAAAAATCCAGGTTGTAGAACAAACGATGCAACGGTTAAAGTGGATGCAGTTAAATCTCAAAATCTATACATTCCGAACTTAATCACACCTAATGGTGATGGTAAAAACGATGTATTCTTTTTAGCGGATGTAAATACTGGGTTCCCAATGATACAGGAAGGTTCACATGTTGAGATTATAAACCGTTGGGGATCTAAAGTATTTGAAGCAGATAATTATGATAATAAATGGATACCTACAGATGTTACAGATGGTATGTATTATTACCACGTTACTTCTTCTTGTGGCAATAAAGAATATAAGAGCTGGTTGCAAATATTGGGTAATAACAAAAACTAATTGCTCTCAAACCCTATAAAATAAAAAGGTCTCGTTTCATACGAGACCTTTTTATTTTATAAACTTTTAAATTGGAGGTGATATTTACAACTCAATTTGTGTAATATTTATGCGAAGGCATTCCAAATAGCATCCTTTGGGGTAGATGCTTTCAACTCCATCATAATGCCAGTTACAGGATGTTCAAATTTTAATTTGTAGGAATGTAAGCAAATACCACCATCACTATTGCTTCTAGGTGCTCCGTATTTTAAATCGCCTTTGATTACGCAATCAATGGTTGCCATTTGACAACGTATTTGATGTGACCTACCTGTTATGGGTTTTACTTCTATTAAAAAATAACGGTCACTCGCTTTTAAAAAAGAATACGAAAGTTCACAATATTTACTTTCTTTGACTTCATTTTTATGTGCTTTTGCAATATTTCGTTTGCTATCTTTTGTTAACCAATGCGTCAATTTCCCTTGTGTTTCAAGAGGCTTTGAACCAGTTATCATGAGATATGTTTTTTGTATTTTTTTATCGGCAAATTGTTTGTTCATGCGCTCTAAAGCCTTGGATGTTTTTGCTAAAAGTACCAAACCACTTACTGGGCGATCAATTCTATGTATCACTCCCGCGAATACATTCCCAGGCTTATTATACTTTTTTTTCAAATACTCTTTTACATGCTCCGATAAAGGTTTGTCGCCAGTATTGTCTCCTTGAACAAGCACACCATTTTTTTTATTGACAGCTATTAAGTGGTTGTCTTCAAAAACAACACTAAAAAAAGCGTCAAAATCGTCAATAGGGTCAAATGTTGAATCAGATGCGTCTAGTAACATTCGTTTGCATTTGGGAAATCGGTAGACTTAACATCTTCAATATAGGAAGTAACGGCTGTGCTAATCACAGATTGTAGATTTGCATATGTTCTTAAAAAACGAGGATGAAATTCGTTATTAATACCCAACAAATCATGTGTTACCAAAACTTGTCCGTCTACGTCAGAACCTGCGCCAATACCAATAGTAGGTATTTGCAGCTTTCCAGTCACAATTTTGGATAAAGAAGCAGGGATTTTTTCAAGTACCAAACCAAAACAACCGCTTTCTTCTAAAATCAATGCATCGGCAATGAGTTTGTTCGCTTCTTCTTCTTCTTTAGCACGCACAACATAGGTCCCAAATTTATAAATGGATTGAGGCATTAAACCCAAGTGGCCCATTACAGGAATACCTGCACTAATAATACGTAATACGGATTCTTTAATTTCAACGCCACCTTCCATTTTAACGGCATGGGCACCCGATTCTTTCATGATCCGAATGGCACTTCTTAAGGCTTCTGACGAATTTCCTTGATATGAACCAAAAGGTAAGTCTACAACAACTAAGGCTCTGTTAATGGCACGTATAACAGAGGAAGCGTGATAGATCATTTGATCCAATGTAATGGGTAAAGTTGTTTCGTGACCAGCCATTACATTGGAAGCAGAATCTCCCACTAAAATAACATCTACACCAGCAGCATCTAATATTTTTGCCATGGAAAAATCGTACGCTGTCAACATAGCGATTTTCTCACCACGGTTCTTCATTTCTTGAAGTTGATGCGTTGTTACCTTTTTAATATCACTTTTTGAAGCAGACATATCAATGTTGTAAATTTTTCATGAAATTACTATTATTTTTTCAATCAATAGGTTATTATTGGAAGAACATAACGAATTATGTTCACCAGCTTTTTTTAATAATACTTTTATCATATGCCACAAACGATTGATTTTCTGACATTGTATGTAAATAAGTTGGGAATATGCGAATATGCAGATTCAAATACTACGCTTTTTGAGGGTTTAACAACAAAAAAAAGTATTGAAGATATACATGTTGACCAACTTTTCAAAGAATCTAAATTCTATGCACCCATCGTAACTTGGTTACAACGTGACACGAATGAATTTTGGGAAGATATTATTGAAGATGTATTTAAATCGTTTGTCGTATCTATTCAACCTATCAAAATAAATACCATTGTTGCTGCTGTTACAATCAGAACATCCATTATTACGCGTAAACTCGATCAATTAAAATATCAATATGAATCTGCTTTAGAAAATGCCAATGTTGGATTATGGGTATGGATTGATGTAGACAAGGATCAATCATGGTGGTCGGATTCATTTTATGAATTACTAGGCTACGAAATAGATGAAATTAATCCAGGTGTTGAAGCATTTAGTAAGTTGATTCATCCCGAACAAATAGAAGATTTTACCGCAATAATGAAATCTTTTTACGAACGTCAAGCAAACTATCAGAATTCAAATCAAACAAATCTTGAAATAAAAATGCGAACTAAAAGTGGTTCGTATAAATATCTATTATTTACTGCCAAGTTTGCTAAAGTGAATAATGCTATTCGTTTTTCAGGTACGGTTGTAGATATTGATTTGTTGAAAAAAATTGAAATCGAGTTGCAACAAAGAGACGAACAATTGCAATTATCCATGGAAGCCGCTAATATGGGAACATGGACGTGGAAAATAGATTCGAATGAAGTGATCTGGTCGGATCATTTATTCGAAATATTTGAAGTAGAGAAAAATTGTTTTGGCGGAAAATTTGGAAGCTTTTTGAAAATAATTTCTAAAGAAGAACGGATCTTTGTCAAGGAAACCATCGAAAATACAATGCTGCAGTGCGAAACACATTTTTCATTTAAACATTCCATAACTTGTCCTGATCTATCTCAAAAAATATTATTTTCTAAAGGGGAAATATTTTATAAAAAAGGAAAGCCACATAGGATGATGGGTATTGTGCTAGATATCACTAAAGAAAATTCTTTACAGAAGTTACTAGAACAAACACAAGAGCGCTATAAAATAGTTTTTGAGTCAATGACAGAGGGTGTTCTTATTGTTGATATGAATGAAACCATTGTGGACCATAATATTGCTGCTGCAAAAATTGTTGGATATGAAGATGACATGTTAATTGGAGAAGAGTTGACATATGGGGATGGTGTTGCTATTAAAGAAGATTTCTCTAATTTTCCTACTGAAGACTTTCCAGGTATTAAAACCATCCGTACGGGTAAAGGATTCAGAAATGTAGCCTTAGGTTGGATAAAAACATCCAAAGAATTAGTGTGGTTGAGTATTAATTCCGAGCCTATTTTAGACCAACAAGGCATGCAAATTGGGGCTGTATGCACCTATATTGATATTACTGAAAGATATACAGCAATTTCGAAGTTGAAGATGAAAAATAGGCAACTTGAAGACTTTGCGCATATTACTTCGCATAATCTACGTTCGCCTATCAGTAATTTAAGCATTTTATTAGATTATTATGAAACGTCTACTAGTGAAGGGGATCGTAAAGAATATTTTGAAAATTTAAAGCATGTTTCAACAACGTTATTATCTACAATACAGGTTTTAGCCGAATCATTAAAAATTCAGAAAGATTTTATCGACGACGAATGTGAAATTTCTTTTCAAGAAGTTTTAAATAATGTGCTAAAACTGTTGTCTGGGCAAATAAAAGAAGCGAATGCTAGTTTTGACATCGATTTTGAAGGGTGTAAATCTATAACTTACTCTAAAACGTATTTAGAGAGTATATTTATTAATTTAATTTCCAATGCAATTAAATATCGATCTAAGAGTCGCCAACCAATTATTCAAGTAAGAACAAGCTATTCTGAACAGCAGCAACCGACATTAACTGTTACAGATAATGGAGTAGGGATAGATTTAAGTAAGAATAAAGAAAAAATATTTGGATTATATAAGACGTTTCATGCGAATAAAGACTCCAGAGGGGTTGGATTGTATATGACAAAAAGACAAATTGAAACCCTAGGGGGTACTATTTCCGTATCAAGTCAAATAGATGTTGGTACAACATTTACAGTTCAATTTAAATAATTATTTTTATAAATTTTTATTTGAGTTTTAGTTAACCGGTATTTTAGAATGATAATTAAATTCAGAAATGAATATAATTATCTTGAATGAAAGAAAATTATTATGAAAGACAAAGCAAGAATTTACATTATCGATGACGATGAAATTTTTCAATTCATTACGCGAAAATCATTTGAACGTCTAGATCGGAAAGACGAGTTATTCTTTTTTTTAAATGGAGAAGATGCATTACGCTCAATTAAAGATTCGATAGCTTCAGGAATAGAATTACCAGAACTTATTTTTCTAGACATTAATATGCCAATTATGGATGGATGGGATTTCCTGACTGAATTGCAAGTATTAATTGATTCGGCAGTAAACAAACCAAATATTTATATGGTTAGTTCTTCTATTGATGATAAGGATTTAATTAAGTCTAAAAAGTATTCTATGATTAAAGATTACATCGTCAAGCCAATTAAAGACGTGCATATCAAAGAAATACTAACGTCTTTAGAAGCATAATTTGTATTGACAATTCATGATTGAAATTATTGATCCCGTCACATTAAACCTCTTAAAAGAGACTCAATTTGGATTAAGTGATGAAAGTGGTAACGTTGTCTACCCTATATTAAATGGTGCATACAGATTGGTATCAAATAACAATTACACGTCTAATTTTGGGATGGAATGGAATGCGTTCCAAAAAACGCAAATAGATAAATTTTCTGGCAATACGGTTTCAGAAAATCGGTTGTTTGCTCAAACGAATTGGCCTAAAGATGGCTTACAAAATCAAACGGTATTAGAAGTTGGGAGCGGGGCTGGTCGCTTCAGTCAAATTATATTAGACCATACAAAAGCAACACTCTACTCCGTTGATTATTCAACGGCAGTAGAGGCTAACTTTCGCAACAACGGCCCGAACGAACGATTGAAATTATTACAAGCAAGTATTTACGATTTGCCTTTTAAAAAACACTCTTTCGATAAAGTTATTTGCCTTGGCGTTTTGCAACACACGCCTGATGTGAAAGCATCTGTAAAAGCTTTGGTTGAAATGGTAAAACCAGGGGGTGAGTTGGTGATAGATTTTTACCCAATCAAAAACATTCTTACAAAAGTACATGGTAAATACATCTTGCGTCCATTTTTAAAACGCATGAACCACGACCGCATGATGGCCTTGATTCGAAACAATATTGATTCCTTGATTTCAATCTACAAATTTAATAAACGTATTGGTTTAGGAGTATTAAATCGATTTGTACCAATCTGTGAAATTGATAGAACGCTACCCGCTGGTATGGCGGAAGACCAATTAAAAGAGTGGATTATTTTAGATACGTTTGACATGTTTAGTCCTGCGTACGATCAGCCTCAACGATTATCAACGGTATCAAATTGGGTAAAAGAATTTGGGCTGGTCGATGTGGATGCTTCTTGGGTGAAGTATCATGATAATCTAGAAGCAGCGACTGTTAGAGGTCGGAGACAACTATAATATCAAACCATTGATTCAATACAAAAGGTTTTAGTGCAGATTTTATTTTTATTCTTCTAATTACATTATAAAAAAGTAATTAGAAGAAGGACTACAAACTAGCCTATGAAATAACTACTACACTTTCGAAAAATACTCTTTTGAATAGAAAATAAAAAAGGATTGTGTACTTTAATGGTTTGATGACAATCAAGAAATCTCAGGATTCTAAATAAAAAACAAATACCAATCCAAATAAAAAATGAAACGTTTATTAATTTTAAATTTCCTTTTACTATGCATGATTTCGTTTCATGCATCTGCACAAACGTATGTAACGCAGGTGAAAATTAAAAATGGAAGATGGGGATATGCCAACCTTAAAGGAGAAATAATTATACCTGCAACGTTTCGGAAATGCTTAGAATTTACGGGCAATCTTGCTATTGTTTTTGACGATGAAGCGAAACAGTATTATTTCTTAAATATAAATGGAAAAAGAGTTCGGTCGGAGCTTCCAAAATTTACGATTCAAGGGGGATATTATAGTTTTGGTGGCAGTCTTTTTGCAGATGGACTGCTTGCGGTAGAAAATGGCAAATGGGGATATTTAAATAATTTTGGAAAAGTGGCAATCCCAGTTCAATTCGCTGAAGCAAGTGTATTTAATGGAGGTTATGCAACAGTTAAATTGAAAAATGATTATTTTGTTATTGATACTGCAGGAAACAAAACGGCCATAAATGTTAAGGTCATAAATGGGTTAAACCATTTTTCTGAAGGGTTGGCATCTTATAGGGATGATAAAGATCATTTGGGTTTTATTAATCATGAGGGGCTTGTGAAAATACAACCAGAATTTAAGAGTGTAGGATATTTTGTTGGAGGTGTTGCCTGGGCTAAAACATTACAAAATAAAGTTGGTTATATTGATTCATTAGGAAAGTGGATTGTTCAACCGAATTTTGATGAAGCACATGATTTTGATCCAATGAGTGAACGTGCTCGCATTAAAATTGGAGAGAAATCAGGTTACACGAATATGTTAGGGGAAGTTTCATATTTGGATACGGATAATTATTCAGATTATAGTGAAGGATATGTGATAGGAGAAAAGAATGCTAAGTTTGGGTTTCTCAATGCAAAAGGCGAATGGGTTATTTCAGCCCAATTTGACGGATTGAGAAGTTTCAAAAATGGCTATGCAGCCGCTAAATCAGGTGAGAAATGGGGTGTAATTGATAAAGAGGGGAAATGGATTATGGCACCGCAGTTTTATGGAATTAGAGATATGGAATTGGTCTATGGTTCAAATTAAAATGAACGAATCCCAATAAAAAAACCAACTCATGCCGAGTTGGTTTTTTTATTATAGTGAAATACAAATTACTTATATATGTTTTTCTGCATGGTACGAAGAACGCACCAATGGTCCAGACTCTACATAGTTCAAACCTTTTGACAAGCCGATTTCTTTATACTCCGCAAATAAGTCGGGGTGAATATATTCTGCAACTTCTAAGTGCATTTTTGTAGGCTGTAGATATTGACCCAAAGTAAGCACATCTAAGCCATGTGCAACCAAATCATCCATTGCTTTCAAAACTTCGTCTTTGGTTTCGCCAATGCCAAGCATAATACCTGATTTGGTGCGTTTGCCAAAATCTTTGATGCGTTGAATTTCTTCTAAGCTTCTACTGTACTTAGCTTGTGGACGAACTCTGCGATATAAGCGTTCTACCGTTTCCATATTGTGTGAAACAACTTCTTGTCCGCCGCTAATCATACGCTCTAAAGCTGCCCAATCCGATTTCACATCAGGGATTAATGTTTCAATCGTTGTTTGAGGACATTCTTCCTTAACACGAACTACTGTTTGGTACCAAACTTCGGCGCCTTTATCTTTTAATTCATCTCTGTTTACAGAAGTTATCACACAATGCTTTACATTCATCAAACGTACTGCTTCAGCAACGCGTTTGGGCTCGTCTGTATCGTATTCTGTAGGTTTCCCTGTAGCCACAGCACAAAAGGAACAACTACGTGTGCAAACGTTTCCTAAGATCATAAATGTTGCGGTGCCAGCACCCCAACATTCGCCCATATTGGGACAGTTCCCACTCTGGCAAATGGTATGTAACTTATGTTCGTCTACCAAAGCACGTAATTTTGTATATTCTTTTCCGATGGGTAATTTAACACGTAACCAATCGGGTTTAGATTTGCGGTCGGAGGAGGAGGGTACTACTGGTAATTCAATCATGATTTTTGGAATCTACTGATACAGTTCAAAGGTACTAAATCTAGCCTTTTTTTTTGTTTTTAAACATAAAAAACCTCTAAATGGTTTGCTAAACCCTATTTTCTGCCACCGTAGAAAATATTAAGATATACTGAACTGAAAAACTGATTGTTATGGAATGAACCTCCAGTATAAGTAGGATCAATAGGTGCTTCCATCATAACCATCTTTTTTGCAAAAGCTTCAAACATAAAACCTACTTCGATACCCGTCACTTTATTGGTGAAATGTCCATATTCAAAGCTAAATCCTGTTTTAACGTGTAATCCAGGAACTACTTTTGTACTGCCTAAGCCTGTTGTGTATCCTGGAGAGTTAACAACAAGGTTTATGTTGGGTGTAGTTACTGGGTCGTAAGGAACAATTGCGGTTGTGCTTCCTGTAGAATATTCAATGTAATAAGGAGTTAGGCAACCAAAAGAAAGACCTCCATTCAAAATGAAATCCAATTGTACGCCATCTTCATTGCCTTTGTGAAAAAGAACAAATTCTCTTCCGTAACTCGGACGTATAACAACTAAGTGGTTTTTTTTGTAGGCAATAAAAGACCCACCGCTTTGATTCGCATAACGTAACTCTTTTGGATGTTTTACAATACCTAAACCCAGAGAAAAATTATGAAATTGATCTTTTTTATTTCGAACAAGCTTGCTGTATCGAATCATGCCACCCCCAATTAAACCTGCATTGGTATTGAAATTCAAGCCAAATAAAAATTCTTTTTCGTATTCAATTTCACCCTCTCTTTGAGCAAATGCGTCTACTGACAAAAGGAGTATTAGTAGGAATAAACAAGTATTTTTTATTTTCATAACGTAGTCTTCCCCTAAATTTAGTAATTTTCCTTACAACGATAAAATATATTATTTATGTATCAATTGACTGCAGAATATATCGGCGGGCTCCGTACCAATGGTGTACATGTTAAATCTGGAAATACCCTCATTACGGATGCCCCAACAGACAATAATGGTAAGGGAGAAGCATATTCCCCAACTGATTTAGTTTGTGCAGCATTATGTAATTGTATGATGACGATTATGGGAATTGTTTCGGATAGAGATGCTATTTCATTGGCAGGACTTAAAGCAGCCATTGAGAAAACCATGACAAGCGAACTGCCACGAAAAATTGCTAAAATAAAAATCGAGTTTACACATCCCAATCCCACACTTTTAACTCAAAAGGATAAAGATGTTCTCAAACGATCTGCATTTACCTGTCCTGTTGCATTGAGCTTGCATCCAGAGATTGTTCAAGATATTTCATTTAATTTTTAAATCGGTGTGGGTTTTTAGAACATAGAAAAATACAAACCATTACGTCTCATAAAAACGAAAGACCAAGCAATTGCTTGGTCTTTCGTTTTTATCTAGTCACTGGTAGCTAGTACCTAGAAATTATTTCCCTAATTTTTTTCTAATAGATTCAAACTGTATGTCATAATGAGACGCATCCCATATGCTTTTGCCATTTTGCAATAAAATTGCTTGCGGAGATTGATGCTCAACATGAAGCAAACTTTCAATTTTCGCAGAAACAGGTCGGTATGAAAGTAAATCTAAATAATAGGTTTTAATTGGTCCTATTTCATCTGCTTTCCAGTTGCGCTCTAATCTATTTAATGCAGTAGTACTAATTGAGCATCGTGTGCTATGTTTGAAAATTATAACGGGAGTCTCATTTGACTCCGTTATAATTTCTTCTAATTGACTTTCTGATGTTAAGGGTATCCAGTTCATTTTTTCGGTTTCAAATTCCAAATTTCGGCTTCTCTGCTATCGTATCTTGGGGCTTTTTCATTGTCTTTTTGTTTTTGCCAATTAGCATCTTCCAAACCTTCAGTCTTACCGTATTTCTTAAGCATTTTCTTACGGTATTTCTCTTTGGCTGCGTAAGAGTTTTTAACTTTTCCTCCTTGATAAACAGCACTAGGGTGCATGCCTTTTTTCACTCGCTTAACAATAAGATCTCCTCTATAGTTCGCAATATCTTTTGCTTTTTTACGCGTACGTTTGGCTCGTGCATTCAGCGTGCGCACCAATAAGTCGCCTTTATAAGAAGATACTTGTCTATTTTTTTCGTCACGCATTTTTGTGCGTTTCTCTAAAAAGTTATTTCCAATGTCTCCAGAATATTTTGCACGTTGGGTCTCTTGCTTACGATCTATTTCTCTTGCCAATACCAGAGAACCAGAGTTTAATGGTCCATGAGAATTAGATTCTGACGGAACAATATCTCCTTGATATTTGCTCATTTGTTTAGACTGCTTACGTTGCGGACGTTCATCTACAATAACAGAATTATCGTGTAAAGGAGGTTTAACGCCAGTTTTAGAAGATACTACTACATCACCTGTATTTGTACCCATTTGACGTTGTTTCTTTTGAACGTTCGTTCCTTTATTTGCTTCTGCTAATGCTTGATTGTTTTTAGGCGCATTGGATTTAGTATCGCTTACTTTTTTAGCATTCATCGTCCCTTGGGATGTACCCATGTTCTTTTGATTCTGCTTCTTAGCGTTCGCTTTCGATTTTTTTACTTTAATGTTACCCTGAGATGTACTTGCATCGTTTTGCTTCTTTTTTACTTCTGAATAACCTGTTTGGCTATATACAGAAGTTGAAAACAACATCAGAGCAATTATCGCAAGCGAACTAAAAAATATACCTGTTACGTGTTTCATCTAGTATCAATTAAACGCGTTTGCGACTTTTTGATTTCAATTGTTTGGGATTCTTTTTATTAATCATCCCATTATCAACATTGAAACGTCCATTCACATTGCTTTTCTTTTTCTTCTTTTTAGAATCACTCTTCAATGCTCCATTTTCGTCAAATTGGCTTATATCAGCTTCATCTGTTTGGCCTAAACCTGGGCATGGATAAGAAGAATGCTTGTTACACGAAGTTGCGTTAACAAGGATGAATAAAGCTATAAATGGTATCAATATGTATCTCATAAGCGAATCAGTATAAAGTAAATCTAGGTATTTTACTATGGAATTACAATTAAATGCTATTCCTATAACGGTATTAGTAGTACTGAAGTTCCAACAATTTTTCTTGAATGCGTTTTATAGGCAAGAAATTGCTCTCTAATGTTTTTGAAAAGGGTACAGCTGTATCCAAGCTTCCAACACGCATAACAGGTGCGTCAAGGCTTTCAAATGCTTTTTCACTAATCCAAGCTGCTATTTCAGCAGAAATTGAGCCTGTGATGGTATCTTCATTAATAACCAAAACTCTCCCCGTTTTTAATACACTTTTTAGGACTGTTTCTTTGTCCCAAGGTAATAAGCTTCTTAAATCAATAATATCAGCGGAGATCGCTTCTTTTGCTACCGCTTCTTTTGCCCACCAAACAGCATTGCCATAAGCTACAACTGTCATGTCATCGCCTTCTTCTACTAAAATGGCTTCTCCAATCGGCACGGTATAATAATCATCGGGTATTTCAGCACTTATTGTTCTATACAATGCTTTATGCTCAAAATAAAGCACCGGATTTGGATCTTCAATGGCTGCAAGCAGCAAGCCTTTCGCATCATACGGATTTGAAGGGTATACAATTTTTAAACCGGGTGTTTTAAAAAACCAGGCTTCTGTAGATTGTGAATGGAATGGACCACCGCTTGTACCTGCACCTGTTGGCATGCGTATCACGACATCTGCAGACTGTTCCCATCGGTAATACGTTTTTGCTAAATTATTGACTACTTGATTAAACCCATTACTAATAAAATCTGCAAACTGCATTTCAATTACAGATTTGTAATCTTTGATAGCCAAGCCTAAGCCAGCACCAATAATAGCAGATTCACACAAAGGTGTGTTGCGTACACGCTGTTTGCCAAAGCGTTCAATAAAACCTTCAGTAACTTTAAATACGCCACCATATTCAGCAATGTCTTGACCCATCTGAATCAAACGCGGAAATTTATCCATTGCCAATCGCAAGCCATCGCTGATCGCATCAATAAAGCGCTTATTGCTTTTTAGGGTAGTTCTCGGACGAATTTTTACATGCACATGGGATGCGTACATATCATCTTCCTCTACAGAAGAATCAGCAACTATCTCTTTTTCATTTTCGGTATACTGCCAAGCTTCTTCAATAGAATATTTAATCTTTTCTTTTATAGATTCAATTTCTTGAGGGGAAAGAATTGCTTCATCTAATAAATAGCGCTCGAAATTTTCTACAGGATCTTTTTTTGCCCAAACCTCAAATAATTGCTCCGGTATGTATTTGGTTCCAGACGCTTCTTCATGTCCACGCATTCTAAACGTAATGGCTTCAACAAGTACAGGCCTAGATTCTTTGCGTACATAAGCCGCTAATTCTCTAATTTTTGTATAGACTTCTAAAATATTATTACCATCTATTGTATGTGTTTCAATAGCGTAAGCGGGACCTTTTTCTTTAAAACTTTTTATTCTGAATTGTTCGTCTAATGGCGTAGATAAACCGTATCCATTATTTTCAACTAAAAAAATGATGGGTAAATCCCAAACCGAGGCAAGGTTTAAGGCTTCATGAAAATCCCCTTCACTTGTGCCACCATCTCCTGTAAATACAAGCGTTGCACGATTGCTTCGAGATAGTTTTTCTGCAAGCGCAATGCCATCTGCAACTGCCATCTGCGGACCTAAATGAGAAATCATACCAACGATATGATGTTCTTTGCTACCAAAGTGAAATGATCGATCACGACCTTTTGTAAATCCAGAAGGTTTTCCTTGAAATTGACAAAACAATCGATGTAAGGGAATTCCTCTACTTGTAAAAACGCCTAAATTTCGATGTAATGGTAAAATATATTCTTCTTTTTCTAAGGCGCAAGCAACGCCAACGGAAACGGCTTCTTGACCAATACCAGAAAACCATTTCGATATTTTCCCTTGTCTAAGTAAAAAAAGCATTTTTTCCTCAATCATGCGAGGTTTTAAAAGCTCTTTGTATAAATGTTTGAGGGTATCTGAATCTATATTCGTATTTTCAAATGATATCATAATGTCTTTTAAGCGTCATTTGTAGCAATGATGTTGCAAATTAAGAGAATTAATTGCTTTTGGTGTAAAGCTTTTAGTCAATAAGGTATAAAAATAGGGGTTCTATTTCTATTTTTGTTAAAATGAATTTGAAATGATTGAATATTCTTCTTTTGAACTTGAGAATGGGTTAAAGGTTTTTGTACACGAAGATCATACGACCTCAATGGCTGTCTTAAATATTTTATACGATGTAGGTTCTAAAGATGAAGTAGAATCCAAAACGGGCTTCGCACATCTTTTCGAACATTTAATGTTTGGCGGTTCCAAAAACATCCCTTCCTACGACGAAGCCTTACAAAAGGCAGGAGGCGAAAATAATGCATTCACTTCGCCAGATATAACGAATTACTATATCACCATTCCTGCAAATAATATTGAAACAGCCTTTTGGTTGGAAAGCGATCGTATGATGGCATTGTCATTTGATCCAAACGTATTGGAAGTGCAACGCAGTGTAGTAATTGAAGAGTTTAAGCAGCGCTATTATAATCAACCGTATGGAGATGTATGGTTGGCATTACGCCCTTTAACCTACAAAGAACATTCGTACAAGTGGGCAACAATTGGGAAAGAAATCTCCCACATCGAACAAGCAACAATGGAAGATGTGCGCGATTTCTTCTATTCCTATTACTTACCGAATAATGCATACATGGTTGTTGCTGGTGATGTGACATTAGATCAAGTAAAGCAATTAGCTGAAAAATGGTTTGGTCCCATCGCTAAAGGAACTCGTAGAAAGCGAAACATCCCTATTGAACCAAAACAGACAGCAGCACGCTTTGAAGAAGTAAAAGCAAAAGTGCCGTTTGATGCCTTGTATAAAACATATCATATGGGAGGCAAATTATCACCTGATTTTTATGCAACCGATTTGTTAAGTGATATTTTGGGAAGGGGCAAGTCCTCTCGTTTGTACGATGCATTGGTGCAAAAGAATAAAATGTTTACTTCGTTGAATGCCTATATAATGAGCTCGGTAGATCCTGGTTTGATGGTAATAGATGGGAAGCTTGCTAAAGGTGTTACGTTGGAAGAAGCAGACAAAGCCGTTTCAGAATTAGTTGCTCAAGTTGTACAAGAAACATTTTCAGAATTGGAATTGAAGAAAGTGAAAAATCAAGCAGAGTCAACTGTTGCTTTCGGTGAAGTGGAAGTATTGAATAGAGCGATGAATTTGGCCTATGCAGCAATGTTAGGAGATCCAGATTTAGTAAATACGGAGGCAGAAAAAATTCAGAAGGTAACTACACAAGACATTTCCCGCATTGCTAAAGCAGTGCTTGATCCTGCTAATTGCTCCACCTTATATTATAGAGCCGAGGCTTAGTCAAAAAGAGTTTGACGTGGTTGTGTCTTTTCGGCCAATCACTTGTCATCAGCCAGAGCTCTTTGGAATTTACAATTCAATGTTCTCTAGCTATCTCTAGCCAGTTTTCAGACGAATGCCTATCATTCCGCAGTCTTCGACTGCATTGCAGTGGTAGCATACAATAAACTCTTCGGGATTTTCAATCCCGAAGCCAGATAAAAAAGATTTGTAATCTTTAAATAAAAAATCATGAAAATTAAAGTTGGTTTTGGATACGATGTACATCAGTTAAAAGAAGGTAGACCTATGTGGCTTGGTGGTATTCAATTGGAATACACAAAAGGCCCTGATGGACACTCCGATGCAGATGTACTTATACATGCAATATGTGATGCTATCCTAGGCGCTGCAAATATGCGTGATATCGGTTTCCATTTTGCAAACAACGATGCACGATGGAAAGATGTCGATTCAAAAATCCTGTTAAAAGAAGTGTGTAGATTGGTGCGCGAAAAAGGTTGGGAAATAAGTAATGTAGACGCATCCTTGGCATTGGAAATGCCAAAAATAAATCCACATATCGAACGTATGCAACAAGCTTTGTCAGAAGTAATGAATATTCCGGTAGAAGATATTTCAATTAAGGCTACAACGAATGAAACACTCGGTTATGTTGGTAGGGAAGAAGGAGTAAATGCGTATGCGGTGGCGTTGATAGTAAAGGAGTAATAATTTTTTAATTAAGTTAAAAATGCATAAAAAATATGGACGTAAAGAAAATATAAGAAAACAGAATGTTGTTATAAAAGATGAAAGAAAACGAAGAGTAATGGCATATTACTCGATCGCTGCTTTTATAATAATCAATTGCGTATTTCTTTTTTTCTTTACTTGGACTTTTTTTGAAAAGGACATCCATATAAATTTGATTCCCATCGTTCTTACGGTTATAAATACAGTTTTAATTAAAAAAGTATTTAACGAATTTTATCCGTTTGCAAAATCATTTGTTGTGATTTCTCTTTCAATCATCCTTTTCTTATTGCTACTAACAATTTATAAGGATAAGCTTAAAGAACACGAATTGAGGTTTTATGGTAAAAGGATCAATGTTTTAATCTCTGAAAAAAAATGGAATGCATCAGCTAAAGGACTTGATTATTGGATTGTATTAGCAAATTTTAATGTTGGCAATAAAATATATTCTACTTTTTTTACGAAAGACGAAGATGGAACTTTTGAAGTTGGCGATACCACTCAATTAATTTATTCAACGCGTAATCCTGAAATAAGCAAATTTGTCGAGTTGGAAGAATAATACGTGCAGTTCCTATGCGTTTTGAAGCGAGTAGGTGTTTGATGAGAGGTTGATTCATTTTCTCTTCGTCAAGTACCTGGCAACAAGTACCTAGTTACTACTTTCTACTCCTAAAAAACTCCTCAATCTTTACTTTTAACATGCCGCCTGTAACAGCTTTAGCTTGTTCTTTAGCTTCTTTTTTTAAGGTCTCTTCAAATGTAAAATCCCCTTGAAGGATTGATTTTAAAGAAGCTCCAGCACCACATTGTAATTGTGTTAATGATTTTAAATATGTGTTAAGATATTCACTCATCACTATTTCATCTGTAAATTTTTTCTGAATAATTTTATGGTGTAGCGCTTCATCAACACTTAATTTTTTGCACTCTAACAACCATTCAAAAGCTTGATGGTAACCAACACGTTGTTTAAGATAATAAGCCATACCTGTGTCTGGTTGCAAGCCCAAACTTAAAAAAGGAAATGCCAACGAACCTTGTTCTGTAGCAAATATTAAATCGCAAGCTAATACCAACGAGGCTCCGGCACCACTAGCAGCACCTTGCAACAAACATATAACAGGTTTTTTAGAAAGATGTATTGCTTTTGTAAGTGTATTAAAATAGCGCTCAACAATTTGTACAACCGTATTCGGTTCAATGCTCATGGCCCATTGTAAATCTAAACCCGCACAAAATCCTTTACCTTCACCTTTGAAAATAATAATTTCAACTGTATTATTTGAATTGACTTCATCGAATGCCACAATCAATGCTTCGATTAAATCCGGAGTAAGCGCATTATACACTTCAGGTCTATTCATTGAAATGTATGCAACATTTTTTTCAATTTGGGTCAATACAAATGTCATAATATCTTAAAAATTAAATGTGAAGGAAAGTAAATTTGGCAGTAAATACGACAGGCCAATTCCACCTAAAATAATGCCAACTAAATAACCAATGTATATCTGTGAAGGATTGTGTGCATTGAGGTTTAATCGACTGGATAACGTGATGCCACTTATTAATAAGGTTACTAAAATTGCATAAAATAAATGCTCATTCGGCATGATGGTGTGCATTAATATGAAAATCATAAAACTTGCTCCCAATGAAATTGCATGCGCACTAATTTTCCATAATAAACTAATAAATGCAGTTGCTAAAACGGCTGCGCTGATTATTAACATGAGTGAGGTAAGTAGTACTGGAAAATTTAAATAGTGGTGAAACATGTATGTTAAAACAGAATAATAAATACCGATATAAAAGAACGGCACTATTCTGTCTTGACGTTTATTCATTAATAATACCTCATTAGAAAATTTTTTTCGAAGTAAAAACATGTTGATTACCAATAATATTAATGGAATAATTGCAGTAGTAATAAAAACTAACATGACTACATACGTTTGCGCTAGGATGGAATAAGGTTCAAAGACAATATTTCCAAAATACAAGAATGTTGTAAATAGATAGGTAGGAATAAATACCGGGTGGATGATATAAGAAATAAGAAGAGATAAATAATTCCAATTATTTTTTTGAGTTGCTTCTGTCATAAATATTATAATTCCTTTCTTAATCGTGCAACAGGGATGTTTAATTGTTCACGATATTTTGCAACCGTTCTTCGAGCGATATTGTATCCTCTTTTATTTAATTCCTTTTCTAATTTTTCATCTGAAAGCGGTTTTTTCTTTTCCTCGCCATCAATGATTTCTTTTAGGATATGTTTTACTTCTCTACTGCTAGCATCCTCTCCCGAGTCCGTTGCAATGCCTTCAGAGAAAAAATATTTTAACGGGTAAATCCCGAATTCGGTTTGTACCGCTTTGCTATTTGCTACTCGTGAAATGGTTGAAATGTCCATGCCAACCATGTCTGCAATGTCCTTTAGAATCATAGGTTTTAAATGCGTTTCATCTCCTTCAAAAAAGAATTCTTTTTGAAATTCTAAAATAGCATGCATGGTCCTTAGTAGCGTTTGCTGTCTTTGTTTAATTGCTTCAATAAACCATTTTGCAGCGTCCAATTTTTGCTTTACAAACGTTACTGCCTCTTTTAATTTTTTATCATTCTTTGCACTCTTATCATAGGTTTGAAACATCTCTGTATAATTTCTACTCACCCTCAAATCGGGGGCATTTTTAGAGTTAAGAGACAATTCAAGTTCACCATTATTTGACTGTAAAATAAAATCAGGCAACAGATATTGCGTTTTAATATCATCACCAGAATTTCCACCTGGCTTTGGATTGAGTTTAGTAATAATATTGATTGCAGATTTAATAGATGCGTCGTCTACATCGTATTTCTTTTGAATTTTATCGTAATGTTTTTTTGTAAATTCTTCAAAACAATCTTTTATAATATGATGCGCTAACAACACGTCTGGCTCATCCATATCTTTACGTTCCAATTGAATGAGTAAGCACTCTTGTAAGTCTCTGGCACCAATGCCTGCAGGGTCAAATTCTTGAATTCTATATAAAACTTCTTCGATCTCTTCGGTAGTAGTTTCTATGTTTTGTGAGAACGCTAAATCGTCCACAATTAAATCTAAATTTCTACGGATGTATCCATCTTCATCAACACTTCCAATCAATTGTTCTGCAATTTTTTGTTGATGTTCATTGAGACGTAAAAAACCGAGTTGGTTCATCAATATTTCAGATAAAGAAGTTGTGCCAGCAAGCGGTGATTCGAATTCATCCTCATCCTGCGAAGGCCCGTCTCCCTGCATTTTGTAGCCAGCAATATCTTCATCTCCGATATAATCTTCCAAGTTTAATTCATCGTCATTATAGTCATCTTCCGAATCTGAATCAGAGTCGGATTGCTCGTCATCCGACGTTTCTTTATCATCTGTTTGTTCTTCTTTCCCTTCTTCTAAAGCAGGATTTATTTCTAATTCTTCTTCAATGCGTGATTCTAATTCTGCTGCCGGTATTTGCAATAGTTTTATAAACTGAATCTGTTGAGGAGATAGTTTTTGGGATAATTGCTGCTGAAAACTTAATTTTTGCATAAATCGGTAGAATGTTCACAATATAAAACGTGCTTTCAGACAAAAATAGCGCATTTTTGAAATTCTTTTTGATTAAAAAGATAAAATATGCTTTTTTTGCGCTTTACTTACAGTAAACGCATACCAACGTGAAAAGAATAAAAATAAAAGAAATACTTAGTAATTCAAGCCAATATATAGATCAACAAATAACTCTAAAGGGCTGGGTTAGAACTAAACGCGGAAATAAACACGTTGCTTTTGTAGCATTAAATGATGGTTCAACCATTCACACCATCCAAATCGTGTTGGATGTTGTGAAATTTAGCGAAGATCAGCTAAAAGACGTTACCACAGGCGCTTGCATTGGGGTAACGGGCAAATTAGTGCAATCGCAGGGGGCAGGGCAATCTGTAGAGATGCAGGCTGAAGCCTTAGAAATAATTGGCGTTGCAGATCCAGAAACCTATCCATTGCAGAAAAAGGGGCATTCATTAGAATTTTTAAGAGAGATTGCTCATTTACGACCACGTACAAATACATTCAGTTGTGTATTGCGTTTACGTCATGCAATGGCTTTTGCTGTTCATAAATTTTACAATGATAAAGGCTTTGTGTACGTACATACGCCAATCATTACAGGCTCTGATGCGGAAGGCGCTGGTGCAATGTTTCAAGTTACAACCTTAGACGTTAGTAATCCTCCCAAAACAAAAGAAGGGGCTATTGATTATACAAAAGATTTTTTTGGGAAATCAACAAACCTTACGGTTTCAGGCCAATTAGAGGGCGAATTAGCTGCCATGGCTCTTGGAGAGGTTTATACCTTCGGACCTACATTTCGTGCGGAGAATTCAAATACAACGCGACATTTAGCAGAGTTTTGGATGATTGAACCTGAGATGGCGTTTTATGAAATTCAGGATAACATGGATTTGGCCGAAGAATTTCTAAAATATTTGGTTCAATACGCCCTGGATAACTGCATCGATGATTTGAATTTTTTGAATGAAATGTATGACAAAGAATTGGTTGGACGTCTAAAAAGTATAGTAGAAACTCCTTTTGTACGCTTAAATTATACAGAAGCTGTTGAAATATTGATTGCTTCAAAGCAGAAGTTTGAATACAAAGTCGAGTGGGGAATTGACCTTCACTCAGAGCATGAGCGGTATTTAGTAGAAAAGCATTTCATGAAGCCCGTTATTTTGACCAATTATCCGAAAGAAATCAAAGCATTCTACATGAAAGCGAATGAGGACGGCAAAACGGTTCGCGCTATGGATGTATTGTTTCCAGGAATCGGAGAAATCATTGGAGGTTCGCAAAGGGAAGATAATTTAGAAAAATTACAAGCACGCTGCAAAGAAGTCGGAATTCATGAAAATGAAATCTGGTGGTATTTGGATACGCGTAAGTTTGGTTCGGCTCCACACAGTGGT
The DNA here is from genome assembly GCF_937863595.1 of uncultured Cytophaga sp. Lineage (GTDB taxonomy): Bacteria > Bacteroidota > Bacteroidia > Cytophagales > Cytophagaceae > Cytophaga. Next base: position 49,693 of record NZ_CALMGQ010000067.1, read on the forward strand.
TTTGGACTCGGTTTTGAGCGTTTAATGCTTTTTGTAACCGGAATGGGAAATATTAGAGATGTAATTCCATTTCCACGCACTCCACAAAGTGCTGAATTTTAACAACTTTCATTATTTTGTGCAAAATTATAGATTATTTGTTCAGAAAACTTTGAATTGAATAAAAAACCCTATAATTTTGCACTCTCTTAAAAATAGGTAAAGCGATAAAATTTTATCCAAAATCAAACTTTAAGAACTGTTCTCTGAATTCTTGTTAATAGAATTTAAATTTCTAAATGGGGGAGTACCAAAGCGGCCAACTGGGGCAGACTGTAAATCTGCTGACTTATGTCTTCCAAGGTTCGAATCCTTGTTCCCCCACCAGAGACTTAACTTCAAATCCCAAAAATAGTCGAATTCTTGATTATCGGATTTGTTTTTGAAGTTAAGTCTAAATTGCGAAAGTAGCTCAGCTGGTAGAGCGATAGCCTTCCAAGCTATAGGTCGCGGGTTCGAACCTCGTCTTTCGCTCTAATTTTCTTAACAGCCGATGTAGCTCAGCTGGTAGAGTACTTCCATGGTAAGGAAGGGGTCACGGGTTCGAGTCCCGTCATTGGCTCTATATGAAATGATTGAATAACATCTTTACGTATACTATACATCTTAAAATAGAGGCTTTTCAAATATGGCAAAAGAAAATTTTGACCGATCAAAACCACACGTTAACGTTGGTACAATTGGACACGTCGATCACGGTAAAACAACATTAACAGCTGCAATATCAAAAGTATTGGCTGATAAAGGTTTGGCTGAAAAGAGAGATTTCTCTCAAATTGATAACGCTCCAGAAGAAAAAGAAAGAGGTATTACAATCAATACTTCACACGTTGAATATTCAACTGCAACTCGTCACTACGCTCACGTTGACTGTCCAGGTCACGCGGATTATGTGAAAAACATGGTTACAGGTGCTGCACAAATGGATGGTGCTATTTTAGTAGTTGCGGCTACAGATGGTCCTATGCCACAAACACGTGAGCACATCCTTCTTGCTCGTCAAGTAGGTGTTCCTTCAATGGTTGTTTTCATGAACAAAGTAGATTTAGTTGATGATCCAGAATTGTTGGAATTAGTTGAAATGGAAATTCGTGAATTGTTGACTTTCTACGGTTTCCCTGGAGATTCAATGAGCATCATCCAAGGTTCTGCTTTAGGTGGTCTTAACGGCGAACCAAAATGGGTTGCTACGATTGACGCATTAATGGATGCTGTTGATAACGATATTCCAATTCCAAAACGTTTAACTGAATTGCCTTTCTTAATGCCTGTTGAAGACGTATTCTCGATCACTGGTCGTGGTACTGTAGCAACTGGTAGAATTGAAAGAGGTATTATCAACTCTGGTGAACCAGTTGATATCATCGGTTTCGGTGCTGAGAACTTAAAATCTACTGTAACAGGTGTTGAAATGTTCCGTAAGATATTAGATCGTGGTGAAGCTGGCGATAACGTTGGTCTTTTATTACGTGGTATTGAAAAAGAATCTATCAAACGTGGTATGGTTATCTGTAAAGCTGGTTCAGTTAAGCCACATACAGAATTTAAAGCTGAAGTATACATCCTTTCTAAAGAAGAAGGTGGTCGTCATACTCCATTCTTTAACAAATACCGTCCTCAGTTCTACATGAGAACTACAGACGTAACAGGTGAAATCGAACTTCCAGAAGGAACTGAGATGATCATGCCTGGTGATAACGTAACTATTACAGTAAAATTGATTGCAGCTATCGCAATGGATAAAGGTCTACGTTTCGCTATCCGTGAAGGTGGTAGAACAGTAGGTGCTGGTCAAGTTACTGAAATCTTGAAATAATTATCCCAATTTAAGTAAATGCGTTTTTGATTATTTCAGAAACGCATTTGCTTTTATATAGGAATGTTAATATCTTTGCACCCCGACTATAAATTAATGGGTGCATTTACGGGTGTAGTTCAAGGGTAGAATGTCGGTCTCCAAAACCGCTGATGGGAGTTCGAATCTCTCCACCCGTGCACAAGAAAGTAGAAATATGAAGAAACTAGTAGGTTTTGTACAAGGTTCTATAGAAGAACTAACGACATATGTATCTTGGCCGAAATGGTCTGAGTTACAAAGTAGCTCTGCACTTGTTTTGTTTGCATCTTTAATATTTGCAATTATTATCGGTCTCATCGACTTTGCGTTTAAATACGTGTTAAGTTCGATTTACTAATTTAACATTCTTTTAAAAGGATCATGAGCGAATTGCAATGGTACGTAGTAAGGGCCGTAAGTGGTCAAGAAAAGAAGGTTAAATCTTACCTCGAAAACGAAATTACCAGACAAAGACTTGTGGATTTTGTACCTCAAGTTCTTATTCCTTCTGAGAAGGTATATGAGATGCGTAATGGTAAAAAGAGAGTAAGAGAAAGAAGTTTTTTCCCAGGTTATGTTCTTATACAAGCAGATTTAAGCCATGGCGAGGCTGCCCACGTGATTACCAGTATTCCTGGTGTTCTCGGCTTCTTGGGCGCTTCAGAAGGTGCTGCTAGCAAAAAACCAATTCCACTTCGTCAATCTGAGGTCAATAGAATATTGGGCACAGTTGACGATTCTCAAGTGGGTGAAGTTGTCCTTGAAACACCGTTTGTTGTTGGCGAAACCGTAAAAGTTATGGATGGTCCTTTCAGCGGGTTTACAGGTAGTGTAGAAGAAGTATTCGAAGAAAAGAAAAAGCTTAACGTTATGGTTAAAATATTTGGCCGTAACACACCCGTTGAGCTTAATTATATACAAGTAGAAAAACTCCAGTAAGAAAATGGCAAAGGAAATTACCGGATATGTGAAGCTACAGATTAAAGGTGGGGCTGCAAATCCTTCACCTCCAGTTGGTCCCGCTCTTGGTTCTAAGGGCTTGAACATCATGGAATTCTGTAAGCAATTCAATGCAAGAACTCAGGATAAACCGGGCGTATTGCTTCCAGTATTAATTACAGTTTACACAGACAAATCTTTCGATTTCGTCGTAAAAACTCCTCCTGCAGGCATTCTATTAGCGGAAGCAGCAAAAATCAAAAAAGGATCAGCAGAACCAAACCGCGTTAAGGTTGGCAATGTAACTTGGGATCAAATCCGTACTATTGCGGAAACAAAGATGCCTGATTTAAATGCTTTCAAAATAGAATCTGCAATGAAAATGGTAGCAGGTACTGCCCGTAGTATGGGAATAACAGTATCAGGTAAAGCACCTTGGGAGAACTAATTTAAATTAAAGTCATGGCAAAGTTGACAAAAAAACAAAAAGACGCTCTAAGTAAATTTGATGTCAATAATTCCTACACGCTTGCTGACGCATCATCTCTTATAAAGGACATCACTTATACAAAATTCGACGCTTCAGTTGATATTGATGTAAGATTGGGTGTTGATCCTAAAAAGGCAGATCAAATGGTACGCGGTATTGTGACACTTCCTCACGGTACAGGTAAAGATGTTCGAGTATTAGTGCTTTGTACTCCTGATAAAGCTCAGGGTGCAATTGATGCTGGTGCTGAATACGTAGGATTAGACGATTATATCCAAAAAATCGAAGGCGGTTGGTTGGATGTAGACGTAATCATCACAATGCCTACTGTTATGGCAAAAGTTGGTAAACTAGGTAAAATACTTGGTCCACGTAACTTAATGCCAAATCCGAAAGCAGGTACTGTTACATTAGATGTTGCGAAAGCAGTTAAAGATGTAAAAGCTGGTAAAATCGATTTCAAAGTCGATAAATTTGGTATTGTGCATACTAGCGTTGGTAAAGTATCTTTCACTCCAGAAATGATCCTTGAAAATGCAAATGAAGTGTTACAAGTACTTTCCAAATTGAAACCTGCTTCAGCAAAAGGTACATATGTTAGAAGTATTACACTTTCTAGCACAATGAGCCCAGGTATAACAATTGATAAGAGCTCAGTAGCAGGTCTGTAATAAGAGCCTCCTTAAACGAGTAATCAAATGACAAAAGAAGAAAAAGCAATAATCATTCAGGAGGTTGCACAGAAAATAGCAGGCGCTGCTACGTTCTATATCACTGATGGTTCTGGAATGACAGTAGATCAAGTAAACAAATTCAGAAAACTTTGTTACTCTAAAGGTGTTGAATATAAAGTTGTAAAGAACTCTCTAATCAAGAAAGCGCTTCAACAATTGAATATTGACCACACAGAGTTAAACGGAGCTGCTTTGAAAGGTGCTTCTGGTCTAATGTTTTCTGACACAGCAAACGTACCTGGTAAAATATTGAAACAATTCCACAAAGGTGGTGTTGCTAAGCCAGTGTTCAAAGGTGCATCTGTATTCGCAGATTTCTATGTTGGAAAAGATAAACTTGATGCTCTTGCATCAATCAAATCTAAAGAAGAACTTATCGGCGATATCATCGCTCTATTACAAGCTCCAGCTCAACGTGTTATTGGCGCACTTACAAACGAAAGTCGCGTTTTCACAGAGCAAGCTTAAATATTAGCTTCGGCTAATCAAACAAATTTAAATATTCAATTCATTAATAATTTATAATACAATGGCAGATTTAAAAGCATTCGCTGAGCAATTGGTTAATTTAACAGTGAAAGAAGTTAATGAACTAGCTTCTATCTTAAAAGATGAGTACGGTATCGAACCAGCTGCAGCGACAGTTATGGTTTCTGGTGGCGATGGTCCAGCTGCTGCTGAAGAAAAAACAGCATTCGATGTTATTCTTAAGAGTGCAGGTGCTTCAAAATTAGCAGTAGTTAAATTAGTAAAAGATCTTACAGGTTTAGGCTTGAAAGAAGCTAAAGACTTAGTTGATGGTGCTCCAAAAGCAATCAAAGAAGGTACTACTAAGGATGACGCTGAAGGTATCAAAAAACAACTTGAAGAAGCTGGCGCTGAAGTAGAAATTAAGTAATTACTAATTCTCTTCTGTTCATCAGATACGGCATTAGGCCTGACAGTTCATGTCAGGTCTTTTCCTGTTTGTATACCACCACAATAATAGTGCTAAATTTCGGTTTAACTTATCTACCATAAACTAATTAACACGTTGGCAACTAACAATACTCAAAATCTTAGAAAGAGCTTTGCAAAAGCTAGAAGTACGGTTGAATACCCTGATTTCTTAGATATTCAAGTTCGGTCTTTCAAAGATTTTTTTCAGATTGATACTCCTGCTGAAAATAGATTCAAAGAGGGACTTTACAAAGTTTTTGCAGAAAATTTCCCAATCTCGGATTCTCGCGACAATTTTATTTTGGATTTTATCGATTACAATATCGATACACCTAAATACAATGTTGACGAAAGTATCGATCGCGGATTAACGTACGCGGTACCTCTAAAAGCAAAACTTCGTCTTACATGTAATGATAAAGACAATGAAGACTTCCAAACTATTGAGCAGGAAGTATTCCTTGGTAATATCCCATACATGACTGAACGTGGTTCTTTCGTTATAAATGGTGCTGAGCGAGTAATCGTGTCACAGTTACATCGTTCCCCAGGTGTATTCTTTGCTCAAAGCAAGCATACAAATGGAACAAAACTTTACTCTGCTAGAGTAATTCCTTTCAAAGGATCTTGGATTGAATTTGCAACAGACGTGAACAACGTGATGTTTGCATACATCGATCGTAAAAAGAAATTCCCTGTAACTACTCTATTAAGAGCAATCGGATATGGTAGTGATAAAGATATATTAGATTTGTTTGGATTGTCTGAAGAAATTGAGGCAAACAAAGCAAGCATTAAAAAAGCAATCGGTCGTAAATTAGCTGCACGTGTACTTCGTACATGGACAGAAGATTTCGTAGATGAAGATACAGGTGAAGTTGTATCTATCGATCGTAATGAAGTTCTTTTAGAACGTGATTCAGTAATTCAGGAAGCAGACATCAACGTCATTGTTGAATCTGGTTCTAAATCAATTATTGTTCACAGAGAAGATGTAAATATTGCTGATTATACAATCATCTATAATACACTTCAAAAAGATAATTCCAATTCAGAAAAAGAAGCGGTTGAGCAAATCTACCGTCAATTAAGAAATACAGACGCACCCGATGAACAAACAGCTCGTGATATTATTCACAACTTGTTTTTCAGTGATAAACGTTATGATCTTGGTGAAGTTGGACGTTATAGAATTAATAAAAAATTAGGTAGTGATATGACCAATGCGGTAAGAGTTCTTACCAAAGAAGACATCATCAATATCGTTAAATATCTAATTGGTCTTATCAACTCGCGCGCAGTTGTTGATGATATAGATCACTTGAGCAACCGTCGTGTTCGTACGATGGGTGAGCAACTTTACAGTCAGTTCAGTGTTGGTCTTGCACGTATGGCAAGAACAATCAAAGAACGTATGAATGTTCGTGATAACGAAGATTTCAAACCAGTAGATTTGATCAATGCTCGTACACTTTCCTCTGTTATCAATTCATTCTTTGGTACCAACCAATTATCTCAATTCATGGATCAAACCAATCCATTGGCTGAGATTACGCACAAAAGACGTATGTCGGCTCTTGGACCAGGTGGTTTATCTAGAGAACGTGCTGGTTTTGAAGTTCGAGATGTTCACTATACGCACTACGGTCGTTTGTGTACTATTGAAACTCCAGAAGGTCCAAACATTGGTTTGATTTCATCTCTTTGTGTTCACGCAAAAGTGAATAGCATGGGATTCATCGAAACTCCATACCGTAAGGTGAGTGAAGGTGTTGTTGATGTTAAAAACCAACCAATATATTTAACAGCAGAAGAAGAAGATGGCAGACATATCGCACAGGCAAATGCTATGTACGATGATAGCGGTAACTTCTTAAGCGATCGCATTAAAGCAAGATACGAAGGTGACTTCCCGGTTATCGGTCCAGACAAAGTTGATTTAATTGATATTGCAACAAACCAAATTGTTTCTGTTGCAGCATCTCTTATTCCATTCTTAGAGCATGATGATGCCAACCGTGCATTGATGGGCTCTAACATGCAACGTCAAGCTGTTCCATTATTAAGACCAGAAGCTCCAATTGTTGGTACAGGTTTGGAAAGACGTGTAGCAATGGATTCAAGAACATTATTAATTGCACAAGCAGATGGTGTTGTTGAGTATGTTGACGCAAATGAAATTAAAATGCGTTATGATCTTACAGACGAAGATCGTTTGGTAAGCTTCGAAACGGATGTTATTACATATAGCTTAATCAAATTTAGAAGAACCAACCAAGATACGTGTATCAACTTGAAGCCTGTAATTCAACATGGCGAAAGAGTTAAAAAGGGACAAGTATTATGTGAAGGTTATGCTACAGATAATGGAGAATTAGCATTAGGTAGAAACTTAATGGTAGCCTTCATGCCTTGGCAGGGTTATAACTTCGAAGATGCGATTGTTATAAGCGAAAAAGTTGTCCGTGATGATATCTTTACTTCTCTTCACATCGATGAATATGAATTAGAAGTTAGAGATACTAAACGTGGTGAAGAAGAATTAACTTCAGAAATTCCAAACGTTAGTGAAGATGCTGTTAAGAATCTTGACGAAAACGGCATCATCCGTACGGGTGCTGAAATTAAAGAAGGTGATATTTTAATTGGTAAGATTACCCCTAAAGGAGAATCAGATCCAACACCAGAAGAAAAACTTCTTCGTGCAATCTTTGGTGATAAAGCAGGTGATGTGAAGGATGCTTCAATGAAAGCGCCACCATCATTACGCGGTGTTGTTATTGATACAAAATTATTCTCTCGTCCTAAAAAGGATAAAGATTTACGCGCTAAATCTAAGAAACAAGTTGAGACAATAAAGGCGAAGTACAGTAAAGATCTTTTAGCATTAAGAGAGCGCATGCTGGAAAAATTGACTCTTTTATTAGAAGGACAAACTTCTCAAGGTGTTAAGCATAAATTTGGAGATGAAGTAATTTCTAAAGGTGTTAAATTCTCTCGTAAAAATATTGAGGCAAATGTCTTCCCAGACAAAAACCCTTATAGAGATGAGAGTAACTATAACGTACAAGAAGAAGCAAATTTATTAGGTGATTTGATTATTGATAATTGGACATCTGATAAAAGAATTAATGATAACGTAATTCGTCTTGTTAAAAATTATTTAACAACAAGAAATGAAACAGCTGGTAAATTCAAACGCGAGCGTTTCACACTTGAAGTTGGAGATGAATTACCTGCAGGTATCGTTCAATTAGCAAAAGTTTATATTGCTAAAAAACGTAAACTAAAAGTAGGTGATAAGATGGCTGGTCGCCACGGTAACAAAGGGGTTGTCGCTCGTATTGTTCGTGATGAAGATATGCCATTCTTAGAAGATGGAACTCCAGTAGATATCGTTCTTAACCCACTTGGTGTACCTTCACGTATGAACATCGGTCAGATCTATGAAACATTATTAGGTCTTGCTGGTAAAAAATTAGGTAGAAAATACGCAACTCCAATCTTTGATGGTGCTTCTGAAGAAGAAGTAATCAACGAATTAAGAGAAGCTGGTTTACCTACAATTGGTCGTACTAAATTGGTAGATGGTTTATCAGGAAATCCTTTTGACCAACCAGTTACTGTAGGTATCATTTACATGATGAAACTTGGTCACTTAGTTGATGATAAGATGCACGCTCGTTCAATTGGGCCATACTCTCTTATCACGCAACAACCATTGGGCGGTAAAGCGCAATTTGGTGGTCAGCGTTTCGGTGAAATGGAAGTGTGGGCACTTGAAGCATTCGGTGCAGCAAACATACTTCAAGAGATCCTTACGGTGAAATCTGATGATGTTGTTGGACGTGCTAAAACATACGAATGTATTGTTAAAGGCGAGAATCTTCCAAAACCTAACATCCCAGAATCATTCAATGTATTGGTGCATGAACTTAGGGGCTTAGCTCTTGAGATAACATTACACTAATTATAGTTTAAGAACCTTTTGGCTAACCAATAGATACAGAAAAAAATGGCGTTCAGAAAAAACAAAAAACTGAATAACGATTTCACAAAAGTGACCATCAGTCTTGCTTCACCAGAATCAATACTTGAAGGATCTCATGGTGAGGTTACACAACCTGAAACAATCAATTACAGAACATACAAACCAGAAATGGGTGGTTTGTTCTGTGAAAGAATTTTCGGTCCGGTAAAAGATTGGGAATGTCACTGCGGTAAATACAAACGTATCCGTTACAAGGGTATTATTTGTGACCGCTGTGGAGTTGAAGTAACAGAGAAAAAAGTTCGTCGTGAACGTATGGGTCACATCGAATTAGTTGTACCTGTTGCTCACATTTGGTATTTCCGTTCATTACCAAATAAAATTGGTTATTTATTAGGATTACCAACTAAAAAATTAGATATGATTATTTACTACGAACGTTATGTAGTAATTAATGCAGGTGTTGCCGCTCAAGGAGGAACACAATATTTAGATTTTTTAACTGAAGAAGAATACTTAACTTTAGTTGATACACTTCCAAAAGATAATCATTTATTAGATGATACAGATCCTCATAAATTTATTGCAAAAATGGGAGCTGAAGCGTTACAAGATTTGTTAGCGCGTTTAGAATTAGATGAATTATCTTACGAATTACGTCACAAAGCTAATACTGAAACTTCACAACAACGTAAAAACGAAGCATTAAAACGTTTACAAGTTATTGAAGCGTTCCGTGCATCTCAAGGTCATATTGAAAATAAACCTGAGTGGATGATTATTAAAACTGTTCCAGTTATTCCACCAGAATTACGTCCTTTAGTTCCATTGGATGGAGGTCGTTTTGCAACTTCAGATTTAAATGATTTATACCGTCGTGTTATTATTCGTAACAACCGTTTAAAGCGTT
>NZ_CALMGQ010000068.1 GCF_937863595.1 uncultured Cytophaga sp.
AGCATTTCAAACACCACAATATTCAAGTGAAACCATACGACGAGTTGGGGTATCGTTAATGGACTATACTAAATCACTAAATATTTATTTTAAAGCACATCCTTTAACCTATTTCGATTATAAATCTTCTCTTTCATTTCAACATGCTAAGCCCAATTATGCCTATATATACAAAGGAAAGTTATATGAAGACATTAATTTTATTGAATGGAGTAATGGTATTCGCTATGCTTTTGGAGAGCAGGAGATAGAAATAAACGATGAACGAATAAAAATACCTTCCAAATTTCCGATACTGTACTTCAACATCGATAAAGGTTTCAAGGTAGGCAAACAACCCTTTCATTATACCCGTTACGAAGTACGAATTGATCAGTTTGTAAAAATTGTTGATTTAGGTAAACTTGGAATTCAACTATCAGGTGGAGGAGTATCAGGAGATGCTCCCTACACAAAATTATATGCAGGAAAAGGAAGTAGTAAAAGCGCAGGTGTAGTGGTACATAATAGTTTTGAAACCATGGGTTATAATGAATTTGTAGCCAATCGGTATTTCAATATCTTTTTAAGTCATGATTTTGGAAGAATGTACTATAGAAGTTCTTTCTTTATGCCCAATTTCATGGTTATTTATAATATCGGTTGGGGCTTTCTCTCAAACCCACAAGATCACGTAGGGCCTTCTATGAAAGATTATAGCAAAGGCTATAAGGAGGCCGGTGGTTTCGTAAATAATATTGTTGTATTGAAATTATCTGGATTAAAACTTGGTATTGGGGCGGGTGTATTTTTTAGATATGGAGAATATCAATTCAATAAAACAACAGATAATGCCATGTTTAAATTCTCATTAAATATTTACTAACGAATAGTATTCTTATTTTAAACAAAAACACCTGCATTGTATTGCAGGTGTTTTTGTTTAAAATGTATTTTTTCAAATTACTTTCTAGGATTCCCTCTTAAATGAGAATTGTTGTAATCATTTAGAATTTCATTTCTTCCCTCCATATGCTCAACAAACGTATCTACATATTGGATATCAAATGAAACATTACCAAGCAACCATACACCACCCCATTCTTTTGTAGTGCGCATTAATACATAATCTGCACCATCAATTTTTGTCGTATACGTAACGGACATTTCATCTCCATTAAAATAGGTATCGCACAAAAAGATATGTTCGCTCCATGGATGATCGAAATTACTAATTTTTACGAGGGATTGCTTTTGATCAAACTCTCCAAAACGTGTAACGTGAACATAAAGACCTCTTGTTCCTTTATATACTTCCGTGTATTTACTTATATCCATAGTACAATCTCGTATGATTTATTAAAGCTATTAAATTATCTTTTGTTGTTTACGTAAACTAAAAAAAATTAGCTAAAGTGGGGAATAAAATTGTGTTTTATTCCCCACTTTATTATATACAGGTGTTTATATTTTTTCAGTAGACCAATTAAAATATAAATTATTGTAAAAAAAGAAGTAAGGGACGTTTAGATTGGATTAACATTCATAAATCGTTTCAGAACGATTTATAAATCCATTCAATTAACTACCTTCTTAATCATATAAAGTTGACGTTCATCTTTTGTAAACAATTTATACTCTAAAGCTAAATTACTGTAATATAAAAAAGGTGTAATAGAAGTCTTAGGGTTTCTTGTAAAACTCAATCGTTTATCTCCAATCATAAAATACCCATTACTAATTGATAATTCTAATAGTAATTCATCTTTAAATTTTAAGGTATCGCCATCAACGATCAAATGTGTATATAAATCACCTTTCCAGTATGCGCCCATACGTGATGAAGATGCCAAACCGCTTCCACCTCCACCATATGTGCTATGCGATTCGAAATTTTTCTTATGAAAGTATACGAATTGAATGTTTTCAAAAGGATTGACAGACCAATTCTTTTCTGTTGTGTAATAATAATCAAATAAATTATAAAGCCATTTTACCTCTTTTTTACTATCAAACAAAGAACTATATTTTATTGTTTTTCGATAAAATACAAACCATTTATTGTTCTGAAAATAAAATATTTTATTGAAACAATCATGCGGCTGAAGATCATGATAATGAGTAAAAAATCTTATAGACTCATTCTTAATGACATCAAAAAATGCTATTTGCTCTTCTTCACTCCATTCAAAATTTTCATTTTCTATGATCATTTCTTTTATACTTATATCACCATCAATAGCCCACGTTCTATAATAATTTTGTGTTAGGTGTATTAAATAACCTTCAATCAATATTTGATCATCTACTAGATAATGTGTTTTCTCATAAGATAAGGTAGAAATTAAGTTACCCAAAGGGTCATATTTGTACAAGGTATATTTCAGATCATTATCTTCATACGCTCCTATTTTCTGATTTGCAATTACAATCAAATTATTATCGGCTGTCAAGTAATTTTTTATGGGATCTGAACTTTGAAATAGAAAAATCATTTCATGGTCACCAAAACGAATCGTTGATTTATCAACATAAATATAACATTCATATTCAGTTGGAAGTATTTTAATTTGATTCTTAATTTTATGTTTATAATAGATTGCTTCGCTCCAATTAAAAAGAAGAACAACAAAAACAAGAATAACTAATACAATAAACCAGAACATTAAAAAAGGGTTAATTACAAATTAAAAGAATCCCAATAAATATACAATACAACTTTTAAGTAAGTATTTTTATTTAGTATGGAAGGTAAAAAGAAATATGGATATACACGTATTAAAAATTGTTCATTTCCATTGTCCAACTAATTAATTAACTTTTGTTTAAAAAAAACAAACTATTCATCTTTTGCTTTTTAACTATTAAAAAAAAGGTCTTCTCACCGATGGTGGGAAGACCTTTCAATATTTAATACATACAACAATTATGCTGTAATAGGTTTAACTGTTTTGATAATACGCGCAGCAACTTTATATGGATCAGCAGCAGAGTTAGGACGGCGATCTTCCATATATCCTTTCCAGCCATTTTTAGGAACCAACATTGGGATTCTTATTGATGCACCACGATCAGATACACCATAGCTAAAATCATCAATACTAGCAGTTTCGTGCTTACCCGTTAAACGTAAATGGTTATCTGCACCATATACATCAATATGTTCTTTAATTAAAGGACGGAAAGCTTCACATACTTTATCAAATATTTCTTTTTTACCACCAGTTCTTAATAAGGTATTAGAGAAATTTGCATGCATACCTGAACCATTCCAATCGGTATCGCCAAGTGGCTTACAGTGGTAATTTACATACACACCATATTTTTCAGTAATTCTTTCTAATAAATAACGAGCAACCCAAATTTCGTCACCAGCACGTTTAGCACCTTTTGCGAAAATTTGATATTCCCATTGACCAGCTGCAACTTCTGCATTAATACCTTCGATGTTTAATCCTGCATCAATACAAGCATCTAAATGTTCTTCGATGATCTCACGACCATATGCATTTTGAGCACCTACTGAACAATAGTAAGGTCCTTGAGGTCTTGGATATCCACCTACGGGGAAACCTAATGGCATGTTTGTAGCCATGTCGTATAAGAAGTATTCTTGTTCGAAACCGAACCAGAAATCATTGTCATCATCTTCAATATCTGCACGACCATTTGTTTCGTGTGCAGTACCATCTGCATTTAACACTTCGCACATAACCAGATATCCGTTTTTTCTTTGAGGATCAACACAGATATAAACCGGTACTAAAATACAGTCAGAAGAACCACCTTTTGCTTGGCTGGTTGAAGAACCATCAAACGACCAATTTTTACAATCTTCCAATTTTCCACTAAAATTTTCTTCAATTTTAGTTTTGCTACGTAATGACTGAGTTGGTTTGTTACCATCAAGCCAAATATACTCTAATTTTGATTTTGTCATCGAAAATGAAGGTGTTATGTGATTAATAATTATGTTTCTAACAATTATGATACAAATTTAACCCTCTAATTTAAAAAAACTAATGTTTTTTATCATATTCAGCATGTCTTTTTACACATTTATGTAAAAATTAGTACATTAATTCAAAAAACAAAGCAGGGTTATATAAATTATTGATTTAATCCAATAAAAAGATACTCATTAAACATCTTTTTATTGGATTAAATCCTTTCTTATCTTAAGAATAACAATTCTCTATACTTAGGTAAAGGCCACATTTTATCGTCAACAATCATTTCTAATTTATCAACGGCATAGCGAATCGTTTCAAAATGCGGACGTACTTTATTACAATATGCTTTAGATCTATTTGGAATATGATCAATTGCATTAGCTTTTTTACGTTCTGTGGTCATAGCATCCACTTCTGTTTGAATGGATAAAATATGCTTAGACATTTCTTTAATCACTTCAATAGAAGACTTCGCTTCTTTATCTAGGCCAATTTCCTTTAAACCTCTTACGTTATTGATTAAAATATTTTGATATTCAATTGCTGTGGGAATAATATGATTGATTGCTAAATCACCAATTACTCTTCCTTCAATTTGAATTTTCTTAATATAATTTTCTTGCATGATTTCATAACGTGCTTCTAATTCACGTTCTGTATAAATACCATGTGCTGTAAATAATTTTTTAACTTTCGGTGTTATCCAAGCTTCCAGCGCATCAGGGGTTGTCATGATATTACTCAAACCTCTTTTTGCAGCTTCAGCTACCCATTCATCGCTGTAGCCATTACCTTCAAATCGAACCTTTTTAGAAGACTGCGTATAGTCACGCAATACGTTTGCTACAGCTACTTCTTTTTTAATTCCTTTATCAATTTGTTTGTCAACTTCCAATTTAAACTGCACCAATGTTTCCGCAACAATTGTATTTAATACTGTCATTGGTGATGCAGAATTTGCAGAACTCCCTACAGCTCTAAATTCAAATTTATTACCAGTGAAAGCAAATGAAGACGTACGATTGCGATCTGTATTATCCAACAACAATTCAGGTATTTTATCAATACCCAATTTCATGTACATGTTGTCACCCTTATCAATGCGCACATTTCCATTTTTCTCTAATTCATCCAATACTTCAGTTAATTGGGTCCCTAAGAATACAGACAAAATAGCGGGTGGAGCTTCGTTTGCACCTAAGCGGTGGTCATTGCCTGCTGATGCTATAGAAGCACGTAATAAATCAGAATAATCGTGAACGGCTTTAACAACGTTTACCAAGAAGGTTAAGAAAATTAAATTCTCTTTTGATTTACTGCTTGGGCTCAACAAGTTTTTACCAAAGTTTGTACTTAAAGACCAGTTGTTATGCTTACCGCTTCCGTTAATACCCGCAAATGGTTTTTCATGAAACAACACTTTTAATGCATGCTTTTCAGCAACTTTGTGCATCAAATCACGAATCAACTGATTGTGGTCGCACGATAAATTACACTCTTCAAATGTTGGTGCCATTTCATATTGGCCAGGAGCAACTTCATTGTGCTTTGTACGTGCAGGTATACCAAGTTTAAATGCTTCGATTTCAAAATCAACCATGAAATCATTTACACGAGGTGGTATAGATCCAAAATAATGGTCGTCTAGTTGTTGTCCGCGAGAAGGTGCATGTCCAAAAACCGTTCTACCTGCCATTAATAAATCTGGACGCGCATTAAATAATGCAGCATCTACTAAGAAATATTCTTGTTCGGGTCCGAGAGTTGCCGTTACTTTTGTAATATCCTTGTCAAAGAATTGACATACTTCAGTTGCAGCCTTATCCACCGCAGCTAAGGATTTTAATAAAGGTGCTTTATTATCTAAAGATTCACCTGTAAAAGAAACAAAGATGGTTGGAATACATAAAGACCCACCCATAATAAAAGCTGGAGAAGATGGATCCCAAGCGGTATACCCACGCGCTTCAAACGTTGAGCGAATACCACCATTTGGAAAAGAAGAGGCATCGGGTTCTTGTTGAACAAGTGCACTTCCTTTAAATTTTTCAAAAGGCTTACCATCTCCATCTAAATCAAAAAAAGAATCGTGTTTTTCAGCAGTAGCATCTGTTAATGGCTGAAACCAGTGTGTATAATGCGTTACTCCTTTTTCGATGGCCCAGCTTTTCATACCTGCAGCAACTGCATCTGCAGTGATAGCATCTATTTTTTCACCTGAATTAATTGCAGCCAAAACCACTTTTAAAGTATCTGAAGAGATATACCGTTTCATAGCATCTACGCCAAATACATTTTCACCATAATAATCTGATATCTTAGAAGATGGAGGTGTAACTTTTATTGGTTGTCTAGCATTTAATGTTTCTAATGCTTTAAAACGTAAATGTGCCATAAATTTATTTTTTTCTATTGAATGTCATAATTAAAACCCAAAACTATAAAAAGATGCTACATTTTAGCATTATATGCCTAAAAATTTAAGCACATTATTCAAAAATACGTGTATCTACCTATAAAAACCAAAATACTGAATGAATATTCCATAAATGGACGAACAAATACAAATGTCATTTTTAATAGCTTAAATTATTAATAAAACGTAAAAGGTTTCTTTCTTAAAATTCATCTGTATAATATTACGAACCAGCAAACTAAGCTTTTACACGAAACCATTTGTATTTTTTTCTTTGGTCAAAAATCTTGTTATTGGTTAATGTTTAAAGATTGATGTTCTAATAATTACGTTATCTATAAAAAACTCTGTAATTTTAACATTCATTTCGAAATCTAACATACTGAAAAAGCTACTATACTTTCTACTTCGCTACCTCCTATTTTGGATGCTTTTTTTCAGTTTTGGAAGATGTTTCTTTTTATTATATCACATCATACCTATTTCTAAACTACCACTTTTAGAAACATTAAAATCATTCCCATACGGCTTAATTTTAGATATTTCCTTTTCGTCGTACATAACAGTCCTAATTGCTTTCATATTACCCGTTTTTCTACTTTTTAAAATTAAAGAAGCCCTAATTTTAAAATTAATTATCTATTATACAGCATTTTGGATTATTATTATCTCCTTTATTTTCATAGTAGATGCAGAATTATTTACTTTTTGGGGCTTCCGATTAGACAATACGATCTTTAGATATTTAGGTACACCAGCAGAAATGCTTGGAACGACCACCTCTTCACCATTATGGTTTTTAATCCCCTTTTTTATACTGATTTCTTATCTAGGAATTATCTTATTTATTAAATTCAACCGTAGTTATTCCTTTACTTATTTAAAAATTTGGCAAATTCCATTTGCTTTTTTTTTAACTGCCGTTTTAATACTCCCAATTCGGGGTGGTTTTCAGCAAATTCCCAATAATGAAAGTGTCGCATACTACTCTACCATCCCACTTTTAAACCAAGCTGCTTTAAACCCCGCGTGGACTTTAGCACGTTCCGTAATAGAACAAAATGGTCCGGGTATGGAGCATTACAGCTTTTTTGATTCGACAAAAGCACAGACACTATTTCAACAGCAACTTTCCACGTATTCTAGTATTGACACTATACCGCTCAAAAATACCCGTCCCAACATTATTGTCATTATTTGGGAAAGTTTAACATCAAAAGTTTTGAATGATACCGTTACACCAGGTCTGAATCAATTAAAAAACCAAGGCATTTATTTTTCTAATATGTATGCAAGCGGAGATCGAAGCGATAAGGGATTAGTTGCTATATTAAGTGCCTACCCTGCTCAACCCGATTATTCCATTATGACTGAGCCAGGCAAATCTCGAAAACTGCCCTTTATAACCCAACAATTAAAATCTGCAGGCTATCACACAGGGTATTTGTATGGTGGCGAACTTGAATTTGCAAATATGCGTTCGTATATGAATTACAATGGCTTTGACGAGATCCTTGGAAAGTCAGACTTCCCTAAAGAAACATGGGGAGCAAAATGGGGAGCGCACGATCAATTCACGTTCAATCGCTTGCTTGAACGTGTAAACGAGCAAAGCCAAAAGAAAAATCCTTTTTTCTACACCCTATTTACCCTTAGCAGTCATGAACCCTTTGATGTACCAGGAAAACCTGCTTTAGAAGGCAAATCCAAATCTGTTCAATTTAAGAATTCACATCATTATGCTGATTCCTGTTTTACTGACTTTATTTCGAAAGCTCAGAAAGAAACGTGGTGGGATAATACATGGATTATTGTAGTTGGCGATCACGGACATATTTTGCCTGGTAACGAATATGCAGTACATTCGCCCGATGAATTTCACATACCTATGGTTTGGCTGGGTGGGGCATTAACCAAACAACAAGAAATTACTAAAACCTATTCTCAAATAAATATTGCGCCTACCATAGCAAACTATCTACACTTAAATCCTAGTCCGTTTTCTTTTTCAAAACCCATCTACCTTTCAGATACTACAAAAAGTATGGCTTGGTATTCTTTTAACGATGGGTATGGAAGTCTGCATGATAAAAATCATTTTTTCATATATGGGTTGAATTATGAACGTATTATCTTTAAAAAAGGACTCTTTTCGAACTTGGAAGTGGATGAATCAAAAGCATTCCTTCAGGTATTAATGGAGGATTTCTATCAGAAATAAGCTACCTTTGTAGCTGCAAAGAAGACGGTCTAACGTCACATCCCACAATGAAAAAAGTTGCTTTCTATACACTTGGCTGTAAATTAAATTTTTCGGAGACCTCTACCATTGGTAGAATGTTTACAGATAATGGCTATGAAAAAGTGGAATTTCACGAACAAGCAGATGTATACATCATTAATACGTGTTCGGTAACAGACCATGCAGATAAGAAATGCAAAAAAGTTGTTAAAGAAGCATTGCGATATTCTCCAGGTGCATTTATTGGAATTATTGGTTGTTATGCGCAACTAAAACCAGAAGAGATTGCTCAAATACCAGGTGTAGATGCTGTTTTGGGCGCAGCAGAAAAATTTAAATTACTCGATTTATTAGGCGACTTCAACAAACAAGAGAAAGCAATTATATATAATAGTGATATTGCAGAAGCGTCTGATTATTATTGTTCCTACTCTGTAAATGACCGTACACGTACCTTCTTAAAAGTACAAGATGGGTGTGATTATTCATGCAGTTTCTGTACCATACCCTTAGCTAGAGGAAGCAGCAGAAGCGATACCATTGCAAACATTGTTAAAACAGCGAAAGAAATTGCTGCTAATGATGTAAAGGAAATTGTGTTGACAGGTGTAAATATTGGTGATTACGGAATCATTGAAGGCGAACGCTCTACTACCTTTTTAGATCTAATAAAAGAATTGGATGAGATTGAAGGCATTGAACGGTTCCGTATTTCTTCGATTGAACCCAATTTGTTGACAGATGAAATTATTTCATTTGTTGCTACATCCAAACGGTTTGTTCCACATTTCCATATTCCCTTACAATCTGGAAATAATAAAATATTAAAATTGATGCGCCGTCGCTATCAACGTGAGTTATACGTAGAGCGCGTTGCTGCAATTAAAAAGATTATGCCACATGCCTGTATTGGTGTGGATGTAATCGTAGGTTTCCCTGGGGAAACAGACGAAGAATTCAATGTTACTTATACTTTCTTAAACGAATTAGACATCTCTTATTTGCACGTTTTTAGCTACTCTGAGCGCGAGAATACATTAGCAGCCACTATGAAAGGCAAGAGACCAAACAGAGATCGCAGCGAGCGCAGTACGATGTTACGAAGCCTCTCTGAAAAGAAACGTCGCTTCTTTTACGAACAACATCTAACTGAAACAGCTTCAGTTCTTTTTGAAGCAGATGAAGAAAACGGCAGTATGTTTGGCTTCACCAGCAATTACATTAAAGTTGTCACGCCCTACGATCCACTTTGGGTGAATGAAGTAAAAAAGGTTAAACTAAAAGGAATTAACCCAGAAGGATTGGTGGAAATTGATTTGATTTGGGAGAAGGTTGTTTCGTAAGTATACTTATTAACAACAAATTGAATACGTAATATATATACTATTCATAACGATTATTGGTATTTTTCGTATATTGATTAGAGCATAACGTATGGAATTCTTTTAATTAAAAATAATATTCCAACACGATTCAAGTTCGAGTTCCAGATGTTCTTTGAATAGAACATTCAATCCGCTAAATAAAAAACATATGTATACAACCTATCATTTAACATCCGCTCAAGATATTAATTCTGACATTTTAGATGCCATAAAAGCAACATTTAAATCTAGACCCATTACAATTATTGTTGAAGAAGATCACGAACATATTGAATTAACTGACACATTTAAAACCGTATTAGATGAACGCTTAAATGAAGATGAAAAAACATACTTAAGCGGTGAAGATTCTATAAAACAACTCATTCAAAAGTATGGCTTATAGCATTATAGTTTCGGCTCGGGCGCAAAAAGAAATTGAACATGCTATTGATTATTACGCTTTATATAGTGTCGATGCACCTAAAAAATTTATTCAGTCTTTAGCCAACGCTTATATTACCCTACAAAGCAATCCATACTTTAAAATACAATACAAAAATATACGGTCGCTAAAATTAACGATTTTTCCGTACTCACTTTTTTTTGTAATCAACCAAGCCAACTATACAGTTCGAATTATTGCCTGTTTTCACAACAAAAGAAATCCTGACAATAGACCGTAGTTGCATAATACATTCGGCGCTGTTAACAATTTCCTCTCCTCACCTATATCACACCTTACACCTTGGTTACCAATCAATTCGGAGGATTAAGCATAATCCAATCAATCCCCTAATCCAGAAAATCCCAATTCAGACAATATACCGTAGCCCAAACCTCGGAATTATCGTGTGTTGTGAGGTGTCAATTACTTTCCTCCAGCAATCCAAATAATAATCTGCACTCCTACTATTGCAAAGAATATGTATAGCAATTTTACATGAAAAAGATAATACTTTGTTACAACACTTATCCTTTGTTTCGCTTCTTCTGTTTTAGCTAAATTATATGCTTCAATTAATTTTTTATGAGATAACCGACCAGAAGGTCGTGGTATATATCCTCTTAAATTTTTAAAACCTAAGTAACCTAAGATAAAGTGACTAATGCAATATAAGCCAAATACTCCACAAAGTAGAAATTCCATTACACCCATAATATTTGAATTATTTTTTTGTAGTTGCTGGTGGTACAGGCTTAGGTTTTTGAACATAATCAGAATGAACCCAACCAGTTTTTCCTTTTGACATCATAACTTCAGACCATTTCCCATTTGTTTTTCCAGTTAATGTTAATTTGCTACCATTAGTAACAGATTCAATTATATCAGCATTAGTGCCTGCTCCAGATCTGATATGTAAATTACTTCCGTTAGTTTTTACTGTACTACTTATGAAAGGAGTTTTAACTGAAGTTTTAGTTGTATTAGCTACTAAACCTTGAGCTTTATTATATTCGTTTTTTGCAGTATTGAGTAAATCTAACAGCTCAAGAGGAGATTTAATATCAAATGGAGATGAATTAACTATTTCTTGAAGCTCAAGTATGGCTTTATCTACGTCTTCCCATTTAATTGTTGAGCCAATTTGAAATGAATAACCAAAAGAGGCATGGACCTCTATTCCCATACCTGCTCCAATTTTAGGGTGAGCAACACCTCCACCTACTTTAGTAGAACCATCGGATTGGTTAGATTGAGATATATCAAATCCTATACTTGCCTCTAAAGCTGCATTACCACCATAATTGACACTAGTTCCTTTTAATTGATCTATACTTGTTACCGTAGGGAAAATAGCCAATCCAATACTTCCTCCTCCATATAGACCAAGTGCTCCACCTAATTGAGGAGTTATTAAAAAACTAATTCCATCATTTGCGGCTACAACACTTAGCTCTACTGCACCAGTGACCAAAACTATCGTGATTCTAACTCCAATAGTTACTACAATAGCTACTTCTCCTTCTCTATCAATACAAATAATAGGAGAATTAAGCGCAAATAAATATGGTGAAGATCCAGGCGATTTGGACATTAATGGATCTAAACTCAAAAACTTAGCAATTCTCGGATCATATATCCGTGCACCAAAGTCGTAATCTCCACCTACAATCTCATCATCCTTCATTTTTCCATTGAAACCGAAATCATAGACCTGCGAGCTTACTACACCTCTGGCCACCATGCCGAACGGATAATAATCGGTAGCGGAGTTCACGATCTGCTGCGAAGCCAGTCTTCTATAGTCAGACAGAGTGGCTCGTACGTTCCCTAAGTGATCGCTGAGTTAAGTCGCATCACGTTAAATTATAAAAAAGCCTTCTTGTTATTCACAAGAAGGCTTTTAAAAAGAATGCAGTTTAAAACTACTTCTTATATATTTTGAATGTTTGGTTATCTCCGTTCAAGTAATAAACACCAGCTGGAGAACCAGTAATATCAATTTCTGTTCCTTTAGATTTTCTAATAACATTACCAAATGCATCTTGTAGTTCATATTCTACTGGTCTAGACAATGTAATCTTGTCTGTTACTCTTTTTGGATAGAACGTCAATGGATCTAATGTAGATGTATACTCAACTGTAGAAGAATATTTGATTTGACCATCAGATTCTAAATACTTAATTCTGTATTGGTTCACACCTGAATGATGGTAACTTTCAACTTCATAGTTGTTCATTAATGCATTTCCTTTGCCATTCAATTCTTTTACAATAACCCAAGTATTGTAACGCATTTGTTCAACAAAGATTTTGCCTTTAGGACGTTCTCCTTTTGTAGTCCAAACAATTTTGTCTTGATCAATAGAGAATGAACTAATAGAGAAAGCACTTGTTGCAACAATTACTTGAGGATTCAATACTTTCGGCTTACAATCACTTTTGTGTGTAATTTTAACCGTTACAGGATCGCCGATTTTTAAAAACGACAAATCTATTTCAAATGCGCTACTCGCAACATTATATTCTTTCTTTTCTTCGTTCACATAAACATCATTTGTGCAATAATCACGCATATTGCCTGCAAATGGATTTTGAACGTACAAATTTTTACCTTGATAAACTCCTGAAATTGTTAGAATTTCAGCCTTAGATGCTAGTGAACCAAGCAACAATAAGCTGATTATCATGAATTTACGCACTACTTTACTATGTGTCATTTTCCTTGTAAGGATTAGTTTTATAAAAAATTAAATTGACCTCGACAAATATTGTCATTTATTACATTATTTACAAGTGAAAAAATCAATTATTTATAAAGATTATGCACATTTTTGATTCTACAAACGATCTTTTATTTTGGGAGGTAAGTAATTATAGCCTAACTTGTGTTCACTTAACGCATATAGTTGAATGTTCAAACATATAATAATACTAAGCACTATTCTTCTAAGGTTCTGTTTGTCTTCACAAGCAAACCAAATTATTGTCCCTATGGACGACAACCAAACGAACCACTTAAAAGCTTATGGAGTAGCCTATTGGATATTAACCAAGGATAATTCTGTGGATTGGTTGTTAAATTATAGAGGCGGTAGTTTTTCCTTTAATTATACCCCGGCTTTCGTAAACGAACTTGTAATCAGGGGGGTTTCCTATGAAATTATTTCCGATGCCGAGTACGCCAGCATTCAATCCTATATTTCTACTCCTGAAATAAATATGGATGTAGTTAAATTGGAGAAATTTCCAAAAATTGCGGTTTACTCCCCAAAAACAAAGTTGCCATGGGATGATGCTGTAACAATGGTATTAACCTATGCTGAAATTCCATATACTGTAATTTATGACGATGAGATAATTGGTAATGAATTACCGAAATACGATTGGCTGCATTTACACCATGAAGATTTTACCGGACAGTATGGAAAGTTCTACGCTATGTACCGCAATCAACCGTGGTACCAACAACAACAACGCGAGTACGAAGCTGCCGCAAAACGCTTAGGTTTTAATAAAGTATCGGAATTGAAATTAGGTGTCGTTAAAAAAATTCGCGATTTCTGTGCGGGTGGCGGTTATATGTTTGCCATGTGTTCTGCAACAGATACCTACGATATTGCATTGGCTGCAGAAGGTATTGACATCTGCGAAACCATGTACGATGGCGACCCAGCAACTCCCAATGCAAGCAGCAAACTTGATTTTACAAATACCTTTGCCTTCCAGAATTTCAAATTGAAATCAGATCCCTACGAATACGAGTATTCGAATATAGACAATAACCCAATTGATCGAGGTATTTCTGAGAACAACGATTACTTTACCTTATTTGATTTTTCTGCAAAGTGGGATGTCATACCAACCATGCTTACGCAATGCCACACGCGTACTCTTCATGGATTCATGGGACAAACAACAGGCTTTAAAAATAAATTAATAAAACCCGAAGTAATAATTTTAGGAGAGAATAAAGAAATTGGAGAAGCCAAGTTCATCCATGGCACTTACGGTAAAGGGACTTGGACCTTCTATGGTGGGCATGATCCGGAGGATTACCAGCACTTTGTTGGAGAAGACCCTACTGATTTGAACTTACATCCAAACTCCCCAGGTTTTAGACTGATATTAAATAATGTACTCTTCCCTGCTGCAAAGAAAAAGAAACAAAAAACGTAGAAAGTATTGAGTACTAAGTACAGAGTACGGAGTAATGCTTAAACTCTTCCAACATTTCCCAAAACATAAAGAATAAAATTTATAATGCGCAAGTGGTTACGAATATGTTTGGTCTATTTTGCGTACTAAGTACTTAGTACGCCGTACTTGCTACTGCTTTTTCATCTCCCCTAACATTTTCCAAGACATAAAGGATAATAATAGAATGAAGGATATGATTGCAATCCAAACAACGAGTTTGTCTTCATACCAATTATCGACCTTTTCAATGTGCGTCGTTTTTGCTATTTCAGTTCGTTTGCTTTGCAACACACGCAGTGTTGGGAGCACTTTGGGAATGCTATCCACAAAATAATTTAAATCGTATACAGGAGTTTTAGAGAGAGAATCCCCATAACTCAAATAGTATTTTTGTCCTTTCTCTAAATAGGTTTTCAAATAATGTGTTAGCTGCCAGGTATCCATACGATTCAATGTCAGCGCATGATTGTCGTTGTTTTCAACAATCAAATAAAATTCTTTTTCCCTAAAAAAATCAAAGCTGAATTCGTTTAAGGAATATGAATTGACTTCTAGTGTAGTAATGGGAATATATCTATCTGGCTGCGGTTTTCTTCCAGACTTGCCAACCTGCTTTGTTGCAATGGTAACATTGCGTTTGAAGTATCTCGGTCCTGAGAAATTTAAACGCATGCGATTGATTGTATACGCATCGTTGAACCGTACTCGGATGTACGTCTTTTTATCAGCCAAACTATCCTTTTGAATAAAAGTTGGTGCAGGAACGGAAACGTATTTCCCTTCCTTTAAAAATGTTTCATAATAGCCTACTTTTAATACATTCACTGGGAGTGCCCAACGGTTATCGCTATTCCAATGTTCCCAATTTTTCTCATCCCAATATCCCCTATCTGTTATATCAAAACGGTAAAATGCATAATCTGTTAACGGAAAGTTTACATAGGTTAATACTTTAGTATCGGTTTCACTATAGCTGTTATAAAACACATCAAATTGTTTTACAGCAAACCAATTGACACCATCTTCGCTTCCGGCTATATGTGAAATTTTAACAGCATCTGAATTTTTCAACACAAAACACATGTTGTTTATTTCCTTTTTGCTCGTATTTCCAACAACCAATTGTGTACAGCACGTATCAATAATTTTGTTTGAAATGATGGGATACTCCATAAATCGAACGTCTGAAAAAAATGGATCCTCGCGTTTTAAAATATACGGAACCTCTTCGTTTTTTCCATTTAACAACCGAATATCTGCATAATCATCTTGCAACACTGCTCCCACTTCGGGCATGAGTACAATATTGTAAAAGCCGTCTCTTAGTAGACTATCCTCAATTGGTGCAACCCATTTATACGATTGACAAAATGCAGGTATGCTACTTAAAAATAGAATACAACATACAAGTATAAATGTTGGTATAATATGAAACGTTTTTTTATTCATCGGTTAGTAACTTCTTTAGCTTTTGATACATGAAAGAAATAATCAATAGCAATACACCCAAAGATATAAAGGCCGCAATTTTTCCTCCTTCAGACATTTCTTGAATATCAAATACAAACATTTTCAATAAGGCTATACCAAAAATGGTAAGAGAAATAATACGCAGGGTTTTCAATTTAAATTTCATACCCAGTACCATTAAAAGCAGTGAACATAAACCCCATAGTATTGGAAACCCTACTTTATAGGTTTGTCTGGAGATATCGTATATGTTGGGATTGGAATCATAGGAAGCTGCAACCACAATGTTTAATAATTCGGCACTAGCAACGTAAATCCCAACAAAACACATGATCCATAAATAGCCTTTATATTGAATGGCCGTTTTAATGGATAATTCAGTGATTAATTTAAAACAATAGGCAAATGCAGTTGTCAATAGAATCACATTTACATAATGGAAATAATAGTGAAATCCAGATACTTCACCTGCCAAATAAGCATCTCGAATATCAATTGCAACAGGATTGTAATAAATTAAATAAATAAATGCAATGAATAACGTGAACAGGATAGGAAATAATTCCAACGCTTTCAATTTCCTGAATCGGATATATGCAGATAATAATAAGATGTACATCAAGTTGTAAGAGCACGTATATATCGGAGTTATTTCAATTTGGCTCATCAAGCCAACTCTACTTTCAACTTGATAATAAATCTCTAACAAACCACCAAAATAAGATGTTAGTAGAAATACAAACTCTAAGGCAATAGCATATTGTTTAATGGTTAGTTCAAGGAATAATTCCTGATCTGTTTCTTTTTTCAATAAATACATTGTTGCACTTATGGATGCTAAAACCAGTATGGTAGCAACAAACGCTTTATTAATAAACAGTGGCAATATACCATCAAATTCAGCATACGCATTATTCCAATCCATTACCAAACTAATGATCATTAAAACAGTTACTACAAAAGACGTTATTTTCATTAAGTGTATGCCAGATCTTTGGAAAAGCCACAACATCAGAACGGCTTCTGCGGACCAAAATAAGGTGATGTAATTCCCTTCTAGTTGTATCGGTGCAGAGAGTGTTACAAAGGTCAATACCAATCCAATTAAAAGATATACTAGATTTTTATCCGCTTTTTTATTTTTAAATAAAAGGTAGGCAAACCCAAAATTAAATACGGCTACTAAAATTGTAAATAAACCTTGGTACAAACCCTTATTCAATCCATTCAGTATAAACATACCCGCACTGAAATATAAAAATGTGTTGCTCAACAGCATGGATAACTCAAACATTAAAAATGCTTTATTTTCTTTTATATTATTTACAATATTCATTGCAAAAAATAATAGATAGAATAAGGTTGCAAAAAGCATGGCGCCTACATAAGGTAATGGTTCCTCATCGTAGGTAAATGTTTTAATCATCCATCCACTAAATAAAACAACTGTAAATACAAACGTTATGACATTGATGGCATTCCAACGTTTAAAATACGAAAGGATCAACATACCGATATTTAAAACGGCCACATAAGAAAACAATACTTGATAATTACCAGAGCCTGTGCTTACCATAAAGGGCGATGCAAAGCCCCCAATAATAGCGATGATAGCAAGTTCCTTTCTGTCGTATAAAATAGATAAAGCCACACAAAATAAGGTAATAATCACCATGATGATAAATGCTACCGTCTGCGACATCAATTCATATTCGTGAAAGGCAATACCA
Organism: uncultured Cytophaga sp.; assembly: GCF_937863595.1. Taxonomy (GTDB): domain Bacteria; phylum Bacteroidota; class Bacteroidia; order Cytophagales; family Cytophagaceae; genus Cytophaga. The sequence continues at coordinate 17,800 of NZ_CALMGQ010000068.1, forward strand.
ATGGTTAAATAAAATATGGCAATCCCACCACCTACTAAGACGGAACTAAATGGTCTAAATGTATTTCGAATGTAATGTGCAAAGGCTACTAAAATCCCCCCGCAAACAATTCCAATCATCACTCTTCCAATTTCATTGATCCAATCTTGATCGATTGCAAACTTTACAAAAAAGCCAATACCAATAACCAAAATCGCTATACCAATTTTGTTGATTAAATTTTCACCAATGAATTTTTCTAAATCTGGATTACGTTCAAAAAATCCGGGCTGTGTCTTTTTGGGTTCTTTTGTACTTGCAATTGGCTTGCTGGTTACAGACGATGGAACAAATAAAGGACGATCTTGTTTCTCTTCGAATGTTACAACCGTCTTCTCCTGAATGGCATCCTTTAATTGCTCAATCGGAATAACTTGTTCAGTAGGAACAATTACCTGCGGAATAATGATAGGTTTTTCTATCGATACCTCTGGTACTGTTGTAATTATTGGAGGTGTTTCTGGTTTAACAAGTGGTTTTATTTCCTCTTTAGTTATACCTCCATATTTTAAACGACTTAACTCCCCATTGATGTCGGAAAGATCTTTCGACATCGATAACAGCTTCTTTTGTAAGATATCGATCTTATCTACCAAGCTACCTGTCCGGTTAAGTAGCACAAAAATGCTTACGAATAAACCGACTACACAAATAAATAATAATACACCGTCCATAGTACATTTTTTTAACGATTAAAAATCAAAGATATACAAATTGATTGAATGGAGTCAGTAAAATTATAATCCACTCAATATCTAATAGTTAATTATTTTAAAATATAATTCACACAAAAAAAGGTCATTTACCTTCCAGTAAATGACCTTTAAAATATTTATTCTTAAAAAAATGAATTAGTGATTTCTTTGACGCTCAAACGTTTTATCTAGAATTACTATTAATTTATCCAATGCACCAGTAACAGCTTTTTGTATGGTATCTGAATGGTTTGTAACAGCAACTGGTTGCATCCCTTCTACACGTGCTTCAAGCAAACAACGTTTATCATCACCACCTTCTTTTTTACTGTTTTCATCTGAAAGGTGTACTTCTACACGTGTGATGTTTTCACTAAACCGTTCTAAAGATTCAGTAATCATTGTACTTAAATATTCTGCAGTGCGATCGTTACCTGCAATGTTCTTGTCTGTATTAAATTGAATTTTCATTATTTTATGCTTTAGGTTCCTAGATATAATAAGATACGAAAAATTATTGAATAAGTTAAGTTAATCACTGAATAAAGCATTTTTGTATCATTCATTTGTATAGGTTTCACCTAAATAAAAATACATATACCTCATCCAACGGGGCATATCTATTTTTAAGATTCAATGGGTATTAAGATTGAACGTTCTTTAGTTCTTTATTTTTCAGTAGTAATTTTATCGGCTTTTGCATATTCGAACCGAGCTACTTTTTCTGTTTTGAAATACGCATCCAATCCACAACTGACCAAAACATTCGATTGGGATACATCTACAAAACCATCCACTCCCATGCATGAATCTGGTAGTTCGACATATTGTATGCTACCAATAATCAAAACCGTATTGTTTATAGAAATATCAACCTTTTGTTCGAATTGCATCCCAATTTTAACAACTGCTTCTTCAACGAAAGGAGCCTCAATACCTCTGCGATAGGATTCATTAAAACCCACAGCAGCAAACTCGGATACCTCTGTTGGATAGCGTGCGGATGTTTGATGCGCCATAGCTGCGAAGCTAGCATCAACGAAGTTTAAGGTATAAACTCCTGTATGTAAAATATTTTGTAAGCTATGTCGATCCACTACATCCGGCCGGTTCAATAAACCAAATAAGGCAGGATTTGCACCTAAATGCATCAAGGAATTAAAAATAGCTAGATTGGTCTGTCCTGTTTCAGACTTCGTTCCAACCAATGCTACTTGCCGAAATCCCGCTAAGGAGTTTATAAAACTTGTACGGACATTTTTCTCAAAACCTTCAAGTATATCTTTTGTAACGATCATATCTATTTCTATTTCAATAAAAACAATATGAACGATCATTTGTTTTAAAATTACTTAAGGAAAGATTTAATCTGCTTTTTAGACTTATAATGAACGAAGATATTTCACGAATAATAGAAATGGCTTGGGAAGACCGAACGCCTTTTGAAGCAATACATTTTCAGTTTGGTATCAATCAAGGTCAAGTTGAAAAACTAATGCGTACAGAGCTATCGCGACCTTCATTTAATAGATGGAGAAAACGGGTTTCTAGTGGTATAAGTTCGAAACATCTTAAAAAAAGAGTCCTTGATATCAACCGTTTTAAATGCAGCAGACAAAAACAGATAAGTTCAAATAAAATTTCAAAGCGATGAACTTCCCTATTGATCTTGCCCACGTGTTAGAACGTATCAATCGAATAGATCCAATTGCGTACTGCAAAACAAGGAATTATGTTGATGGAGATGTGACGTATTTGTCTCCCTATATTTCAAGAGGATTAATAAGTACGAAAAAAATTTTAGATGCCGTTTTAGCAAAGGGGTATGATCCAAATCAAATAGAGCGTTTTATACAAGAGCTCGCTTGGAGGGACTATTGGCAGCATACCTGGTTACAAAAAGGAGATGCGATCGATAGCGATTTAATCCATCCTCAAGCTGACGTAAAACACGCAGGAATACCTCATTCAATAGTGAATGCTACTACAGGAATTGATGCCATAGATGCAGGCATTCAAAAATTATACGAAACAGGTTATATGCACAATCACATTCGGATGTATGTGGCATCTCTTTGTTGCAATAGTGCTAAATGCCATTGGAGGCAATCTGCACAATGGATGTATTATCATTTATTAGATGGGGATGTTGCCAGCAATCAATTAAGTTGGCAGTGGGTTTGTGGAGCAAATAGCTCTAAGAAATACGTTGCAAACCAAGAGAATATAAATACCTACACACAATCAAATCAAAAAAACACCTTTTTAGATGTCGATTATGAATTGCTGCATCAAATGGATGTGCCGAATGCGTTGATTGATATCGAATATCCTTTATTAAAGACAGAACTTCCAACAGCTTCCAATATTAAAATTGATCCTAGAAAAAAAACGGCTCTATATACCTATTATAATTTAGATCCTAAATGGCTGAAAGAAGATCAATTAAATCGGATATTGATTTTAGAACCAAGTATGTTTGAGAAACACCCAGTATCTAACAAATGTATAGATTTTGCAATCCGTATTGGCAAAGAAAACATCCCTAAACTTCAGATTTTTGTAGGAGAATTCACTGAATTGAAAAGACATAGTGAAACTACATTTGAATTTAAAGAACATCCATTAAACAATCATTTTGAAGGAAATGTAACAACGCGAGATTTTATATGTAAAGATATAGACGGTACATTTAATTCTTTTTTCAGCTATTGGAAAAAAGTAAAAAAAGAAGTCTTTTAGGGTTGATGTACTTGCTCAACTAAAATCGTATTGCCAGCTTTATCATAATAGGTACACGTCATTATGGAAAGACATACATACCATTTCTCGATACCGTGTTCTGCACAATCTTTGCAAAAAGTAGCATAGTCTGTTTTGCCTTCTTGATGATTGTTCAAACAAACCTTGAATGCATCTGCATTGGATGTTTCAGCAATAGAAAGGCTTTCATACATAGGTTCAGATGTAATTCTAAAATCACTTTCACCAAAATATTCCGTATGACTATTTTTAACCCATGTTTCAAATGCCGTGACTCTGCTCTTTCCGTCTAAAAGTTGGACCACTTAAGCAGCGGTTTTAAAGATATAA
>NZ_CALMGQ010000069.1 GCF_937863595.1 uncultured Cytophaga sp.
ATACTGTTCATTTACAGAATAAATATATTGCATTGCGATGCAAACGAATACTAAGAGTATATTGTTTTTCATTTAGAAAATAATTTTTTACCTATGTCTATTATACTTATATAAGAAACAAAGGTTTTAAAATGTATGGAATTGTGAAGAAATGGAGCTATTCTAGAATAGTAGCTTCATTAAATAGAATAGCATATTCATTAAATAGAATGGCATATTCAAATATATGAATATGCTATTATGCTCAATCTTGAGGATTCAAGAGTTGAAAAAGTTTTGTTTCTATGAGCGAGCAGGGCACAAGCATAGGTTTTTCTTGTACGGTAAAAGTTGCTTTAGAATTCAATATGGTATATGTGGCTTTAATTGCTCCTAAAGGACTAGGCATTGAAAAATTGCCAGTTGTTTCTGTGCCCTCAAAAGTTGCGTTTTCCATTTTAGCAATCGAAACTTTAACATGTTCGATTGTTTCAATTACATTTTTACTTATAGGGATGGTAAATGTACACATGGTTTTTTTATGCAAGTTATGAAAAAAACATAGTTAAGCTTCAAAATATAGCTTAAATGATCTATTTCGCCTCTCTACATAGCTTAAAAAAAACGCTTTTTGTACGAGTTTCTAACATGATTTACAAAAAGTTAGAATTTTAGTTCTATCTTTAAACATGTATTTAAATATACAATAATTCGTATGCGATTATATATCCTTGTATTTGTATGTCTGTTATCTATCCTGTCGAGTAAAAACGCACTGGGACAGAAATCTGCTGCGGGGTGGGTATATGCGTATTCTTTTGATGGAAATGCATATGATATTGGTCCTAATCGTATTCATGGACAACTTTCAGGAGGTGTTGCTGCTTCATCTGATCGATTTGGTAGAGCTGGTAAAGCATTGGAATTTAATGGTGTTGATGGTTTGGTTCGCATTCCTTTCGGAAATGAACGAAATTTGCCTACTATAAATTTTGCGTTCACCATGTGGGTATTTGTAAATCATTATAATACTGCTCCTGAATGGTCCGAGATCAACTCCAATCATTATTCCCCGATTTTTTGTAAAACGGAAACAGAAACAAACTTTCAATATCGACTTGGTGTATCCGACAAAGGATTTTATTTTGATGGAGGTGAAGAGGGCGCATCTAAAGGCTTGTATACAAAAAATGGCATTAGTCTAGTTCCTGGTAAATGGAATATGGTCGCTTTTACCTTTAATGGATATGTTGCAAAATATTATTTAAACGGCAAATTAATTGCTTGCGAGAATATAGGAGTGAATTTCATTCAAAATAAACAGCCCTTAATTATTGGTTGCGATTTTCCCGGACAAGCGAGTTACTTTGCGGGAAAGATGGATGATTTAAATATTTGGGAGAAATTTATTTCTGAAGAAGATGTGAAAGAAATTTATGCTGTTCAATCCAAATACCCGTTTGTTCCTCCTAATATTACAGTACCAGTAGAAGTTAAAAAAATAACAGTAGCTGTTGCTGTTATTGATACAGTAAAAAACTATATAATTCCTATAGATACAATCGTTGTAAAAACATTAGTTGGTACTACTTCTAAAGTGAAAACCGAAAAGGATAATTCTATTTTTGAAATTAAAAAAGGAAACAAAATTGTCTTGCAGCATGTATTATTCGTTCAAAGTAAAGCAGAGTTTTTACCTGAATCCTATGTAGAATTGGATAGATTAGTGGCTACATTAAAGCAACATCCAATGGTTACAATTGAAGTCGCAGGGCATACTGATAACCAAGGGAGTAGGGATCTGAATTTGAAACTTTCTGAAGAGCGCGCAATTAAGGTGAAAGATTATTTAGTGAGTAGAAATATTGACCCCAAAAGAATTTTTGTAAAAGGCTATGGTCCTGATAAACCAATTAGTCCAAATGACAACGAAGAAAATAGGAGATTAAATAGAAGGGTAGAGTTTGAAATTATTCAAATGTAATAATTTATATTCTGAAAATATTAGCTCATGTTTCATGAGCTTTTTTTATGCTTACATAATCTATTTTTTTGATGAAAGAATGAATTTCATTAAATTGAATATTTCCTTGTGTTAGAAAGGAATGGAGTACACAGATTTATCCAGACACCTTTCAAACATATTCATGGCAACACAATTTGTATTTAGGCAATCGTTAAATCATGATGCACAATATTTCATGATGCATCATATATTAGAACTCTTTTGGGTAAATGGTATTGGATGTTTGGGAATTAGAATCTGATTTGATAAAGAGGATAAAAAAAATAGCCTCTACAAGTAGAGGCTATTTTAAAACTATAAACTATAAACTAAAACAAACAAATTATTTTTTACCTACTAGAGTAATGTCTAAAGTAATATCGTTCGATAAAACTTTGTCGCCATCAGCTTTGTATGCAACCTTATATTTTTGACGATCAACTACCAATTTACCAGTAGCTTTAACTGCACCTACAGTGTCAACTAAAATATTTGTAACTGTTTCTTCATTTGTAATACCACGTAATGTTAAATCACCTGTAGCAGTGTTACCAGAAACAGTTTTAATAACAAATGTAGCAGTTGGGTAAGTACCTACTGAAAAGAATGATGTATCACTAAGGTGTCCTACCAAATACTCTTTTGGATGCTCAGCAGAATAGTTACTATCCGTTGGAGATATAGACTTCATATCAGCTGTGAATGAACCGCCTGTAACTTGTAATCCTTTAACAGTGAAAGAACCTTCAGATATTTTTAAATCTCCGTAATGTTTGTACAATTTAACCATATTGCCTTCCCAAACGATGTTTGAAGCTGTAGGGTCAACCATAAATGTAGCTTCTGTACCTGTAGAATCTACAGCAGTTGCTTCAGTTGATTTTGTTGAGTTGCAAGAAAATAAGAATGATGCTAAAAGAGCACTTGCAAAGATGATTTTTAATTTCATATTGTTGGAATGGTTTAATAATGCGTGTTTAAACATTTATTTATACAATTTTACGAAAGACCTGCGTCATTTCCAAATGTATTTTTATCTATTTGTAAATTAAGTAATTGTAAAGGATTTAATTTATTAGGTATGAGTAATACTATAAATGGAATAATATTCTTTATTTGATATTATTGTAATCGTACAATTTATAGATTATCAAATAATGCTTTTAATTCCGTAGCTTCCGAGGGTTTCATACGGCCAGCTAGAATTAAGCGCAACTGTCTTCTTCTTAAAGCACCGTCAAATAATTCCTTTTCTCTAGCTGTTTCAGGAGTTACTTCTGGAATGGGAAGCGGTTTTTTGTCAGGGCTTAATGCGACAAATGTAAAAAAGGCTTCATTGCTTTTTGTTTTTAATCTACTGATCACATCTTCGGCCCAAACTTCAATATGTACTTCCATAGAAGTTGTAAATGCTCTCGTAATTTTTGCTTCTAGGGTTACGATATTGCCAAGCGCAATTGGAGCCTTAAATGAAACATTATCGACAGATGCAGTCACAACACCATTTCCACAATGTCGTAAAGCACAAATAGCGCCTACAACATCCATTAAATACATCATTCTTCCCCCCATAAGGTTGTTAAGTGTATTCGTATCATTAGGTAAAACCAATTCAGACTTAATTACTTTAGATTCGCTAGGGAATCTTGGTTGCTTGTTCATACGTTCGGTGTTTTAGCAGCCCATCCATCTTTTCCTACGAGCGGAACAAAACGAAAGTCTCCACATTCTTCTTGGCTTATTTCGGTTGCACTTACTTTTGTTAATCGCAACATTTTTTGTGTTTTCTGATCGCCCACGGGTATTACTAAAATACCACCAACTTTTAATTGCTCCAATAGTTTTGTCGGTACATACGGTGCTCCTGCAGTTGCTAAAATACGGTCGTAGGGGCCAAAGCGTGCAAGGCCTTCACTACCATCGCCACAAAAGAATTGTGCTTTGTAACCGAGTGATTGCAACATTTTTTTTGCTTTTTCGTGCAAACTTCTATGGTATTCAATTGTAAAAACATTTGCACCCATTTCTAATAAAACGGAGCATTGGTATCCAGAACCAGTACCTATTTCAAGTACTTTCATACCTGGAGATAGTTTTAGAAGGCTCGTTTGTGAAGCAACCGTATAGGGTTGGGAAATTGTTTGTCCATCTCCAATAGGAAATGCTTTATCTTGATAGGCGTGCTCTAAAAATGCATTATCTAAGAAGATATGTCTGGGTACACGATTGATAGCTTCTAAAACCAATTCATCCGTAATAGCCTTGTCTCTTAATATTTTAATGAGTTTTCTTCGTAGTCCTTTATGCAAATAGGAATCTTCCACCGTATTGAATACTTTTATATGTAAATATTTTACTACTAAAATAGTTCTACTTCTTGGGATTTAATAATTTAGCAGAGAAATAGATTCTATACGTGAATAATTAAGTTCAAAATACATTGAAAAGACCCTATTATAATTTAATTCCTGCCACGCTAGATTTTATTGCATCTTTTTGTGCTTGGATATTGTTTTTCTATAATAGAAAGCAGTTGTTACATGAGGAAGTTGAAGTAATTCGAATTTCTTTATTTATAAATGCAAGCGTCATTGGCTTGTTCTGGGTCGCATTAAATACCTTGGTTGGTTCATATACTGAAGTGTTTGACAAAACCCGTATTCGAGAATTATTTAAAGGGTTCAATAATACACTCATAGGTGTTGTTATTATATTTTTTACGCTACTATTAGATGATGAAGGTATCAATGAATACCATGAATATTATAAAACATTTGGGGCGTATTTCATTATTCAATTTATATGTACCTCTGTTGCAAAAATTATTGCATTTACGTATTTAAGAGAACAAATATCTTCTGGAAAAATTTCATTTAATACCTTACTAGTAGGCTCTGGAAATGAAGCCAGGAAAGTATACGACGAGTTACATAAACGAAAAGATGCACTGGGATATTCCTTCATATCTTATTTGCCAACGCATTCAACAGTTGTAGACAAATGTTCGGATGTGTTACGGAAAATAGGGGATATCGAACAGATAAATACCATCATTCATCGGTGCCATATTGAACGTGTGATTATTGCCCTTGAAAAAGAAGAACATGAGTATTTAGAAAAAGTACTGGTATCTCTTGAAGGGGAAGCTCTTAAAACCAATATTATACCTGAAAATTATCAATTAATTTTAGGATCTGTAAAAATAAAATTATTGTCGAATCTTCCTTTGTTAGAAATTAACCAAGATTTAATTCCGGTTTGGCAAAAAGCATTAAAACGTTGTATTGATATTTTTGCAGCACTTGTTGTTTTAATAATCGGCCTGCCTTTTTTAAGTGTTATTGCGTTATTAACGAAACTGAGTTCTAAGGGGCCCGTATTTTATAAGCAAGTGCGTATTGGCAAAAATGGCTTGCCATTTAATATCATAAAGTTTAGAAGTATGTATTTGGATTCGGAAAAGCTTGGTCCTGCATTAGCAAACGATAAAGATAGTCGCATCACACCTTGGGGTAAAATTATGCGCAAGACACGATTGGATGAATTTCCTCAATTTTATAACGTATTGAAAGGCGATATGTCATTGGTTGGTCCTAGGCCAGAGCGACAATTTTTTATCGATCAAATTATGCAACAAGCTCCTTATTACAAACACTTACATAAAGTACGTCCTGGCATTACATCCATGGGACAAGTGAAATACGGCTATGCTGAAAATGTAGATCAAATGGTAGATCGCTTACGATACGATATTTTATACATTGAAAACATGTCGCTTTCCCTAGACTTTGAAATCATGCTGGATACGGTGTTGATTATGTTTCAGGGGAGAGGGAAATGAAATTATGAATTATGAATTATAAATTATGAACGTTTTGATCATTCATAATTTATAATTCATAATTGAAATCTAAGTCAAAAGAAAGATGTTTACTGGAATTATAGAAAGTTTAGGACGAATTGAAACGATTGTTGAAGAGCAAGGGAACATCCATTTCACAGTGCGCTCTACCATTTCGAATGAATTAAAGATCGATCAAAGTCTGGCGCACAATGGCATTTGTTTGACTGTTGTCGCCTTAAGTAATGATACCCATACTGTAACGGCTATTCAAGAAACGATACGTAAAACAAGTATCTCTGAATGGAAGGAGGGGATGCATGTAAACTTAGAGCGTGCAATGCCTGCACATGGTCGTTTTGATGGGCATATCGTTCAAGGACATGTGGATCAAGTTGCTATTTGTACGCAACGTAAAGATGATAACGGTAGTTGGTTATTTACCTTTCAATACGATGCGTCTCTTGGTAACGTAACCGTGGAAAAAGGATCTATCTGTGTAAACGGAATAAGCCTAACGGTGGTTGAATCCAAAGACGATGCATTTTCCGTAGCTATCATTCCATATACATTCGAACATACTTCTTTGAAAGAATGTATCGTTGGCTCTAAGATAAATATCGAATTTGATATTTTAGGAAAGTATGCTGCGAAGTTGTTGGGGAGGAAGTAAGTATGAACAGTGGTCAGTAGTCAGTAAACAGTGGTCAGGAAAATTAATAAATTTTTTCTTATGTAAATAATTAAATTTTTTGTTACTAATTTTTCATCTATAATATAGCTCTTCGGAATTTGTAATTCCGAAGCCAAATAAAGAGGATTTGTAATCCGTTCTTATTATTAAGATAATTATTTCTGCAGGTTTAATACAATTTTAACAATTGATAAACGCTTTATTCTTTAAAATAATTTAATTTACATCCCAATTATACAGCTATGGGATTTACATATAAAATTTACAATCAACAAAGTCTTTATTATATCACATGCACTGTTCATCAATGGGTGGACATTTTTACGCGGAAGATATATGTTGATATACTTATTAATAGTTTGAAATATTGTCAAACGAATAAGGGCTTAGAAATATATGCATGGGTAATTATGTCCAATCACATGCATCTTATTGTGAGTAGTAATAGAAATAATTTGAGTTATATCATACGTGATTTTAAAAAATTTACCGCAAAAGAAATCGTTTCATGTGTAGAAAATACTATACATGAGAGCAGAAAGGATTGGTTACTTTGGTTGTTGAAAAAAGATGAACATATCTGGTTTTGGCAAGAAGGATATCACGGCAAAGAAATTCTCACAAAAGAATTTTATATGAATAAAATGGATTACATTCACTTAAATCCAGTTCGTGCAGGATTAGTTGAGAAGGAAGAAGAATATATCTGGAGTAGTTGTGCGGAAAGTCATGGTATTAGAAAGGGATTACTAAATTTAAGTGTTTTTTGAAAAGACGTTTTTTGTAGTTTTTTTTAATATGGATTACAAATCCATATTATCTGGCTTCGGAATTGCAAATTCCGAAGAGCTGAGAAAGAAGTTGAAGAATTATCCCAGATTTGGAGAAAATTTGGAAGTAATGAATAGATGTATAACAAAATGCGTATTTTCCTTATCGAGATAATGAATAGACGCATTACATTATATAAATTCAACTTTCGTATTTTTATTTTTCAATTTTTCACAGCAGTTTTAATGCTTAGAGCAATTGCTAATTCATTTTTGTCGTCATATATGCGTTGATTGCTTCTCCAAATTTTTCTGCCGTATCAGATTCTTTTAACGCTTTTTTTGATTCAGCTAAAAAAGCTTTCATTAATGCTGTAATTTCAACTGGAGTTTTAGAGCCACGCGCTGAAGGAGCAGGGAAATACCACAGATCTTCTTTTTTAATCATTACGGCTTTAATTGTTGTTGTGGAGGTGCCGTTTACTATATCAGCCGTTGCAATTGCAGTATCGCCTTTTTCAATACATTCACCCTCGATCATTTTGTCATACTGCGTAGGTTGGGTAGCTAATGCTAATACAAATGTCCCCATACCATAAGCTACCGAAAATTTATCTCCAAATTTCTTTTCACCCTCTTCAAAAAAAGCATCTACTTCTGGTTTCATCGTTTTCATTGAAATAATGGCATCGATATTTGCTTCTTCTTCTGGCGTAGACCAAAAATAACAAGACTTTAACACTTTTGTATCGGAGCCTGCGTTGTTGGCTTCAATAATTAATTCTTTGGGTGTTGCAGCTCCTTTCGGCTTTACGCCGCAAGAACACATACATAAGCAAGCTAAAAGGATTGTGAACAGGAAGTTTATTTTTTTCATAAGTAGTTATTTTAATTGATTGTTATATAATTTAAATAGTCCGTAAATAATAATTCGTAATGTTGGATTATTATTCGTTATTTTTTGTGAAATACCTGCGCTCAATCAACCCTTCCAACCAAATCACAACATAAGCTCCAATAGTGCCAACCAATGCACCGCATAGTAAATCTCCCGGATAATGTACGCCTAAGTATGCGCGACTCAAAGAAACAATAAAAGCCCACACAAATAATATGTAAAGCATAACTTTTATATGTTTAAATACAGCTTTTAAATAAAAGAATGTAAATAAAGCAAAAACATTTGCAGAATGGGAAGATACAAAACCATATTGTCCGCCACACACTCCATCAATTAATAGTAACTTGAAATTTACGGCATCGTTGTGGCAGGGACGTAAACGTTCAACCAAAGGCTTTATTAAACCGGATGCTAATTGGTCTGCTGCTGCAATGCAACACGTTAATACAATCAAATTTATCCAAATACGTTTCGGATTTGATTTGTACAAAAAATAAAGAAGTACTGCGTACCAAGGAATCCATGTGAATTTTGAGGTGCAAAAAAGCATAACAGAATCCATCCAGTCACTTTTTAATGTATGGTTAATCCAAACCAGTACATCAAGGTCTATTTGTTGTAGAGTTTCTAACATTACAGTGAAAGCCAATTAGGACGAGCTTTTAACCAGTTGATTGTGGCTTCTTCTTTACTATCTTTTAGTGGTTGGAAATCATACGTCCAGTTTGCTTCTGGTGGCAAACTCATTAAGATAGATTCAATTCTGCCATTGGTGTCTAATCCAAATTTAGTGCCTTTATCGTATACCAAATTAAATTCTACGTAACGCCCTCTGCGTATTTTTTGCCAATTGCGTTCTTCTTCGGTAAATGATTTATCTTTATTTTCTATTATTAGTTTGGTGTATACCTTCGGAAATAAATAACCGAGTGCACAAACAAACTCAAACATTTTCTCTTTACTAATCGGTGCGTCGTTCCCCATACGATCAAAGAAAATACCTCCTACACCTCTTGATTCCCCTCGGTGTTTGATGAAAAAGTATTGATCTGCCCATTCCTTAAATTTAGAGTAAAAGCTATCATGAAATGTATCACATACATCCTTTAATGCTTGATGAAATTCAATAGCATCTTCTTTGATTACGTAGTGTGGCGTTAAGTCTATACCACCACCAAACCACCATGTACCATTGGTCATTTCAAAATAACGGATATTCATGTGTATGATTGGTATCCATGGATTTGTGGTATGCATAACAATCGATACACCCGTGGCATAAAAATCTGCCTTCGATAATTTTAATGCGTTTAATATGTTGTCGGGTGTTTCACCATATACCGCTGAAAAGTTTACGCCACCTTTTTCAATAGCTGAACCGTTTGTAAGTACTTTGGTTTTACCACCACCACCTTCGGAACGTGTCCATTCATCGGTTTTAAATACACCTTTACCGTCTGCCGCTTCTAGTTCGGAACAAATATGTTGTTGTATTTTTTGGAATTCTCTCTCGATTATTTCTTTCGTAATCATGTCTTTATTAAAATGGGTACCCTAAACTGAAATTATATATAGGTCTATTATTTTTATCGTCGAATTTAAATAACACAAATCGATCATCAATGGGGTGGACGGGATCCCACGTTTTGAAAGCTACATCTAAACGCACAATAATGAATGTGAAGTTTAATCGCAATCCAACACCCGTTCCAACTGCAATTTCTGAGAATGATTTTAAGTATTTGAATTCACCACCTGGTCTGGTTTTATCTTCACGTAACAACCAGACATTACCTGCATCAATAAAATAGGCTCCTTCTATGAAACTATATAGTTTTCGTCTGAGTTCAAAGTTTGATTCAATCGTTATGTTTCCGGGCTCTTCGTTTGTGTATTGTTTTGAAGGATCCGTATTTGCATACGACCCTGGTCCTAATCTACGGTAACGCCATGCTCGTATAGAGTTGGTACCACCCACGAAAAAATACTTTTCATAGGGTAACACATTGCTTCCGCCTTTTTTGTAATTAGAAGATCCATATGGTTTGGAAATACCTGCATTTAATCTAAAAGCTAAAACAGTTTTTGTTTTTATGGGTTTGTAATATCTAAAATCAACTTGTAATTTATAATATTGATAATATTGTAAATCAAATAATCTATTGTTGGATTCATGCGTAATATTTTGACTAATTAAATGCGGAATGATGCCACCTAATTCAAAGGACGGTTTTAAATAATAAGAAGGCGTTTTTTTTCCGTATGCATGATTGCTATAGGTATAATTGAAATTCATGTTCGTTACAATAGATGGTAAAAAACTGACGTATAAATTATTACCATTGTTCCGTAAATTTTCTAAGTAATCAGAAAACGCACTCATTTTTATCTTGCTATTGATAATATTAACATCAATAGGCGAGAATGAAAAGTAAGAGAATTGACTGGTTTGCCACAGATAAGATAGTTGAGACCTAAAACCATACCGGTCGTATTCGGGTCTTTGAGTAGAATTATATCCAAAGGTTATTCGAGTCTTGGCATTGTATTTTGATGCTTTAAAACGTATGCGTGTGGGTGCAAGTAATTGAGGGAAGGTAAGACTTGTACTGATTCCCCATTCAATGGTTTGTAATTTTGTTTGATTGTCGAGTACAGATGCTTGGCCTTCTAGCGCATAGCGTACATTGAAATCCAGCACTTCATAATTCCCAAATGTATTTCTATTTCTGAAATTGACATTAAAAAATGGACCCGGTATAACACCTTGAACAACATTGACACCATATTCTTGCGAAATAGAATACTTTTGCATTCTGCTGGTATAAATCAACATGTCTAGTGTAGCCGAATCTCGTTTCTGAAAATTCACGTTCACAAATCGAAACATATCCATTGAGCCAAGTTGCTGTTGTGTTACCAGTAATGAATCTTGTTTAAAATAACTAGTTGGTCTTGATCTGATTTTACCATCCAAAATTTTATAATTGTATGCAGATTTATTTCGACAATATTTAATTGTTTTATATTCTAAGGTATCTGAATATTGGGTAATGGTATCATTTGTTTGTACAACGGGAATGTATATGACATCATTTATTTTAAAACGTTGGTGCATGGAAACCTCTGGATTTAGGATCTCAACGGTTAATTTTATTTTATGATTGCCAAGCTTACTACTATCAATTATAATACCGATGTACTCTTTTGAAAATTCATAGTATCCATTATTTTTTAATAGTTTGAAAATACGATCGCGCTCCGTATCAATTTTTGTTTGATCGTATGGATCGTTTTTTTCTAATTTGCTACCTTTTGTATCACGTACAATTTTCAGAATTGCTGTATCTTCAATTTCAGCAGTAATTCTGCCATAGGTATATTGATCGCCTTCTTTAATAACATATTTTACAAATGTTTTTCTTCCAAGTGTATCTATTTTATAATTCACGTCATTATTAAAATATCCTTTACTAAATAAATACTTCGAAATTTGATCTCTCGTATACCGAATAATAGAAGTATCCAGAATGGATGGATATTCTCCAAAAGAACCCATCATCCAATTCCCATTTATTAATTTATCTTGAAGTTTTGCAATTTTTCTCTTGCGTTTAGCTACGATTGCTAAATATCTTTTTTCTGTATGCTGTTTTTTTGTGATTTTTTTATCAAAGCGTACTTTTGTTGCCTTTATTTCTTGTTTGATATACGTTGTGTCGTAAAAGGATTTTCCAATGTAATGAATCGTTAAGTAGGGAGTAATTCCAAAAAGTTTGTATTGTGCTTTTTGTTTGTATAAGGCCTCAATATCTGAATTATTGACATCTCTCAATCCTTTAGACGTTTGATTATAAAGTATGTATTTGCCTTTATAATCGGGGTCTGTAGCAAATAAACTGACAGACGGTTTGCAACCCTGAAGCAGAATGATTGCGAGTATGGCAGTAAAGATGTAATATAGTAGCTTCAAAATAAAATTCGATGTTATCTAAACAGACTGTAAAATTCACGAAATCTCTTCAAAATAAGAAATTTAGAAGACTTTATAAGCAATTTATTATTGAAGGAGAGAAATCGGTTCTGGAAGTGTTGCATTCAGATCTTGTAATTCATAAAATATTGGTGACGGATTATTTTGAAACCACTTATAAATCTGAGTTAAAACCATATTTAGATAGAATTGAAAAGGCTTCTGAAAAGGAGTTGAATGATATTGGAACCTTGCAGACCAATGACTCTGCAATTGTAATTTGTGACATGAAGCCTGAAACGACGCCAGGACTTATTGAAAATGAATGGACAATTGTGTTGGATAATATCAACGATCCTGGAAATTTAGGAACCATTATTCGAGTAGCAGATTGGTATGGCATCAAACAAATTATTTGTTCCGAAGAAACGGCCGATTTTTACAACCCCAAGGTGATCAATGCATCTAAAGGGTCTTTTTTGAGAGTCGCTGTTCATTATACAGACTTGATACCCTTTTTATCTCAGCAAAAAGTACCCGTTTATGGTGCAGATTTAGATGGTGAAAATATCCATCAATCCACGTTTGGAAAGCAAGGAGTGTTGGTTATGGGAAATGAAGCACATGGCTTGCGAGATGAAATAAAAAATCTGTTGACACAAACCATTTCAATTCCGCGTTTTGGTATGGCAGAATCCCTGAATGTGGGCATCGCTACAGCCATTTGTTGCGATCGAATTGCAGGGCAGAGAGGGCATTAGTATTCTTTTGTATTCGCTTCTTCAATCATTGTTTCTGCAGCTTCTTTTCCTAGGTAGGAGTCAATGAAGTGATGCGCTACATACAATAACGGAGTTAAGATAAGGGCTACGCTAAATTTGTAGATGTAGTTAATAATACCAATCGATAGTAATTGTTCTATACTCCATTTGTGATCGCCTGCTAATAGATAAAATGCGATAAATAATACCACAAAACTATCTACCAATTGCGATACCAAGGTAGAGCCTGTTGCACGCAACCACAGCCATTTTTCGCCCGTTGCTTTACGTATGGCATGGAATATATAAACGTCTAATAATTGTCCGATTAAGAATGCGGTAAGCGATGCAATGATAATGGATTGTCCTTGAGAAAAGATGCGACTATATGCATAATCAATATTAAAGGGAGCTCCGGAAGCATCGCTATCATTGATATTAAGCCAATAATCAGAAGGGCTAATATGGGTCGAAAGATACAAGACAAAAAAACTGTAGGCGATTAAGCCAATGGTAATATACGTTACTTTTTGAACGCCCTTTTTCCCAAAGTATTCATTGATAATATCGGTTGAAATAAATACAATGGGCCAAATAATTGCACCTGCAGTGAGGTTGAAGTCTAATTTGAAATCCGTAAACAAGCTTAGTTGTGCGGGTTCAATATTGAATGTTTTTTCAATTGAGAAAATTTTAACACCAATAAGTTCTGCTAATAAGGCATTGGTGATAAAGATACCTGCTAATACAATAAATAAGGAGGTCTTTTTATTCTCAGTTACATGTTTCATCCTCGATCTGATCTGATATTGAAAATGTACTTCCTTCAATACCAAGGAAAGTATTTTTGAATATAGCACCTGCTTCTTCTAGAAAAGGTTCTATATCGTAATAGCGAGAAGAAAAATGTCCAATGATGAGTTTGCCGACTTCTGCTTTCTTTGCGATAAGTCCGGCTTGTTTGGCTGTTGTGTGAAATGTTTTTGTTGCACGATCTGCGAGTTCATCTAAGAACGTACTTTCGTGGTATAATAAATCTACACCATGAATGATGTCCAAAAAAGAATCGGTATAAATCGTGTCCGAGCAGTAGGCGTAACTTCTAGATTTTAATTCAGGCATGCATACATCTGCCGTTGCTGCAATCAATTTGCCAGACGCATCGTATACATCATTACCTAATTTTAGTTGGGCGATATCAGCTAAACCAAGTTCTTTAGGTAACTTTGATTTATTTATTTTTAGCGGTTTCTTTTTTTCTTTAATTAGAAATCCATTGCAATGGATACGGTGTTGAAGCGGAATCGTGTATACATCAACAAGAGGATGGTCTACGATATGCTCGCTCTTAGTGCTATCTAAACACGTAAAGTGCAATGGGTATTGTAAAACAGTTTGCGAATACTTTAATTGTGTTTGTATAATTTCATCCAATCCTGGAGGGGCAAGAAGATGTACTGGATTTTTTCTGCCATACAAATTCATGGTACTCAGTAGACCAATTAATCCAAAAAAGTGGTCGCCATGCAAATGGCTGATAAAAATATGTGAAATTTTTGAGTGATTGATTTTATAGCGACTCAGTTGATATTGAGCCGCCTCTCCACAATCAATCATAAAATATTCGTTGTGAATTTTTAAAATTTGGGCCGATTGAAATCGGCCCTTTGACGGCGTTGCCGAACTTGAACCTAGTATGGTGAGTTCGAATTCCATGTATTATTCAGCTGAATCTTCTTCTTCGTCTAAACCATTTTCTATTTCATGTAGAAAAACAGCATCGATACCTTCTTCAACCGTATTCAATAAAGTTAAAATAGTATCTAGTTGTGAAATTTTCAATAATTTCATTACATGATCGTTGATATTACACATCACAAATAAGCCGCCGCTATTAGAACACAGACGATTACCAATTAAGATTGAGCTAAGTCCGGAAGAATCGGCATACTTCACATCAGACATGTTTAGAATGATGTTGTTATAACCTTCTGCATTTAATGTAACCAATTCTGTTTTCAGATCAGGTGCACTAATGGATGTTAGTTTCTCTTCGTTTAATTGGAACAGAACATATTTCTCTGTTTTTTCTATTGTGAATTTCATGTTTTTATTAAGTAAAATCGGTGATGGTATTATTATTTTAAAGCGGATAGAATATTCGTCAATATACGCGCTTCGGGATTTTTTTCTGTTGGTTTTATAAACGCAGTGCCCGTTACTTGTTCATATAATTCTATATATCTGTCCGAAATGCCTGCAACAATTGTGTCCGTCATTTCTGGTATCTGTTGACCATCTTTTCCTTGGAATCCGTTTTCAATAAGCCATTGACGAACAAATTCTTTGGATAATTGCTTTTGTGATTCTCCTTTATCTTGGCGTGCTTGATAGCCATCGATGTAGAAGTAACGAGAAGAATCAGGTGTATGGATCTCGTCGATTAAATAAATTTTATCGCCAACTTTTCCAAATTCGTATTTTGTATCAACAAGTATCAAACCTTGTTTCGCTGCTAATTCAGTTCCACGTTGAAACAATGCTTGTGTGTATTTTTCTAATTGAATATAATCTGCTTCGCTAACAACACCACGTGCTAATAAATCATCTCTAGAAATATCTTCATCGTGTCCTTCGTCTGCCTTTGTAGTAGGGGTAATGATTGGCGTAGGGAGTTTGTCATTTTCTTTCAACCCTTCAGGCAATGCAACACCACATACGGCGCGTCTACCAGCTTTGTATTCTCTCGCTGCATGTCCCGCTAAGTATCCACGAATAACCATTTCAACTTTGAACGGTTCGCATTTGATACCGATACTCACAGATGGGTCTGGTGTAGATAAAATCCAATTCGGAACAATGTCAGTGGTTAAAGCCAACATTTTTGATGCAATCTGATTCAATACTTGACCTTTGAATGGGATTGCTTTAGGAAGAACAACATCAAATGCAGAGATGCGATCACTCGCAACTACAACAAGTTTGTCGCCTACGTAATAAACGTCACGTACTTTTCCTTTATAAAATCCAGTTTGACCTGGCAATTCAAAATGTGTTTCTTTTATTGCATTCATACTACGGGTACTATAATCCTTCAAAGATAGGTTCAAAAAATGAGCTTTAAAAGCGAAAATAACTTGAATGAGCTATATTTTAGCCCATTCAAACCTTTTTTAACCACAATTTAGGGTACAAAGCCATTATTCGTATATTTTTTCGGATACCACGAAGTCGTTCTTATATAGCTCCTTTTTTACCAGTTTGCCTTCAGGAGAAAAAGATTTCCATTCTCCGTGTTTTTTGTCGTTGATATAGTTGCCAGAAGTTTGCACTACCGCAGTATCGTAAAACTTTTTATAAAGTCCGTATTTCTTGTTGTTTTTATAAACGATGGATTCAGCCAAGGTGCCGTTTGGGTGATAATATAAAAACGTTCCAGAGCGAATGTTATAAGAAAAATATTCTTTTGAAGAAACGACTCCATTTTCAAAATAGGAGAGTACTTCCCCCACAATTTTACCAGCTGTGTAGGGCGTTTGTTTTGCAAGCTGACCATTAATAAAAAAGGTTTTAATCAATCCGTTCGGCGTAAGCGTAGTTCCCGTAGCTTGTTTCTTAACAGTGTATGTACCTTGTTCTTTCAGTTCGCCCGATTCATAAAAAATCTTTTGTGCAACGTCTATACCTTCGTTGGAATATTTTTCAATTTTACTTTTATTTCCATTTTCATAGAAATTTGTATTTTCACCAATTTTAATTCCATTTTTGTATTGGTATTGATGTTTTATTTTTCCTGAATCATACCACGCTTTATTTTCGCCCGTTACTTCTCCGTTCGCAAAATTTCCTTCCAAAACCAGCTGGCCTAAATGGTTATAGCTTTTAAAAGTACCTTGTTTTTTTCCTTTTTGTAAATATGTTTCCGTTTCGAGTTGTCCATTCTCAAAATACGTTTTGAAAGAACCATTCAATACGCCATAGGAGAAATTTTCTTCTGTATGAATGGTGCCAGAAGGATAAAATGTTTTTGTAATTCCGTGCTGCGTATTTTCTACATAATTTGATTCCGAAAACAATTTCCCATTTCTGAAATATTGTTTTACCGTGCCGTCTAATACCCCATTTTTATAACTCGCATCTACACGTTTTTCTCCTTCGGGAAAATAGGAAGTAATGATACCATTTAGTTCATCATTTTTATAAGCACCTTGTTGAGACGTCTTTCCATTCTCAAAATAACTGATGAATTCTCCATTGCGAATGCCCTTCGTAAAAGCAGATTTTATTTTGGGCTTTCCATTTGGGTAGTATTCTGTATAGGTACTGTCCGGTATGTCGTTTAGTAAAAAACAGGTTTTAGTTAATTGATTTCCTTTATTGAAATATTGATAATACGTGTATGTAACGGTTGGTTTATCTTTGAGAAGGACGGGTGTATAGATTTCTTTTGCGATGATGGCTCCAGATTCTTCATAATAATATGCCGTATCAATTTTAATATCGTTCTTATAATTGACATGATATTTTAAAAGTCCATGACCGTAATATAACTTATACGGACCGTCTTTTTTATTATTCACATAAAAGCAATGCAGAATTGTATCTTTTGTTTGAGAAAAGGAATAATAGTATCCGTTTTTTATAGACGTGTCTGCTTCCAGTGTTTGAAACTCTTCGCTAATAGGAGTAGTGATACCGATGGTATCATACGGTTTATAATACGTGTATTTCACTTTTTGTGCGGATACAGAAAGTGCAGTTAAAAAAAATAAGATAAACAATCGAACAAACATATTAGCTTAAATTTTCAATAACAAGAGCACTTGAACCACCACCGCCATTGCAAATAGCAGCTACCCCCAAACGCGCCTTATTCGTTTTTAAAATATTCAGTAAAGTTACCACAATACGCGCACCCGAACAACCAATCGGGTGACCTAGTGAAACAGCGCCTCCCCAAACATTTGCTTTAGAAGGATCAATACCCAGCTTTTGATTTAATGCCAAGCAAACCACTGCAAAGGCTTCATTCAATTCAAAATAGTCAATATCATTCATGCTTAGATTGGCTTTATCCAAGGCTTTTTTTACCGACAATTCAGGTGCTGTTGTAAACCACAAAGGATCTTGAGCCGCATCCGCATACGAAAGAATGCGTGCCAATGGTTTTAAGTTATATTTTTTTAATGCTTCTTCGCTTACCAATAATAGCGCTGCAGCACCATCATTAATCGACGATGCATTTGCAGCAGTAACTGTTCCTTCTTTATCAAACACAGGTTTTAATAAAGGGATTTTATCAAAATTTACTTTTGAAATTTCTTCGTCGGTGTTAACAACCGTTTTTTCTCCTGGTTTTCCCATAATGGTAATGGGGGTAACTTCATTTTTGTAAAAACCTTTTTCCCATGCAGCAGCTGCACGTGTATAGGATTCTATTGCATAGGCATCTTGTTGTGCTCTGCTTATGTTTAAGGATGTAGCTGTGTTTTCAGCGGCATTACCCATGTGGCAATTGTTGTATACATCCCACAAACCATCTTTAATAATGCCATCTGTAAGTACACCATTTCCTAATTTATAACCGCTTCGTGCTTTATCTAAATAATACGGCACGTTCGACATACTTTCCATACCGCCAGCAAGTACAACGTCAGCGTCTCCACAGAGAATTTGCTGCGTAGCTAATTGAATCGCTTTTAATCCAGATGCACACACTTTGTTGATGGTGGTAGCTTCTGTAGAATGTGGTAAACCTGCAAAAATAGCTGCTTGTCTGGCTGGTGCTTGACCCAGTCCTGCATTCAACACATTACCCATATATACATTCTCAACAGCTTCTTTCGGAATGTCAACAGTGTTCAAACAGCCCTCTATAGCAGCGGCCCCTAATTGAGAAGCACTCAAAGAAGATAAGGATCCAGCTAAACTACCAATAGGCGTGCGAGATGCAGCAACGATGTAAACAGCTTTCATAAAAGTGTAAAGTTTAAAGTGTAAAGTTGTAAAGTGTAATCTTTACTATTAAAGATTTTGTTTGTAATTTCTGTTTATAGTCACTACTTTCTATGGCCTCTATTTACTGACCACTTTTCACTGACCACTGACCACTAATCACTACCAATCCGGTTGATTCATATTCTTAGGAACGTGTCTTTTATCTTTTTGATAATATTGCGTTTCCTGTTCTTGAATGTATTCCAATATTTTCTCAGCGTGTTGTTTACTTAAACGCTTTTGTTCGTATAATATTTTAAAATAGATATCCGTTTCTTTTGAACCTTCTGAATTAAAGGTGTTATCTGTTTTAGGGGGTAAATTAGAATTGTTATTTTGATTTGACGTATTGTTCCCTTTTCCTTTACTGGTGCTGGAGCCTGGATTCTTTTGTTTTTGCAGCGTCCTTTTTAACAATTCAAAATCATATGCGGCAATCAGGTTATTTGGATTAACGCGCAATGCCTCTTTAAAATAATATATAGCCAGTGTGTAGCGCTTGGTTTGATGTTGAATAACGCCAAGCTGACAAAATGCAGTAGATCTAATTTCTACATTTGGACTTAAAGTTAGTTCCGTATATAATTTAGAAGCAGCAGCAAAACCTTTTGCTTTAAAATGTGCGTGTGCCAGGTTTAATTTTATTGCCTCCGAATTGGGTTCGTATTTTGTTAATAGCTCATCGTATAGTTTGATTGCTTCACTATAATAGTGCGTTTTGTAGGCTTGATTGGCTTTTAATTTAATCGTATTTGAGTCTTCGATTTTATTAAAATAAAACCAAAGATTCGAAAAGAACGAAATAAATAAAAGCAACTTAAGCATCAAATTTTCACGGTTTTAACAGTAATCAACACATCTAACATAAGTAAACCTAAGGCGATGTATAAAAAGTAATAATATTTATTGCCTGCAACATCAATTTTTGTTAATCCGCTGTTCTCGCCTTTGAAATTACGAATTACAGAATACAAGGTTGGTTCATTGTTTTGCATCGTACTCACTTCGTAATAAGATGCATTTGTGGTACCTGTTAAATAAAATAAATTATCTCTATGAAGCGTGCTGATTACTTCTTCGCCACGTTTGTCTCTTTTATAGGACTTTAGATAGGGGATGCGCGCCCCTTTTTCAGTACCAATACCAACGATATTGAAGCTTGCAAACTCATCCGTAGCAGTGATGGGGACATCCAAATCAATTCCTTCACCATCTGTTAATAAAACAATGAGAGTAGGTTTTGTATTTCCATTTTTGTTGTAGGCTCGCACGTATTCATTACTCATTCGAATCGCATCGTAGGTATTTGTACCCGTATTGTCAAACATGGAAGTGCTAGCTGTTTTTTCAAATACTAAAAACGTTTCATGATCGGATGTTAAAGGACATACAATGGCAGCTCCCGTTGAATAGGCAATTAGTCCAAATTGGTCTGTAGGATTTTGATTTACAATATTATGAATGATGGTATGAGCTTTATCTATTCTGCTAGGAGATACATCTCGGGCATCCATTGATAAGGATACGTCTAATAAAAAAAGGATGTTTTTAGATTGAACAACTACGTTGGATTTGTACTTACCAAAAGAGGGGCCAAGTAATGCAATAAGCAGACAGGTAAGTACAATTATTCGGAGCGCAAACTTTAGATAAATGCGATACCGAATCGTTGAACGTGTGCGATTTGCAATGGTATTGATTCGTAAAAAGAAGACAATATTAACCACTAGGAATATTCCTATACAAATATAAATAAACCAAGAGGGCGCAAAATGAAAGTGCATGAGTTCGAATGAGATTCTAAGCTACGAATTGCCCTTTACAATTCAAAAATTAAATATTTGTGGAAATCTTTTGGATCTAGCTATGGTTTATTTAAAACTTAATAGTACCTTTGTGAAACTTTTAAAGGGAGAGGTGACTGAGTGGCCGAAAGTAGCCGTTTGCTAAACTGCCGTACGGGTGACCGTACCGAGGGTTCGAATCCCTCCCTCTCTACCATTACAGTTAAAACGTAACTGTTTAATTTCTACGAAAGTAGTATAAGTTCTTTAAATAATTGAAGGTTCGCCTTCATTTCGGGGTGTAGCGTAGTCCGGTCATCGCGCCTGGTTTGGGACCAGGAGGTCGCAAGTTCGAATCTTGCCACCCCGACATTTTAGAGTTTCAGGAATTACTTGAAACTTTTTTTGTTTAAAAATATCTACGGATTGCTAGTAGATTGATAAATAAATAATTGACTCAGCGGAAACGTTGGGAAGAGAATGACTCCGTAGCTCAGTTGGATAGAGCAACTGCCTTCTAAGCAGTAGGTCAAGCGTTCGAATCGCTTCGGGGTCACAGATAAGGAATAACGATTCCTTTTGTCTTTGTTTGTGTTGTTGTTGTTTTTATAGTTCGGGGTGTAGCGTAGTCCGGTCATCGCGCCTGGTTTGGGACCAGGAGGTCGCAAGTTCGAATCTTGCCACCCCGACGGTTTAAATAGCTTCTTAGAGAAATCTAGGAAGCTATTTTTGTTTTATCGTTTTCCATATTAATATTGGTGGTGGAAATTACAAAACACAAAAAACAAATACCAAACGGTTGGAAGATCAAATCCCAGCACCTTACGCCGTTGTTGGTGTTCCCGCCCGTGTAACTCTTTGTATAATGAACTGAAAATAAAGCGGGTCACCAACAACTGGTACACTCATTGGTTGTGGAAATTCCAAACTCCAAAGATCAAATCCCAAACGGCTGGAAAATTAAATCCCAACACCTTCAAGGTTTCCTAACCATCATTTCCGTACTCAATATTT
>NZ_CALMGQ010000070.1 GCF_937863595.1 uncultured Cytophaga sp.
CAAGTATAGAGCCATCTGCAGACTGCGACATACAAATTACAGCTTTGGTATGTCCGTCGTATAATTTATTTGGCGCACCAGTTGAAATATCCCATTGTATGGCGTGAAGATTTGTTTTGCCCGTTATAAAACTTTTATCGTCTTTGGTTAACAATAATTTGTTTTTTAAGCGCAGGTACCGTGCAATATACGATTGCCAATAATCGTCTGCATTGTATTCGACTCCCCCTTTGTCCTGCGCTTGCAATGTACCTTTGTACGTACGTATTATATCTCCCGTAATTGTTGCCATTGCAAACGCCGTAGTATTTCCAGATGCAGCAAGCAATTCTGTTTCATCTACTGAGTAAACAACGTCATTAATGGTTTCATAAAAAGGTAATTTAAAGGTGGAAATTTCTTTGGAATTAATAGACCAGTTTATGAGTAAACTATCTGCAATCGATATAACATGTTGACCATCTTTTGAAACAAGTAAGGCACGCAAGTCATCTACATTTTCTCCATACGTTTTAAGCAGTTTGCCAGTAGATACATCATATTGACTTAATTTATCGTTATGCGCCAATTTAAAAATAAATTTATTGTCGACAGAAAAGCGAACAAGTGTACCACAGCCACCGCACCAACCTTCTGTAGGCTTAAGGCTATACTGTAAGCTCCAAGAATTGGTAGTATAAACGTTTGCAGTTTTATTGTCTTCCCCCACTGCCAATAAGTTTCCATCAGCACTAAAAGATAGTGACACCCCATAACCTGAACCTTGATCTGGTCTTGCGGGTAAGCGTTTGATTAATTTCCAATCTGGTATGGAATAAATATGAATGGAATCAAGATAGCCACCGTAAGCAAGCATTTTACCATTAGGGTGAAAGGCTACAGCAGTCATATATTTATTTTGTGCAGGGGAAGAAAAAACTTGTTTGCCCGTTGCGATTTCCCATACTCGCGCAGTTCCATCTGCACTACTGGTTGCAAGCAATTCTCCATTAGGGCTGAAAGATAGAGCATTCACAGTATGTTCATGACCAACGATGGTTCTAATTTCTAAGCCTGTTTGTTTATCCCAAATTTTAACGGTTTTATCTCTACTGCCAGTTGCAAGGTACAGTCCATTGGGACTTACAGCGACCGCTTTCACAGAAGCCGAATGTCCTTTTTGAATAACAGTTTCAAGTTTTGATTGTTGAGCGCTTGCAAGCAAAGCGGAAAAAAATAACAACAATACAAAGGCAGTATTTTTCATAAATTATAAATGTTAATGGTTTGGTAAGTTAGCTAAAATTTTGAAATGTGAATAATGCAATACAGCTAATCGAATAGAAGAGGTAGTTAAATTGAGATAAAATAAATAAGTATTTGTACCTTGATTTATTCTTTACCCAATTAGGTTTCGACGTATGAGTCATAGAAGTAAAAAAAGACATAGAAAGCCGGGATTGTCTCCAGGGGATTTACGAGGGTTTGACCATTCCGATAGTAAAGACTTTGCTGATATTTATTTAATAAAATTCAATGGAACAGATATTCAAGAAGGCTTAGTCACTTCTGTCAACGATATGGTTGTTCCAAGCAGCGATTCAGGCTTTGTATATTGGTATAATATTGATGGAGTGAGCAATCCCAATCAGTTAGATGAAATTGAAAAGAAATATAAATTGCATCCGCTGCTTATGGAAGATGTTGCTAGTGCGGAACAACGACCGAAGTTAGATGATTATGGAGCTTATATTTTTTTAACAGTTAAAATGATTCATTATGACGAAAAAGATTCTGAATTAGATTCTGAACAAGTATGCTTTGTAATTGCACCAAATCTTATTTTATCTTTTCAAGAACGCAAAGGCGATGTCTTTGATCCGAATAGGGAACGACTCAGACAAAATAGAGGAAAAATGCGAAAAATGGGGGCCGACTATTTGCTGTACAGTTTGCTTGACACCATTGTCGATCACTATTTTGAAATTATGGAGTATGTGGGAGATAAGCTAGAAACGATAGAGCAGGAGATGATGGCCAATCCAGAACCAGCTAAATTGAAAGAACTCTATAAATTCAGAAGAGAATTAATTTATTTGCGTAAGTCTGTTTGGCCTTTGCGTGAAGTAATTGTAAAAATGGAGCGCGATGATTGTTCTATGATAAGTGAAGCAGTTAAACCCTTTTTACGTGATGTATACGACCATACCATTCAGGTAATTGAAACGGTTGAATCTACGCGAGATATTTTATCGGGCATAGTAGACGTGTATTTATCATCCGTAAGCAATAGAATGAATAGCGTAATGAAAGTGCTAACAGTAATATCAACCATCTTTATGCCCTTAGCATTTATTACAGGTTTATACGGAATGAATTTCGATTATATGCCAGAGTTACAAATGCATTATGGCTACTTTGGGGTTATTGGTGTGTGCTGTTCGATTGTTATCGGAATGTTGTTTTATTTCCAACGGAAAAAATGGTTGTAGAAAACAGTATTTATAAAAGCCAATAGTAAGAGATAACTTATTTTCCTCTCTTACTATTGGCTAGTTAATTCATTAGGTATTGGCCATACTATAGCCTATTTATATTATTTAGCACTTTTGACTATACAAATAAGATGTAGTATAATTATTGACTTGCTTTATTTTATATCTACCACTTCAATTAAGAAATACAAGGTAGCATTCGGAAGAATTAATCCTTCAACTCCTTTTTTTCCATAACCCAATTCTGAAGGAATGATGCAATACCATTTTTCTCCTTTGCTCATTAATTGAACTGCTTCATCCCAACCAGGTATAACCTCATGATTTGATACTTGAAATTTAAATGGTTTGCTTCCTTCGTTAGATTCAACTACTCTGCCTGTAGAAGATTTTCTACTGTAAATAACTTTTACACTTTGTCCTGGTTTGGGATGTATGCCATCACCTTCTTTTAAGCGAACATATTTAATGCCACTCGTTGTCGTTAAAGTGTCCGCTGCTTGTACTGCTATACAGAAGCTCATGGATAGTGCAATTAGAAATACTATAAAGAATGGTTTTTTCATAATTTCTACGGTTTTACCTATTTACGTATTAAAATAGATAATCGTTTCGATAAATTTTTAACAAATACAACATTTCTCAGATTTAGAAGTATGCGAACAGTCACTTCTATTTATGCGAAAAAAATACCATATTGAACATAGGCACTAAATAATATCCTTATATGTCTGTTCGAATTGAAAAAGATACCATGGGGCCAGTAGAGGTACCAGCAGATAAATATTGGGGAGCACAAACCCAACGTTCCATAGATAATTTTAAAATTGGAAATGCTACAACGCATATGCCAATCGAATTGATTCATGGTTTTGCTGTGTTAAAAAAAGCCGCAGCGCTTACAAACGTCGATTTAGGAGTTTTGTCAAAAGAAAAGGCAGAAGTAATTGTTCAAGTTTGTAATGAGATTAGTGCTGGCAAGTGGGACGACCAATTTCCATTGGTTGTTTGGCAAACAGGCTCGGGTACGCAAACTAATATGAATGTAAATGAAGTGATTGCAAATCGAGCGCACGTTTTGTTGGGAGGAAGTTTGATGGATGCAGTAAAAAAAATTCATCCCAATGATGATGTAAACAAATCGCAATCCTCCAACGACACCTTTCCAACGGCGATGCATATTGCAGCCTATCAAATGGTGAAATATCACACCCTTCCATGTATTAAGCGATTATACGATACACTTAAAAAGAAATCGGATGATTTTAAAAATGTCGTTAAAATTGGAAGGACACATTTAATGGATGCAACACCGATTACTCTCGGACAAGAATTTTCGGGTTATGCAGCGCAGTTGGGTTATTGCATAACAAATATAGAAAACAGCTTAGCACACGTTTCAGAACTGGCATTGGGAGGTACAGCTGTAGGAACAGGATTGAACGCGCCAAATGGTTTTGCCAAGGCGGTTGCCAAACATATAGCACATTTAACAGATGATTTATTTGTTACTGCGCCCAATAAATTTGAAGCATTAGCCAGTCACGATGCACTTGTGCATGCACATGCAACCTTAAAAACAGCGGCAGTAAGCCTTATGAAAATTGCAGGGGATGTTCGAATGTTAGCCTCTGGTCCGAGGTCGGGTATTGGAGAAATTCATATTCCAGATAACGAACCCG
>NZ_CALMGQ010000071.1 GCF_937863595.1 uncultured Cytophaga sp.
TCTTTAGAATTGTCTTCATGCAACTGATCTTTCGTCAAATCCGGATTGAATGCCTTCTTTGCATAATGCTTGATGTAATTCCCTCCTATCTTCGCACCCGTCTGTACAAATTTTGTAGCACGTTCTACCTTACTCGTGGGAATACTATTTTGCTCTTTCATAAAGATTGTCTGAACTGTAATTCTTGTGATTAAAATGATTGCACGGATTAACTCTTTCGCAGTTGTTGGTATTTCTGTCCGAACGTTGCTATAGTAATGAACGACTGTTTCGCTGGGCACCAACAAGCTGTTACGCTGCGTGAGCTCAATTAATATGACAAAGTTCTATCTCTGAAACAGAAACTTTCCAAAATCAACCACCGAATCCAACACCGTATTGCCCATCAAATCAAATGAAAGGTTCACGGCCTTTTCAATGGCAGCATCGGTACGTTCAAAGCCTCTACTTTCATCGTCCATCCAGAACTTTAATACAAACATCAATTGCATCCACACAAGCTTATCGTAGTTATCAGATAAGTACGGTCTTTTTACAACTTCGTTTTTATCAATGCCTTCATTAATTAAACCTTTAGCATACGTTAAGAATGGCTCTCTGAATGCTTTGATCGGCGAACTCATCCAATTATCGGGACGAAGATTCGATTTAGATGTATGAACAATATAGCTTCGGTAGTTTTTCAACACTTCAATCCACGTATAATAGAATGAAAGCAGTTTTTCTCTGGCTGAATACGATTCATAAACGTCTTCGCTTTTAAGCTTCGTAAGTGTTTCTTCAAAAATCCCCATCCAAATGTCTTTCTCTAAGGCTTGAAAGGAGTTGTAGTGATCGTAGAATTCAGACTCTCTCCTATTTTGTGTTTTCATGAATTGGAAAACAGATGCGGGGAGTTTGCCGTTCATAAGCACATATTCAATAAATGTGTCGCGAAGTTGTTTGGCTGAAATAGCTTCGGAGGTATGTGGGTGCGATTCTTCGATGTGATTTTCCATAATATTAAAACAGTTGAAGTGTGGTGAAAGTTCTAATGAATACAATATAATCTCGTGAATTAAGTATTGAAAGTCAATTGATTTATCTAAAAAGTTACTTTTGGCGAGAAATGGGCATAAATAGGTTAAAAGATTAAAAATGATTGGTATTAGAGATTTATTATTCAGATTTGTTACTTTGATGATCGTATTCAACTCGAATGGGAAAGATTAATAAATTTAAAAATCCAAGTAGATAGCATCCAATAAAATAATTTCAACATATTGTGGGAGTCACTTCAAATTTTTGCTAAAAAATAACAATGTTTGAATTCAAAGATTTATTCATTCATCATTCATAATTCATCATTCATAATCTTTTCCATGATCCGATTCAAAGACATATCCATACCCAAACCCTGCTCTGTAGATTACGACGCCTTACCTGGGAACGAATTAACACGTTTCTGCGGTAGTTGTGAAAAACATGTCTATGATTTCAGAGGAAAAGATGAAGCATTTTTGAATGAGATATATAAAAGTCATGGTAATGTTTGTGGCGTCTTTTTGATGAAACAAATTAAAGATTCTATAAATCCTAATAAACACACCTACATAAAGTCTATCTTAACAAAATTCATTTCTTTGTTATTATTTTTAAAAACAACTTCCTCATTTTCTGCAGAAACAAATATTAAAATTGAACCAATTTCAAGTTCACAACTAGACATCCAATATGATTCGATACCAATAAAGGCTATCATCAAATCAAAATCAACTTACACGTATCAATATAATATAAAAATATATGTTGATAATGTATTATTGCTATCTAATCCTAAAATAATTGATGGATTTATTTATTTACCTGATACTATTCAAAACGATCAAACTATAAAAATTAAAGTTTTCAAACGTGCTTCTATTAGAAGAAGAATACGAATAAAGCCAAAAACATACCATTTTAAATTTGAACACGCAAAAGAGGTTCAACTAGTTATTAATTATAAAAAATACATCTTTAGGATAGGAGATAAAAAATCAGGTATACGTAGACCAATCTCTAATCAAATTATGGGCTTAATGAAATAGTAACCAAATATCATGATAAAATTCAAAGACATATCTATACCCAAACCCTGTTCCATAGACTACGATGCATGGCCAGGCGATGAGGTAAAGCGCTTATGCGGAAGATGTGAAAAGCACGTCTATGATTTTAGAGCAAAAGATGAAGCGTATTTGAATGAGGTGTTTCGTGCAACGGAAAAAGTATGTGGCATTTATTATGCAGATCAAATTCAAAGTCCTACTTCAAAAATTCAACGTACATACTTTTATGCTTTAACAGCAAAAATAATCGGTATTCTATTATTTATTAAAACATTATTGAGCTCGTTTGATACAGAAGCAACAAAACCAAACACATACCCAATTATACAATTAATCAACGATAGCTCGAAAGTAAATACTATTTATAAAGGTAGGGATAATGGAACATCCATAGATGACATAACGATAGAATGCTATGTCAATGACACTCTATTCAAAACATACTATTTGTCTTATAAGGAAACACTCTATTTACCAAATAGCTTGCATCCGAATGACAAAATAAAATTAATCGTTTCTACAACGAGACGAAATATTGTAATACAAAAAAAAGGAACAAGACACAAAGCAAGTTATTATTCAACTAATACAAAAAGGTACAATTTCATTTTCAAAGAAATACATTCAATAAGCATCAAAATAAACTATAATAAAAAAATATTTCTTTCTAGCAAAAAAAGAACTGCTGTCACAGGGCTAATTTGCCCTGCTAATTTTTGGTAAACTATGTTTCAATTCAAAGATTTATTCATTCATATTTCATAATTCATAATTCATAATTTTTTCCATGATCCGATTCAAAGACATATCCATCCCCAAACCCTGCTCGGTAGAATACGATGCGCTACCCGGTAATGATATAAAGCGCTTCTGCGGAAGCTGTGAGAAGCACGTCTATGATTTTAGAGGTAAAGATGAAGCGTATTTGAATGAAGTGTTTCTTGCAACGGGAAAGGTTTGTGGAATTTATTATGCAGATCAGATTCAAAAGCCTTCATTAAAAGTGCATCGACCATTTTATTATGCAATTGCAACAAAGATTGTAAGTATTGGTTTATTTTTAAAAACACTTTTTACAAGCTATAACACATACGCATCAGAAACTTTGATCCACCAAACAAGTCAAACAAGCAATGACAGTACTTCTGTTCATGTTAAATTTAAAAATTATTCTTATCTCATTAAAAACTATAAGTTAAATGTTTTTATAAATAATAAAATCTACAGATCTGAAATAAGTCCAGATAAAAGTTTTTTATATCTCCCCGATACGATTCAACCAAACGATGAAATAAAAATTATCGTTTTAAAAACAAAATCGAATGTTTTAAATAGGAATAAACTAACAACCTATAAAGTACGTCAAAAAACATATTCTTTTTTATACAAAGAAACTCCTGATATTAGTATCATAATTAATAATAGAAAACAATTCAAAATATTTAAAAGAAAAACCAACACTGGTGTCGCAGTGGGATATTGGTAAAAAATCAAAATTTATGATACACTTCAAAGACGTCCCCACCCTCTGCTCGGTAGACTAAGATCTATTAACAGGTGACGATGTAAAGCGTTTATGACCTAATTAAGGAAATATGCTTCATACTTCTCTTTGAAGTATAAGCATATTTCACAAAATATACCCTACATCATTATCCATAGGATAAACAGCCAAGGGAGATGAATTTTATCCCAACCACCCGATGAAATCTTCCGTGCAGAAACAGCATTCTCTACTTTACTGGTTGTTTCGTTGCCTGTTACGATATGATAAAAATCATGCAAATAAATATTATTTCTTCTACTCTCTGACTTGTGTATAGGGAAGTATATAAAATCCAATTTAACAACGCTTATTTTTCATGAAAAGCGAATTAATAGCTACAAGAATGCGATTTATTTAATCTCCCGATTCAATATAAAAATTTCTTTGTTTTTAATATTCCTCTCCGTCATTGGATAAAAAATAACGGCATAATTATTTTCGGTAGTTTTATTTACACTCGAAATAATAATTTGGTCACTGTCCATTTCTAAAAACTCATTGGTCAATATGTTTCTATATCCTTTTTCACCTTTTCCATAAAATAATTCTAATAGCTGATCCTTTTTAGTAGTAAACCAACCGTTACCAAACTCGCCATTGAATTTTGTTACAAAGGTATCTTCTGCAATTTTTACTGGTTGCCACGAATTATAATAGGAACCTATCATAGCATTAAATTCAATGGATTTGCTTGTGCCATTTACAGCTATCTCTTCGAGTATTATTTGACCTTCTTCATCTTCTATCAAAATATATGATTCTGTTTCGAATGATAAACTTATAATTTGACTGAAATATTTGTGATTGGGTTGAATTTTTCTTCTCTTGATTTCATTTCCTTTTTCGTCAATTTGTCTGTGTATCCAATGTTCCTCTTCTATTGCCAGCAAATGAATTTCATTATCAGAAATGAAAATTTTATTGTCACGGGGAAAAGGAATTTTGATATTGTTTTTCTTTTTTAATTGACCATTTTTAAATTCAATCGCCAGCATTTTATCTGGCTTCGTGTCGGTCCAAATATCAGCATCATAAAAAATCGAAAAGTATTCGGTTGTGCCAATGAAATCACCAACAAAAGGTCTATTCCCTTTTGGCAATTCAGTGTTTTCGCGATTGAAAATGGGAATACTGATTTCTAATTCTTTGTCAGGATGATACGGAATTACAGAAACATAATTTTCCTGATTTGGACTTAAAAAAAGCGTTGGTAAGATTCCGTCATCTTCCTTATAACTTTCAATAGTTCCCTCTCTATCAACTACTACATATACTAATTTAGAATTTTCCTTTTTATCATCAATGTAAACTGCCACTAGCGTTTTTTCATTAAACGATATACTTCCTTTTTCTGAAATCCCATACTCCGCAACTAATTTTGTCAATAGCCCAATAGGCGTTTTTATAATAGTTGATTTAAGAACATTAACCTTATCAATGTTTTTCATAGTTGGTTTTTAATTATATTTTTTATTTCTCCGAATACTCATATCCAATTTGATTGACAGCGGTTTCTATTTTTTCTTTATCTTCCACTTTATGTAAAATAACAATATATTCGTCCGATTGCGTATCTATAAAACCCAATTGAAGTCCATTTTCTCTTAAAGATTGATCATAATCCTGAAAAACTCCATCAGAAGAAACACTTGCATTTTCATCATAATTTTCAGGTTTGGGCAAATTAGGTTTTACGTCATAATTATCCTTTAAATTCTTTTTAAGAAGCCATTCTAAATCTTCAATTTCAGCTTTCCAATCCATTCTCATGATGAAGTTTAAATCCTTTTCTTCTAAAAACTCCATAAAATAATTTAAGGTCGTGTAATATTCCTCGTCATCATCATAGTTTTTCAGCTTTTCGATACGTTTGAGAATTTTTACCTTACTTGAATTTTTATACACACACAATTCTGTAAGTTCTTGATATGCTTTTTTTTGAGTGTCGTTTAAATAGGTTCGTTTTGCTTCCGCTTTTTTCTTTGCTTTTGCTTCCGTTTTTAATTCTTCCACCTTTTCTTCCAATTCAGTTTTCTTCCTATAAATCTCGGCTGCCAACCTCATAACTTCTAAAATAGTATTTTCAACCTTGAGTATGATTTCAGGATCAGTAACCGCTTTATGAAGTTCTGGAATCTGAAACCATTCGACACCTTCACCTGCTTGGCAACTTCTTAACTCAACTTCGTTTACTACTTTGACAATAAAGAAAAATTCTGTTGGAAAGTTATAATCTAAAACATCATAAAAAACGATAGCACTTGGTAAAAAGAAAGAGCCATGTTCCTCATTATGATATCGAAAAAAGTCTCTTATCAATTGGACATTTTTAAATAGTGGAG
Organism: uncultured Cytophaga sp.; assembly: GCF_937863595.1. Taxonomy (GTDB): domain Bacteria; phylum Bacteroidota; class Bacteroidia; order Cytophagales; family Cytophagaceae; genus Cytophaga. The sequence continues at coordinate 5,979 of NZ_CALMGQ010000071.1, forward strand.
GTGCTAATTTTAAAATATCAGCTGTAGATGGATTAAAATCATGCAATTCTCTGCTATTTACATTTGTTAAATAAAAAATATGATTAAAAAATTGAACGTTTATAAACTTAGTTTCTATGGGCGTACCGCTTAATTTTATTTCTTTATAAAATAGTCTATCCATCTCTTTTTTTTAATTATGTAACGTCACTAGCGTTGCGTCTTAATTAAAAGATTTTCAGTTGTATATCAATTTGATCCGT
>NZ_CALMGQ010000072.1 GCF_937863595.1 uncultured Cytophaga sp.
TACACTCTTTCCCTACACGACGCTCTTCCGATTCAATAGTAAGTACATTCCATGTACCATCGTTAATTAATGTACCTGTCACAGAATAACCAGCCGTTGCATTAGGTCTGCCAGCTGTCGTAAAAAAGATTTCAGAAACGCCTCCATTTCCTGAATTCACTTTGTATTTTATATTAATGTATTTATATACTGCAGGGTTAAAAGAACCAAGCCCATACATATGAAGCATTGGATCCCCACCTGTAGCAGTTACATTCAAAATACCATCGGCACTATTTACAGTTGTTTGATATACATTAGCTGCTGTTGGTGCTGTAAGCCAATTTTCTGTAAAACCACCGCAAGTTGTACCTTCATACCAAACGGCAGATGCGCCTGCACCTAAACTCCCCCCTGTAGAGGTTAAAACCGAAGATTGACCCGCACATATTGGACTTGTACCACTTATAGAAGTAGGTGCTACTGAATTGGTATTTATACCTACAAACACTGAATTGCTTATTGAAACGCAACTAGATACCGTAACCAATACTCGGTAATACATTGCTGCAGTTGGACTAACCGTAAGGGTAGAACCTGTTCCAATATTCGAATACGTTCCATTTACTGAAGCCGATGATTGCCATTGATAAGAAGGACTAGAGCCAGAACTAATTGTTCCTTTTAAAATAAGCGACGTACTAGAACAAACAGCTGTGTTAGATGCAGTAGCTGTAGCCGTTCGCCCACACAAAGTCCTCCCATTACATGGTCCTGTAGTACAATCAGCATCACTTCCAAAAACAGTACTGGTGCCATATGTTATAATGGTACCAGTAGTATTTAATGATCCAGAACCATCTAATATCGTTGATGAATACGAAATGTAATTCCCTGCAATATTGATATTGCCATTTGCAATAATCGAAGTAGTAGAATTTAACGCTACATTACCATTAATATATAAATCAACACCTGAATCTATTTGAAAAATTGTATTGGAATTAAAGTTAGCATTGCCAATAATTGTATCTTTATTAATTCCGCTTAATGTTAATTTAGCATTTAAATTTGTTTCTATCCCTCCTCCCCGAATAGCAAGACTACCAGCTGATTGAAAAATAGCATCAGAATTTAATTTCAAGCCTCCAGACTTGATAATTACTTTCCCTCCTGATTGTATTATAAATTGCGAAGTTCCATTTAATTCTAAGTTTGAATTAAAAATTACTGTTACACCACTTGCTACTGTAATAATAGGACTCCCCGTTAAATTACCCGAACCGTAAGTTACATTCGAATTGATAGTAAGGTTTGAGCTTGTAATTAAATCTACTGCGTATACATGTTGTGAAACAAAAAGTACAATTATTGCACATAAAAATCGTTTGAAAAAAGAATTTAAAAAAAATGCCCAACGTTTTAACATTTTAAAACTTTCAGAATACAAAGTTGATTCCATCTTAATTTGAATTTATAATTTTCAATCAAATCTAACGAAAAGATGGTTTTGAGGTTCATTTTCAAAATGAAGCGTGTGTAATAATCTTTTTGTAACAAGTAAATGTTTAAACATATATTCACAATATTGATTCAAGACTGAATAATTAATTTCATAATCAATTAATTAACAATTGTTAATATTTAAAACTCAAAAAAAAAATCTTATTCTAATATGTAAGTATTGTTAAATTATGACACATTTTAAACATATAATCTATTGAATTTTGCGTTATAGACAGTTTAAAGAGCTTTTTTTAAAAATTAATATGATAAATAAATGTATGATATAATATATTTAAAGAATTAATATGTTCATATAGAATCCGTATATTTTTATATAAATAGGAATGTCCGACATAAAATTTCATGTCGGACATTCCTATCACCCGTAATCTAAAACTGTTTATAATGCAGTCTCCCTAAATTATAAATTATTTCACCAATACAATCAAACCCGTAAACACATCCGAACCGATCGTAACGCGCACAATATAACTACCATCAGGTAAATCTAAAGGCACAAATGTACGATTGCTTGTGATACTTTTGTTGGCAATGGTTCCTACAGAGTTACCCGTTACATCCATCAATTCTATATCCGCTGATTCTCCTGCAAATCGATCACTTTGAAGAATAAAACCTTTTATACTTGAATTGATTTGTAATCTGCGTGCTTTATTTGCAGAATGCAAGCCCGTAGTTAAAGGAATTGCTGATTCTCTCAACTGCAATTCAAAACGATCCACACTGTCTTTATTTGTACCAACAAAAGTGTATGGCTCGGTAATGGACTGTTCAACACCCAACTGATTATCAATTAATACATATTGAATGCTTGAATTTGTATTCTCAAAACGCAGTGTATACGTTCCATCTTCAACCAACT
>NZ_CALMGQ010000073.1 GCF_937863595.1 uncultured Cytophaga sp.
AACTGCAATTTCCGTATACGTTTTCTAGAGGAAGTGACTTTCCGATTGTGTTGGAGTAAGAATTAGTTGCTAGGTACTAGTTGCTAGACGAAGTGAAAAGTGTAAGCTTTAGAAAAAAAAATAAATTCTCCTCTTAAGCCTAACGTTATGAATATCTAGTGATTTCATAACTACTCTATAAAACAATAATTCTCTGGATAAAAAAATTCCAAACAAATACACGATTGCGTTATCTGTTTGGAATTTGTTTACCAACTCCAACTACAAAATAGTCCAATTTTAAATTAAGTTATCGCATAATTACGAATCCACCCGTTGTTGTGCCTTTTCTGGCCAACAACTCAGCAACGTCAAAATGTATTTTGAACTATATTGAATGTAGACTTGGTATTATCTGTTTGGAATTTGTTTTTTGTTATTTGGAATTTGATTAAAGCTTTGGCTAAAGCTGCATTGCAATGAAGACGAGAAGAAGATTATGTTACTACTTTGAAATCTTTATAATTCACTGGATAAAAAAATTCCAAACAAATACACGATTGCGTTATCCGTTTGGAATTTGTTTTTTGGTATTTGGAATTTGACCTACCGTCTACCAGTCATCTTGAGTCTTAACATAGCCCTTTACCATAAATATCTTCAGGTCTTCCAAAACTTTTTCAATTTCAGCTTTTACTTGACTCGTAGTTTCACCTTTATTTTGACTTGTCATTTTAGCATAGGCTTGCTCTAATAGAATTTGCGTATTTGCGCCCGATGAAACTTTATAAAATTTAAAGTCTGTAATCGTTACTCGATACTTTCCTTCTTTTTGATTCAATGTAATTGTATAATTGATGTTATTTTGAGATTTGTATTTAAAATCGTAGGTCAAACTTATTTTAAAATCAGCTTTAGTTGCAACTGTATAACTCACTTTGCTATCAATGCTAAAAGATTCGATTTTATAATAATGTGCCAACCAACGTTTGCACCGATCAAACATTTCATCACGGGTAACGCTATCTAAGGGGATGGTTTCTTGCCACGTAATTTTGTTTGTTTCTGGATCTGAAGGCAAGCCACTTTGTGCCGAACACAAAACGTTTAAACCAAAGAAAATTGAGAGTGCAATTAAATATTTCATATACATAAGCTTTTACTTTTTAATGATACTACAAATATGAGGCCTATTCAAATTTTTCGATGAATAATTAAAAATATAAGGTGACCTCTTGATCTTTAATGCTCTTAACCCTTTTATTTATAAATACTTATTCATTTTCTTCTTTAAACCAATCAGAATACATCATATAATTATTAGAGATGCGTTCAATGATACTCTGAAAATGCTCTGGCGTTAAATCTTTAACCTTTTTAGCTGGTACGCCCGCATATAGCGAGCCACTTTCAACGCGCGTACCTTCTAATAATACGGCACCTGCAGCTATCAATGAATTTTTCTCAATGTAACACCGATCCATAACGATTGCGCCCATACCGATTAATACATTCTCTTCAACGGTGCAGCCGTGTACAATAGCATTGTGACCAATAGATACATTATCCCCAATCACCGTTGCATGCTTCTCGTAGGTACAGTGAATACATGCACCATCTTGAATGTTGACTTTATTTCCAATTTTGATGGAGTTTACATCGCCTCTAATTACCGCATTAAACCACACACTGCAATTATCTCCCATTGCAACTTCACCTACAACAGTGGCAGTTTCTGCCAACCAACAATCTTTCCCAAATATGGGTGTGTTTCCTCTAACTGCTTTAATATATGCCATCTTTTCAAATTTCTATTTAGATAAAAGTAATACATTTTTATTGTTCCGTATACATTCACTTCATTTCTGTGTTCAAAATTGAAATCTGTTATTCTAGCATTTATTGATTAAATTGAAATCTGAAATGTGATTTAATATCGTTTGGTTTTAGACATTGGTATTTCTGTACCTTTCTCCGAATACCAATAGAGATTATACACTCGTAGATTGTTGACCGAAAAAGTACAGCTCTGGCGCATTATTAATCCCCAGAATGGTTTGGTCGAAAAGGCGCAACAATAGCAAGAAGTTCATCGATTCAAAAAATTATTACTTAAATTCATACATGAAAAAACTGTTTTTATTGGATGCCATGGCACTCATCTATCGTGCCCATTTTGCTTTTAGTAAAAATCCACGTATTACTTCTACAGGAATAAACTCTGGTGCCATATTTGGTTTTACGAATAGTTTGTTAGAAATTTTACAAAAAGAAAATCCGACACATATTGGCGTTGCCTTCGATTTGCAAGGGCCCACATTTAGACATGAAAACTTTACCGAATATAAAGCCAACAGACAAGAACAGCCTGAAGACATTTCTCTTGCTATTCCCTATATTTATCGTCTTTTAGAAGGAATGAATATTCCAATATTAGGTGTGCCTGGATACGAAGCCGATGATATTGTGGGTACATTTTCTAAAATTGCTCCACCCCTGGGTTTTGACGTATTCATGATGACCATGGATAAAGATTATATGCAATTGGTGAATGAGCATGTATTTTTATATAGACCTGCGTATATGGGCAATGACATTGAAATATATGACGTTGGTAAAGTATTGGCGCGCTTCAATATTGCACAGGTAGATCAAGTACGCGACATACTTGGCTTGCAAGGAGATGCCGTAGATAATATTCCAGGAATACCTGGCATCGGAGAAAAAACTGCGCAAAAATTAATTGCTGAATATGGTTCTGTAGAAAACTTAATTAAGAATGCCGAAGATCTTAAAGGCAAACAAAAAGAAAACGTAATTAATTTTGCAGCACAAGGCTTGCTCTCTAAAGAGCTTGCAACCATACATTGCGAAGTTCCAATTGCTTTTGATGAGGAAGCATTGCGAATAAAAGAATATAATGTAGAAGCCTTAAATCAATTGTTTGATGAACTTGAATTTAAGACATTAAAAAAACGATTGTTTGGAAGCAGTACTTCGGAAGTAAAGGAAACAAAAAAACCGACTGAAAAGAAAACAGTCTCTAAAGCGCCTACAATACCAGTGAGCCAACAGATGGGCTTGTTTGGATTTGAGGCTGTCGCACCAACTACCTCACATACGGAAGATGATTCAGTTGATACGACTGAATCTGATATTATTACTAGAAATTCAATCGATACGGTTCCGCATAATTATTACGCAATTTCGAGTGAAAAAGAAATTGCACGTTTAACGCAATTGATGTTGCTGCAAGAATCCTTTTGCTTTGATACAGAAACAACTTCTTTAAATGCGCTAGAAGCAAAACTTGTGGGCATGGCAATCAGTTTCAAAGAACACGAAGCGTATTACATTCCTTTTCCAGAAGATCAAATAGAAGTAGAAAAAATACTTAATGTATTGCGGCCTGCTTTTGACGCACCCGCCATTACTAAGATTGGACAAAATTTAAAATACGATTTATTGGTTTTGAAGAAATACAACTTTGATGTTGTAGGTCCGTTGTTTGACACCATGCTTGCGCACTATTTACTAGAGCCAGAAATGCGTCATGGAATGGATGCGCTAGCAGAAGTATATTTAAATTACACCCCCGTTTCTATTGAACAACTCATAGGTAAAAAAGGCCTGAAGCAAAGCAGCATGCGCGATGTTGCCATTGAAGCAATTACAGAGTATGCAGCGGAAGATGCAGATATCACCTTCCAATTATATAATTTTTTTAATCCCTTAGTTAAAAATCAATTGCTTGAGCCTTTGTTTAAAGAGGTTGAGATGCCTTTAAGTGAAGTGCTTGCAGAAATGGAATTGGAGGGTATAAAAATAGACACAAAAGCGTTGGCCGAATTTTCAACCTTGTTGCAAGGCGAAATTGAAGTGGTAGAAAAACAAATCTTTGAACACGCAGGGGTTCAATTTAATATTGCTTCTCCAAAACAATTGGGCGAAATCTTATTCGACAGATTGAAGCTCGATCCCAATGCAAAGAAAACTAAGACTGGACAGTACGCTACAGGAGAAGAAATACTTTCGAAGTTAGACAGCGACCACCCGATTGTTGGAAACATATTAGATTATAGAGAATTTCAAAAATTAAAATCAACCTATGTAGATGC
>NZ_CALMGQ010000074.1 GCF_937863595.1 uncultured Cytophaga sp.
AATTATGAGTTATGAATTATGAGTTATGAATTATGAGTTATGAATTATGAGTTATATTTCCTTGATGTAATAAATTGTACAATGTACAATAGGTATGTTTGAAAGATTCTTAACCTGAACACGAATCAACCCGTTGTTGTGCCAGCGGCCAACAACCTGTTTATTTTAATCACCCTTGTTAATAGTATTCAGCAAACCAGTTATAATTCATAATTTATAATTCATAATTCATAATTATTTTCTATTCATAATTCATAATTATTTCCTCCTCTCTTTCCATAACTGTTGGAAAGATTTTGGCGCTATATGAACATCTTCTCTGCGTTTGCCCCAAGAGTTTTTGAAAATAAAACCAACCATGAAGTTTTTCAAGGCAGCTCCCGGTAAATTCAGAAGCGTTCTATTCTTCATTGCTTTTGCCCAAAGCTTGAAACCAAATGTTTCGGACTTCGTTGCTAAGCCTTCTTTAACACTTTGGTTTCTGTTTAATAATAATAGATTGTGTAAGTCGATTTTAACAGGGCAAACACTTGTGCATGCTCCGCATAGAGTACTTGCATAGCTTAAGTGCTTAAACTTTTCCATGCCCTCTAGATGTGGGGTAATTACAGAACCAATTGGACCACTGTAAGTGCTGCCGTAAGTATGTCCGCCAATATTTCTATACACAGGACACACATTCAAACATGCACCACAACGTATACAATTTAATGACTGTCGTTTTTCTGGATCTTCAATAATATTTGTACGTCCATTGTCTATTAAGACAACGTACATCTCCTCTGGGCCATCACTTTCGCCTTGTTTGGCAGGTCCTGTGAAAATAGTATTATATACTGTCACTTGTTGACCTGTTCCACTTTGCGCAAGCATGGGCCAAAACAAGCCTAAGTCTGTCATGGAAGGGATTAGCTTCTCAATGCCAACAATTACAATATGTGTTTTGGGGAAGGTTGTACAAAGACGTGCATTGCCTTCATTTTCCGTTACAGCAATACCGCCTACATCTGCAATGATGAAATTGGCGCCCGAAACACCAACTTCTGCTTCTAAATATTTTTCACGTAAGATTCTTCTCGCTGTAAGCGTTAATTCTTGTGGGTCGTCTGTATAAGGGATGCCTAATTTTTTTTCAAACAATTCAGAAATATCCTGGCGAGACATGTGCATCGCAGGAGTAACAATGTGATACGGCTTTTGTCCTGCTAATTGTACAATGTATTCTCCTAAATCTGTTTCAATGGATTCGATCCCATTTTTTTCAAGGTATTCATTGAAATGGATTTCTTCGGTAGTCATTGTTTTAGATTTAACAACACTACGTGTTTTCTTTTCTTTTAATATTTTATGAATCTCTGACAATGCTTCGTTTGCATCACGTGCCCAAATTACCTTGCCGCCATTGCGGGTAAAGTTGGCTTCAAATTCAATTAAATATTTATCTAAATTTTCAATGACTTGTGTCTTCAAATAAGACGCACGCTGTCTACCCAATTCGTGATTTTCGAATTGCGTAGATCCTTTAGCAACGGCATCGTTGTATCGGCCTATGTTAAAGTTTATTTTGCGACGGTGTTCCGAATCAAATGTTTTTGAGTCGGCATCTGTTAAAAACGAATCGGCGTTTTTCATATCTTATTTTGTTCCATCCACGACCAAACGGTTTTCTCGATTAGCAATCTCCCAAGCTGTAGCAAATACTAATTGAGTGATTTTTGTCATCTTATCAAATCGAATCTTATCAACAGTATCGGTAGGCTTGTGGTAATCTTCATGAATACCTGAGAAATAAAAGATCACAGGGATGTTGTTTTTTGCAAAGTTATAATGGTCTGATCGATAATAAAAGCGGTTTGGGTCATCAAATGAATTAAAGGTGTAATCCAGTTCGATTTTTGCAGAAGCCATATTCGCCTGTTCGTTAATGGTATGTAATTCAGATGATAAGCGATTGCTTCCAATGATATATACATAATTTTCGTTGCCAGCATGTGTAGCATCTACTCTACCAATCATGTCGATATTCAAGTCTACAACAGTATTAGCTAAAGGGAAAACGGGCTTATCTGTATAATACTCGGAGCCCATTAATCCTCGTTCTTCTCCCGTTAGAGGCATGAAAAGAATGGTGCGCGCAGGGCCAACCCCCTTAGATTTCGCTAAGGAAAAGGCTTGAGCAATTTCAAGTAAAGCAACCGTACCAGAACCATCGTCATCTGCGCCATAGCAAATCTTGCCATTTTCTATCCCCAAATGGTCGTAATGGGCCGTTAGTACAACAATTTCTTCTGGATATTTATTTCCTTCAATAATTCCCAATACGTTCTCTGTTTGAACCAAACGTTCTGTTACACCCACTTTTGCTTCTACTTTGGCAGATTTAAATGGGTAGCTGGATTCAGACCTAAAATACATTTTTTTATATTCAAGCAATGTGTGATCAGTCGATTTTAACATTTCTGCCGCCAAACTTACTGGTATAAAAAAAGCATTTGACTTTTTCTTATGTGAAAATGCTAAGGTAGGAGCTAATAAATGTTCTTTAAGATTGCTTAACCTCGTTTCAAATTCCGCTTGTGTATTACCAACAATGATATAAACAGCTTTTGCTCCCTTTTTATAAGCTAAATCTGATTTTGCGCGCCAATCATTGGCCCAGCTCGATAAGCTTTTTGTTCCACTAATTAAAGAAAGGGAATCTTTAAAGGGTTCTCCCATAAAAATAATTACGCCTTTATCTTTAACAGAAATGTTTTTGTAGTCGCTGTAATTAGAGGTTTCTATTCCATAACCCACACAAACCATTTTCATAGAAGTAACTTCTGGTATAGAAACATCACCGTAGGCATAAAAATCTTTTAGAAATATTTTTTTAGTTTTATCTACTTTCAAATAGACATCTGCCCACTTCTTTTCAAGGAGAGTGAATTCTTGAAAATAGCTATTCCCAGAAGTTGTTGAAACCGGCGGGAGTAATCCAAACTCTTTAAATTTAGCTGCTAAATAGCGCGCGGTTTTCTTTTGGCCGACTTCTCCAGTAGCTCGGCCTTCCATGCTATCAGAAGCCACAATGTGCAAATACTCCGATAAATCAGCTGCTGTAATGGACTCCAGTGCCTCTTTTTTTATTTCAGTTGCATTGGGTAACGGTACTGCGTTGATTAGTAGCATTCCTGCAACAATAGACAGAAGTACGTATGCGATTTTTTTTCTAGGGGTATTCATACTGTAAATCTACTAAATTTTAATAGAATATTATTTATCCACAGGGCGCGAACAAAACGACTCTAAAGTTCAGCAATTTCGTAAATTTGTGGCGTTTTAAAGCATTTGTTTTGCTTAAGAACAATACAATAGTATTTAGAAGTTCTACTGTTATGAAAATAGATTTGACCCAAAGAGGTACTTTCCAAGAAAGACATATTGGTACATCGTCTTCCGAAAAAGAAGAAATGTTATCTGTTATAGGTGTTCGTTCCATAGATCAATTGATCGATGAAACGGTACCTTCCAATATTCGTCTTAAAAAGTCTTTGCAATTACCCGCAGCCCTAACGGAAGAAGGGTTCCTGCAAGAGTTTAAAAAGATTGTATCTCAAAATCAAGTTTTCAAAACATACATTGGTTTAGGTTATTATAATACACTTACGCCAACAGTTATTTTAAGAAATATTTTAGAAAATCCAGGTTGGTATACTGCATATACACCATACCAAGCTGAGATTTCTCAAGGACGTCTAGAAGCACTCATCAATTATCAAACGATGGTGTGTGACTTAACAGGTATGGAGATTGCAAATGCATCGCTGTTAGATGAAGCCACAGCTGCAGCTGAAGCAATGACTTTATTATATAGTCTTAGAAAAGGCCCTAAAAAAGATGCTTTGGTATTTGTTGTTTCAAAACACACGTTTCCGCAAACGTTAGATGTGTTAAAAACACGTTCAGAACCACTTGGTATTAGTATAGAAATTACGGACACCACAACGGTTGATTATGCACGTAACGATATTTTTGGTTTGTTACTACAATCTCCCGATTGTAATGGTGCTGTTGCAGATTATACAGATTTAATTGCAAAAGCACATGCATCGGATGTGTTGGTTGCATTTGCATCAGACTTATTAAGCCTAACCTTATTGAAGTCGCCAGGAGAAATGGGGGCAGATGTTGTCTTAGGCTCATCTCAACGTTTTGGCGTACCTATGGGATTTGGTGGACCACATGCTGGTTTCTTTGCTACCAAAGAAGAATACAAACGGCAATTGCCTGGTCGTATCATTGGGGTTTCAATTGATGCAGAAGGAAAGAAAGCATATCGCATGTCTTTACAAACACGCGAACAACACATACGTAGAGAAAAAGCAACTTCTAATATTTGTACCGCGCAAGTATTGTTGTCGGTAATTGCAGCATCGTATGCCGTGTATCACGGTCCTGTAGGTTTGAAGAAAATTGCTTTGCGCGTACATGGTTTTGCAACAGCATTAGCAGCGATCGTAAAAGATCTTGGTTTGGAGCAAAGCAACCCTGCGTATTTTGATACCATCTCATTTTGTGCGCAAGCCAAATACGAAGAAGTGAAAATAGCGGCAGAAAAAGCACAAATCAATTTGCGTTACGAAAACAATCAAGTAATTATTGCTTTGGATGAGTCCGTTACAATTTCGGATTTTACGAACTTAGTAGCTGTATTAATTGAAGCAACAGGGAAAGACTTTTCTGCGGTTGAGTTGGTAGCAAAATACAGCAGCATTCGAGCTTCGCTTCCTACAGATTTAGAACGCACTTCGAAATTCATGACGCATGCGGTATTTAATTCCTACCATACCGAACATGAAATGTTGCGTTATTTAAAGCAATTAGAAAATAAAGATTTATCGCTTACGCATTCTATGATTTCATTGGGTTCTTGTACCATGAAATTGAATGCTACAACAGAAATGATTCCGGTTACCTGGCCAGAGATTGGACAAATACATCCATTCGTACCGGCACAACAAGTAAAAGGCTATCATCAGTTATTTAAAAATATTGAATCTTGGTTGTGCGAGATTACCGGCTTTGCAGGTGTTTCTGTACAGCCAAACTCGGGTGCGCAAGGTGAATACGCTGGACTGTTAGTGATTCGTGCATACCACGAAAGTAGAGGAGATCATCATAGAAATATTGCATTAATACCAACATCTGCGCATGGAACCAATCCTGCAAGTGCAGTAATGGCTGCGATGCAGGTTGTATTGGTGAAATGCGATGACGCTGGTAATATTGATGTTGCAGATTTAAAAGCAAAAGCTGCTTTACATAGTGCAAACTTATCGTGCTTGATGATTACGTATCCATCTACGCACGGCGTATTTGAAGAAACAATCATTGATATTTGTGAAACGATTCACAATAACGGCGGACAAGTATATATGGATGGTGCAAACATGAATGCACAAGTAGGCTTAACTTCACCAGGTTCTATTGGTGCGGATGTGTGTCACTTGAACTTACATAAGACATTCTGTATTCCTCACGGAGGTGGTGGTCCGGGTGTTGGACCAATTGGCGTGGCTGCACATTTGACGACTTTCTTACCAAGTCATGCCGTAGTTAAAACGGGTGGAGAGAAAGGGATTCATGCCGTTTCTGCAGCTCCTTGGGGTAGCGCAAGTATTTTGCCTATTTCGTATGGCTATATTGCGATGATGGGGGCAGATGGCTTAACCAATGCTACTAAGAATGCCATTTTGAATGCAAACTATATTAAAGTTCGATTAGAGAAATATTATCCAATATTATATACCGGTGCAAACGGACATTGTGCGCACGAATTTATTTTAGATTGCAGAGCCTTCAAAACAACTTTAGGTATTGAAGTAGAAGATATCGCCAAACGTTTGATGGATTATGGCTTCCATGCACCAACCGTTTCTTTCCCAGTTGCAGGTACTTTAATGATTGAACCTACAGAAAGCGAATCCAAGCATGAATTGGATCGTTTCTGCGAAGCCATGATTTCTATTCGCAATGAAATCAAGGAAGTTGAAACGGGTGCAGCAGATAAGTTGGATAACGTCTTAAAACACGCTCCGCATACAGCAAGTATTATTACAGCAGATGAGTGGACACGCTCATACTCCAGACAAAAAGCAGCGTATCCATTGCCGTATATTAAAACAACAAAGTTCTGGCCAACTGTTAGTCGAATCGATAGTGCCTACGGCGATCGAAATTTATTCTGTAGTTGCATTCCCACTGAGGAATTTGCCGATGCTGAAATAGCTTAATTATATTGAAAGGGAAGAGTGGGGAACCACTCTTTTTTTATGAGTAATATTGCTGATTTGATTTGAAATTTCAATCTACATATTGTGTTAAAGCTAACTATTGAACCAATTCGCCTTCATTTCTAAGTAATAGTATGTTCCGCCAATAGAAAATGTAATACATAAACATAACACGTACATTCTTACTACTTAAAACCTAAAACGTAAAACATATAAAACATGCTTGAATTTATAAGACAACCTTGGCCATGGTATATCTCTGGTCCCTTGCTGGGCTTAATGGTTCCTTTATTGTTATTTATAACAAACAAACAATTTGGAGTTTCTTCTAACTTTAGACACATCTGCGCCATGTATGCGCCCAAATCCATCAAGTTCTTTGATTATGATTGGAAGAAAGAAGCATGGAACTTAGTATTGATTGTTGGTACTATTGCAGGAGCTTGGCTAGCCCATACCTTCCTAAACCCAACCGTAGGGGTAGGGGATGATACCTATGCAATATTAAATCAACAAGGCGTACATGATTTTGATGGTTTTGCACCTATCAGCATCTTCTCTTGGGAAGGATTATTTACCTTAAGAGGATTTATAATGATTGTTGTGGGTGGCTTCCTTGTTGGCTTTGGTACACGTTATGCGAACGGCTGCACATCAGGACATGCAATCATGGGATTGTCCATGTTGAATGTAAATTCCCTCATAGCGGTTGTTGGCTTCTTTATTGGCGGACTTACAATGACGTATTTGGTGTTGCCGTATATATTGGAGCTATAGCGAATCAAATTCCAAATAACAAAAAACAAATACCAAACGGATTGAATGAACGTGATGAAAAGTGAAAGTAGTGTAAAATGTAAAAAAGTTGAGTGTAGAAATTTGTCTGTATTAAATGTAACCTTTGTTCTTTATCCTATTTAATTCTCTTACTCATTATTCAAATTTTAGAAGTTAAGCATGTACTTTACACTCTACACTTTTTCACTAATGAACTACTCATACCAACACCACACAACTTAAAACGTAATACATAAAACGTAACATGAAATATATAAAATTCTTTATCATAGGCATGTACTTTGGCATTGTGTTGACCAAAGCAGAAGTAATCTCTTGGTTTCGAATTCAAGAGATGTTTCACTTTCAAAGCATACACATGTACGGCATCATCGGCTCTGCAATTGTAGTAGGAGCCATTTCAATTTTACTGATTAAGAAATTCAATTTGAAAAGTTTTGGTGGCGAAGATATTCGTTTAATTGCCAAAGAGTATCACAAAGGATTGCTGCCGGGCGGAATTATCTTTGGATTGGGCTGGGCATTAACAGGTGCATGCCCAGGGCCTATGTTTGCATTGGTAGGCGCAGGGGTGGAAGTTATGATTGTAGCAATTATTTCTGCAACAGCTGGCACGTTTGTATATGGTTTGATCAAAGATAAACTACCTTCGTAATTAGGCCTAAAGCTTAAGGCTTAAGGCGTAAAGCTAAATGCATAGAGTACGAGAATTAACTGCTTTTCTTACTCCTACGTTGTCATGTTATTAAAGGATTGAATAGTATGCAATTTAAAGCGTCTGATTCTATAATAAGTT
>NZ_CALMGQ010000075.1 GCF_937863595.1 uncultured Cytophaga sp.
AATAGCAGCATCTATTCATAAGGAAGGAACAGATTGATTACTTAGCAACGTTTTTTATACTATCTTTAAATAATAAAATACTTAAAGATATTCGTCTTTGATTCAAACGATTGAATAAACCATATACATTCAATACAAACTAATAATCAAACAATTACAGACCTTTCAAAATAGAAACAAAAAATACCTATTCAAAAATCGTTACTTTTTTGAATTGAAACTATATTAATATATAGGTAAGGAATGTTGATATTAGATATGAATTATCAGAATATTACGAAAAAAAATGATTGGCAATATTCCCATTTCAAATCATATATAGACCCTTATAATACATAATTATTAGACGATAAAATTGTATCTTTAAATATTCAACAATTAAACTTCAACTGAATGACGACTCTCTCCAAAGCATTCTATCAAACATCTTTTAGAATAATCTGTACTGTACTTACGCTTTTATTTTTTCAGCCATCCTTTGCACAAACATACAACTGGAATAATGTTGCTATTGGTGGTGGTGGATTTGTTTCTGGAATTATAACAAGTAAAACAGAGTCTGGTGTTATGTTTGCCCGAACCGATGTGGGTGGAGCATATCGCTGGGATGCTCCAAATTCAAAATGGATTCCGTTGTTGGATTGGACCTCAGAAAACGAGACAGGATGGCAAGGTGTTGAATCCATTGCAATGGACCCTCAAGCCTCGAAAAATGTATATATGTTGGTAGGGACATCCTATTTTAACAATGGAAAAACAGCTATACTTCGATCAACGGATTATGGAAATACATTTGCAATCACAGATGTTTCCTCACAATTCAAAGCGCATGGAAATGGCATGGGTAGACAAAATGGCGAGAAGCTAGTTGTAGATCCGAATAAAGGAAGTATTTTATTTTGCGGTACACGCAGAAATGGTCTTTTCAAAAGCACAGACTCTGGTGCAAGTTGGAGTAATGTTACAACTACTGGAAATAGCACGGCAAACGATAATGGATTGAGCTTTGTTCTTTTTGACAAAAGCAGCGCAACAACAGGCAATGCTTCACAAACAATCTTTTTTGGTGTATCTCAAACGAGTAACAATTTTTATAAAAGTACAAATGGTGGTGCTTCATTCAGTGCCGTAACAGGCGGACCAGCATTGATGCCTCAACGAGCAATACTTGCAAGTGATAAGAATATGTATATCACGTATGCAGATAAAGAAGGCCCTTGGAATATTACTTCTGGTCAAATTTGGAAATACAATACAACAAATGGTGCATGGACCAACGTAACACCGTCTGGCATGACGTCGGGCTTTGGTGGTATTAGCGTAGATCCCAATAACGCAAATCGCTTAATTGCATCAAGCACTAATTTATATTATACACAGTTCCCGAACGCATATGGTGATCGTTTCTTTTTAAGTACAAATGGCGGCTCTACATGGAAAGATTTGGTTGGCAATGGTATTACATTAGACCCAAATGGTTGTACATGGATTGGAGACCAATCGATCCACTGGGCAGGATGTATTGAATTTAATCCATTTAATACGGCACAAGCATACGTTATTTCTGGCAATGGCGTATTTACGTGTGAAAATGTAAATGCATCTTCAACTACTTGGAAATTCTTAAGTAAAGGAATTGAAGAAACGGTACCCTTAGATATTGTAAGTATTACAGGCGGACCATTAGTATCTGTAATTGGGGATTACGATGGCTTTGTACATACGGATATAACACAATACGCTCCCATACATACGCCTAGAATGGGTACAACAACAGGATTGGCAGTTGCAGCATTAAGTACAAGTAAAATGGTACGTGTGGGTGGTGGAGACAACTCAAGCGGTAAAATGTATTATACAAACAATCAAGGTACAAGCTGGACACAAACTTCTTCAATCAATGGTTTCCAAGGAAAGGTTGCCATTTCAGCAAATGGTTCAACCATATTACATTGTCCGAGTGGATCTTCAACAATGTATCGATCAACAAATAATGGTGGCTCTTGGTCTACGTGTAATGGCTTAAACATTGCAGATGCTGTACCAGTGGCTGATATGGTAAACTCAAATAAATTTTATGCTTACAATAAATCAAACGGAGCATTTTTAATCAGTACAGATGGTGGTGCTAATTTCACTACAGTATCCACAACGAATGGATCGGGATCTCCGATTGTACGCCCAGTACCTGGTATTGAAGGTGACATTTGGATCGCCTTGTATGGTGGAGGATTAAAACATTCTACCAATTCAGGAACAACCTTCTCAAGTATTTCAGGAGTAACATCTTGTTCGGCAGTTGGTTTTGGAAAAGCTGCACCTACAGCACCTTACTTAACCATTTACATATGGGGAACCGTTGGTGGAGTAACAGGTGTATTTGCATCCATTGATAAAGGTGTAACATGGACCAGAGCAAATGACGATGCCCATGAATATGGCGGACCAGGAAATGGTCAGTTTGTTATTGGAGACATGAATGTATTTGGTCGTGTTTATATGGCTACCGTTGGTCGTGGGATTGCTTATGGAGAAATTTCTACTGGCACATGTACGGCTACAATTACATCACCTTCAAACTCTTATTGCGCAGGGGAATCGGTTTTATTAACTGCAAGTACTGGTAAAACATACCAATGGGTAAAAGATTCAAACCCGATTGCAAATGCAACAAATTCAACCTATACTGCAAATGCCCCTGGATCCTACACGGTAATCGTTATTGATGCAAGTGGATGTACAGCAATCTCACCTTCGAAAACAATTTCTGTTAACCCTGCTCCTACTGCAGCAATAACTTCGCCAAGCACATCGTTTTGTGCAGGAGGTTCTGTTCTTCTATCTGCTAATACAGGTGCTGGATTAACGTACCAATGGTCAAACGCTTCGGGAAATATATCAACTGCTACAAATGCAACCTATTCAGCGCCAAGCGCTGGTTCGTATAAAGTAGCGGTAACTTCAACGGGATGCACAACAGCAGCAGTTTCAAATGTTA